>JAUHYI010000020.1 GCA_030426385.1 Phycisphaerae bacterium
CATGTCGATTGTTACGTCGCGCAGTCGACAGTATCTGCGCTGCCTCAGCCGCCGTACGGCAAGGTGGCTTCTCGATGAACACATGGCACCCGGCATCCAGCGCCGCGAGGGCAACCTCCATGTGGAGCACTTCGCCACCCACGCAGAACACCGCATCCAATTCTTCATTCGCAAGCATCTGCCGGTAATCGGTGTAGGTACTTGGCGCACCATACATCCGGGCGGGCACGGCGGCTGTCTCTGGATGACGCGTCGCCACCGCTACCAGTTCGCACGGCGCCAGCCGCAGCGACGGGTAGATACAGTGCATCGCGTGATCTCCTGCGCCAACAAATCCCAACCGCAAGCGTTCCTTACTCATCACGCGCCATCCTCGACTTGCTTGTCAGACGATTCGGACTGAAGGATCGCTTGAAGCGTTAGAATGGATTTGACCACCTCGCTGCGCCATGTGTCGTACGTTGTCGGATCAGTGGTTCGGGCGAATTCGAAAAATTCCATCCCCTCGAGCGGCAACTTCTGCAGGATCGCATCTAGGTCGTGTCGGGCATCCGCGGCTGCTTTGCGAGCTGCGGGAGCTTCGCTGGCTTGGGCCCGACTTATCAAATCGTCAAGCAAGGCCAGATAGCGTGAGTCATCGATCCCTTCGGCCATCTTGAGAAGTCGAGACGTGGGAATGGGTCCGTCGGGGCTATCATGAACCATGTGCCCATAAGGCCAGAAAAAGAAGCCGGACGGCGACCCGTGTATGTACGCCCATTGAGATACGCCCCGGATGCCCAAGCGTTTTGGATAGAACCCTAGGGCAACACGGTTGGAATAGCGTCGTGGCTCGGAACGAGCGACGTTATAGATGTCCAGGGGCTGACCTAGACGTTTAGCATCGGCCATCACTTCCCGATTAAGCACACTGTAGCAACGCGCGTCCAAATGTTCGGCGACTTCCTTGGCCTCGTCGCGGCCCCAACGTGGACCATTGCTGACCAGAATCGCTTTCGATTGTTCTGGCAGCAAAGGCAAGAAGTAATGCAACGCCTCAAGACGGGCAGGCTTGGCTGTCGCTTCTTCCTGCACGAAGTAGTACCGGTCAGGCCAACCATTCTGTGCTGCGCATCGCTCGATCTGCCGCACGATCTCCGCGAATGCCTCACGCGTTGCAGGGTGGTCGAATACCTCCACCTCGTACCCGCCCGCTACTTTCAACTCGGCCGGTAGTTCCTTCCCATCCTTCTGGTGAGCGTCGACAATGCGCCCAAAGTTACTTGACCAACCGTTGACGTAACGCAGGTCAATATGCACCGGCCCATCCATCCCTGCGGCCATGAAAGCATCCATCAATCGCTCAAGCGAACGAGTGTCGATCGCTACTTTTCCATCGCGATAAAAAATACCTGGCGGATTGTTGGCTTGATAGATGGAGTTAAAACCCAACTCGGCCAACTGGGCTAGATGATCGGGGGTGTTCTTCTCATAAGTTCCGTCCCATGCACCGATCTTCGTGTACCAGACGCTTGCCAAGACCCCCGGCTTCCCGAGTGTGATGGGGAGCACAGTCAGCTTTAACGCCACCCGCGCCAGCACGTCCGCTTCTCGCCGGATCACACACTCGCCCAGATATGTACCCGCAGGAGTTTCCGGTGGCAGCCAAACGTTGATCCAGACTTTTCGATTCTGCTGCCCGGGAATCGCGTACTCATCTTGTTCCACCAGGACTTGGTGCTCCATCGTGTACAGTTGCTTGTCCCGATCGGTCCGATACGGCAGGGGCACACTGAGCCGCACGTCGATCTGCTCAGGCGGAATCGCCACATCAGAGCCATCATCTTTTATCAGCGGCCCAACCTCCAGGAAAACCCCCGAAAGGTCGCGGCCCGCAAATACACCGAATGTCATGGAAACATACTCTGCCCTGGCTCCCTGAACCTCCAACGGCCCCGTCAAGGCTCGGTCGGGCAGCGCATACGGCGACATCTCCATTTCGAGCGAAAAAGGAAATGCGAGCAACTCCTCCTCGACCGCGATGACCCCCGACCTATCGGGCAGCGCTTCTTCATATCCGTCCGGGACAGTGGACTCCCGCACAGGCAATTGGTCTGCCCACATTTCGAACAAATTGCCCTGCAGCTGGGCGTGGACCCCCGTCGCTCCTAGAGCGCTGGCCAGCACCAAAATTATTGTAGATCGCACTGAAAACATATCTTGCGTGTTCCTTACCTAATGAGACAACCTGCCCCGATTACTAATTCAAAGCCCAATATGCTCGGATGAACCCGAAATCCTGGAGAAGCGACATGCTGCCGGGCTCACCGTGACCGTCCATGAACAGAACGTTCGCGCTACTGTTGTGCCTCAGGTGCGCCCCGGCGGTAACCCCGTAAACCGAGAGCGTGTGGGTGAACACCTCCGCCCACTGAACATCGCCAGCCACGACATCGTCCACGCCCCGCACACTGTCGACCACCATCATCGTCGATGAGTGATTCTGAAATTCAGACATTCTCCGCTTCTCAGGCCAACCTGGCCCACGGAGATTCTGAATCATCCCGTAGGTATAGCGATACGTCCCGTAGTTCTGGTACGTGGCTGAGTGATAGCCGAATGGCTCAATCGACGGGCAGACGTAAGCGTTGCTCTGAGGCGCCAGGTAATCATGGTAATAGGATCCCCAACCAAATTTCTGTGGCACCAGGCCGAGGTTCATCGGCCCGATGTGGAAGTGATCCTCGTTTTCCATGGCATACATCGATATGGAAATTCCAACCTGGCGTTGATTGGAAAGGCATACCGACTGCTTCCCAGCTTCGCGTGCCGCCTTTAGAATCGGAAGCAGAATTGAAATCAAGATCGCGATAATCGAAATGACCACTAACAATTCAACCAAAGTGAATCCCTTACCCGCTCTGCACCGACAGCCAAGTAAGAACATGCCTTTTTGGGTTGACTTTGACATAGATGCACCTCGACTATGGCAGTTGAAATGAACAGCCCCACACGAATTGAGAACTCGATCCCCTGGCAATTACTGCCCCACCGACGAGCGTCGCGACGAATCACGCACGATAAGTTCGGTAGGGACCTTAAGGATTTTTCCTGTTCCGCCTCGAGCTCCCTCAATGCGGGCATGAAGCGCCTTGATGGCAGTCGATGCCTCTGCAGCGAATAGACGACGGATAGCACTCAGCCTCGGGGTCACGAGCTCTCCCACCCAGAACCGGTTGCCGACCTTGAGGTCCACCATGGTGATAACGCCGACCTGATCCGGTACAGATAGCCCGCGACTCTCCGCCCCACGCAGGACGTCAACCGCGAACCAGTCACTCTCACAGAGCAAAGCCACAGGTCCGTCCACACCGCTTAGCAGAGCGTCAACATGCTCGGACGGCTGATTGCTTGTGTCTTCGAACAACACACTTCCCGGCATCGCGTGCCGCGCAAGGCATTCCCGAAAAAGAGACGCGCGCTCCTGGTGAGCGGAGCTGTCCGCATGATGACTGATGTAATGGATCCGCTGGTAGCCACCATCGATCAGGTGAACGAAGGCTTTTTCCATGCTTGTATCGAAGTCCACGTCGACCCTGTCGGCATCGGGTAGGCCGGGCGTGGTGTTTTCAAGCAAAACGACGGGGGTGTTTGTCTGTCGAATACGGGCGGCAAGATCCGAATAATCATGACTCGGCTTGCAAGGACACCAGAGAATCCCGTCCGTTCGCCGCTCCAGTGCCGCCATGATGGCCCGCTCCTCGGACTCGAGCACGGAATCCTTCGGATAGCTGAGCGTTATCGCATAACCCCTCTCTTCAGCGGCGGCCTCGGCGGCGTCGGCTAGCTCCGGCGTCGCCCAGGGCGAGACTAAACTGATCACGTTCGACCTGCCCCCCTTGAGACCGCCAGCCAACCTATTGGGCACGTAATGAAGATCGGCAACCGCACGCAGGACACGTTGACGCGTTTCCTCGCTGATCGGCATCGCACCGGCCTTACCACTTAGCACCTTAGACACGGTGCTTTTGGCCACCTCGGCACGAGCGGCCACATCTCCCATCGTTGAAACAGATTTCGGTACCATCATTTCCCTTTGCTATAAACATTCAACCGCTTGACAACGGTACATCATCGGAGGCGCCGACCGCGGATCAAGCAGAGCATGCCCGCAGCCAACAGTGCGCCCGCTGCCGGCTCTGGCACCGACACCGGCCCCGGTGCATAAGCCCCTGTCGTGTCAAGTCGGAAGTAGTCGACCAACACTTCTTTTCCGTCATTGCCAATCCCGCCACCCAAGTCGCCGAACCACTGCCGATTGAGCGTGTGAGCACTGTGACTAGGATTTGCGGTCACCACACCATCCACCCACAGCTTTTCCTCGCCACCTATCCCTTCACGCGCATACCTAATTGTCACGAAGTCATCGACGAAATTGTAATTGCGAAGACTCACCCCTTGCGCGTTCGCGATGGCCCCTTCGCGGATATTCAACACCGTGTAATGGCCATTGTGACCATCACCGAGCGCGATCGTGAGAACATCACCCGTGGCCGCGGTATCGATCACCTTCAGCCGAATCTCCATCGTCCAACCCGTGGCTGCGGCCAGTGAGCCGCTACTACCCGCAGCGCCGTCTACCCCATCATGCTGGATAAAGTAGTTGCCGCTGCCATCGACGGTCCAATCGCTGATGTCGCCACTTATGGCCGACGGCACAGAGTTGCCCTCGTGGTTTTTGGTGTTGAAGTCCGCCGAATTTTTAGTCGCGACAATAGCCGCATTGCCGGAAGGCACCCAACCCGCCACCACGAGGACAGCCGCACACCACATCAATTGATTCATCTGTGAAAACATAATCTTCCTCCAAAGGAATGAAGTGAATTGCGCCTATCCACATCAGATCGGCACGGGATCTGGACACATTCAAGGAACATCCAGGGTTACTCCACGGAAACCGAATCAAGGAAACCGGTTTCCGTGGACCGGTATTCTACCGCAAGTAAATCTGGCGTCAATGGGGTGCGTCAGAAATTGATGTATTTTCAACGCAAATCGCGGTGGTGGCGCTGGCAATGCAGCAAGGGAAAGAAGAATCGAGGCATAGACGCTACCGTGGCCTGGGCCGCGTCCCTACGGGCAACAAAAACCCTCTGCCCGAGTGACGACTTCAAGGGTTGCGGACTGTTCCCTTCGCTCAACCCCACCCCTTTAAAAGTTCGCACTTTTCAGAGGCCGCCAGAGCAGCGACTTAAAGTGTTTAACAGGGTCAAGTCAATTATTCAAAACAACTTACGTCATGCACATTGTCGCTACACGTCCGCCGACAACAGACGTGGCCCCCGAATCTTGGACAGGCGGTCGGCCAGAATAATGGGTGAAAACTCGAAACTGGCGAACATCGCAGATGACAAAAGCGCCCTTGAAATTGCATGCTACAAGGGAACATCACGCGTTCCTGCGAATTCACCAGATCGCAACCATTTTGGGCTGGGCTTGCATCAAATTGACAAAATGGCCACGTCAACAGCAAGTACGTTTCAGATTTGGTCCGGTAATTGTTCTAGGGGCCGCAGTGAAGAACCGGCAGAATACAAGCCGTCCCTTCAGTGGCAAGGCACAATGATCCGAATACGCTTAACGCGGGCGGGCCTTGATGAACACCATGGCAAGCACGACCAAGAATTGATCTTAAAGCGTACACAGAATTAAGGTTATAGAAATTGTCGGCCGCGGCGACCTGGACGGGATGATGGTGTGAAAATCGCATGCGCTATCAATGCGGCGATGTCGCAGTCGTAGCCGCAGCCACAGCCGTAGCCATAGCCATAGGACGCACCGGTTAGGGCATCCCCACATGCGGTCGGCTCCGGGCAAGATGCGCCAACACTTCCGCCACCTGCCTCTCCGATTCCTGCTCTGCCCCCACACAATTTGAGACCCACCGAGCTGGCTCTTCTTCATCAACAGGCTCTTAAAAATCAATTCTAAACGGGAGCCTCTGCTTTTAAGTTGTGCTGTTTTGGGAGGATTACATGAACATCACCCGGCGAGCGATGGATCACCACGATGCGTCAAGCCGTATCCATACAGCTTCATGAAAATGATTTTGCTGATCCTCAACCCGGCGTCATCAAACCAAAAGCAACGGAGCATAGGCCGCGTTGATTTTTGAGGCGCTGCGCTAGCGCATGCTGTTTGTGTTACGCCGATGTCATGCTTCGCTGGACGTGGCACATGACAGACGGTCAGGCTTGAAAATACACGAACCAAGCACTGTCCATAGGACTGCGGTCGCAAAAGAAGTGGGGCCGACCCAGAGACTGACCAACGGCGACCACGCGACGACCCAACCCGCAGCGCTACCAAGGACCATGCCGCTAAGCATGGCCATGGGTGAAAACCGCCAACGCATCGTCGACAGAAGAAGACACGCAAACAGCGGGCCGGTGAATGCACCAAGCAATGTCTGCGCGATATCGAACACGGTACCGAGTCCGCCCACGAGGCCTGCGAATCCCGTGGCTAAAACGCCGACGATCAAACTCGCCGCGCGACTGAAACGCAGTTGTTGCTGGTTATCAAGTTTCGCCAGCGACCCCATGCGCATGCGGAAATCAAGCGTGATCACCGCCGCAATGGTGTTGATGCCGCTGGTCATGCTACTCATGGTAGCCGCAAGAATCGCCGCGATTAACAAACCCGTGACGCCGACGGGTAATTGCGTGGCAATGAAATACGGAAACACCTGATCCGCATTGGTTGGCAGTGATGCGTCTGGCACTTGCAGATACCACACACGCAAGGCCATCCCCACCGTCACCAACAAAAGAAACACGACCGACACGCCGACAACATTGACCGCAAACGCGCGGCTGGATTCCTTCACATCACCACTGGCCAGGTATCGCTGCAACGACATCTGGTCGCCGATGTAGCTGCCAAGATTGCCGACGATCGCGCCAGCGCACACCGCCCACACGGTGAGCGTGCGACCACTCAACGACAGATCAAAGCTTGCGAAAAATCCATCGTCGACAAGCGACTGCACCGCTTGAGCGCTGGTGCCTGGCATGTTGATCAGAACATAGGCCACCACATAAATGATGCCGATGGCGATCACAACAAATTGCAGCGCGTCGGTAAAAATTACGCCGCGGATACCGCCCATCGTGGTGTAGATCGTGCTGGTCAATCCGATGATCAGCACCAGTGGCCAGAACCACGCATCATCGAGTTGCCAGGCGCCCATGAGCGCGACGGTCGGCGCATAGATCAGCGCAGCCATCCAGCCCACACGCAACAGCAAAAACATAGACGCCGCCCCGCTGCGCACGATGCCGCCGAATTGACGCTCAACGATGTCATAAGGTTGTTGCCCCGCAGGCCCGGACAGGTAACGCGGCAAAAACCAATAACGCAACACCACCCACGCCAACGGAAAACTCGCCACCGACAGGACAAACACCGTGCCACCGCCGTAAATAACGCTGGGCAACATGATGAAACTTAGCCCGCTGAAAAGCGTCGCCGCAATGCTCAATCCGACCAACAACGAATTGAACCAGCCACGCATGGAACCGCCGGCGACAAAATAATCGGCCGCGCCGGATTGCTTTCCACTAAACCAAACGCCCGCAACCACGCAGCCAATCAGGTACGCGCCAATGATGATCAGGTCAATCGGGTTCATCAATGGCTACCTCGCGGCCCTGCCTTCGCAGAACTCGACTCACCACTCTGACGCAGGTTCGAATCACGGCTCTGGCCGCGTTGCGAAACCGATTCGACAATGAAACCTCCGGTATCGATCCTCTCAGCAATCGAACGCAGTCGCAGGTAATTAATACCAACAACCGCGTGATTGAGTTGCTTGATTCGTCCGACCGACTGGCCATCAATCACAACGTCAGCCGCAGTGTTTTGTGCATCCAAGTTCCAACGCAGTTGCAGGTCATGCCACACGCCGATCTGTAATCGACCCCCGCCATTGAGTTGGCCATTGGGTTTGATATTGAGGCGGAAGATGGCTTGTTGTTCGCCTTGCAGATCGGTCGGTTGGAAGAAACAGTCAGCCAATCCGATGCTTGCACCTTGGAAACCGGCGAGCAATTTGAGTCGCACATGGGTCACGCCTTGTCGAGCCAGTGGGAAATTCCAGACGGCCCCATCCGGGTCATGTTCATCGGGACGCGCCAAATGCAGAACCGGCTGATCGCTTTGCTTATCGGGGTCCGTGGTCAGTCGAGCGCCAAGTACGCGATCGCGTTTAACACGTTGCACCGGCCCAACCGATTTAAAAATCGACCAACGATCCAAGGGTTGTGCGCCGGTGAAATCGCTGGCCGCGTCAGTCTGTTCCAGCCAATCGGGATCAACGCGAAGCATCGCACGAGCACGAGCTTGCCCGGTAATCACCAACACACGACCGTCATCAGTCGGCGTTGCAAACGGATAGGCTGTACCACTATCACCCGTGAGCGGTGATTCGTTGCGATAGGGATCGAGATAGACCTCGCGGAAACCGGACCACGTTTTGCCATCGTCCGAACTGACCGCCGCATGCAGCGCATCGCGACCGGCATACCATACCTTGCCCTCATGACGTTGTGGCATCGCCGCTTGATTCCATAGCAACACGAGACGATCGTCATCCAGCCGCACCATGCTCGGCGGACCGGTTGATGAACGGAATTGGCTTGGCACCGCCTCCGACCACGTCACACCATCATCGGACGAATACGATTCGGTCAACCGCCCTGTCTGCGATCGCATCAGCATCCAGAGTCGGCCGTCTCGCAATTCAACGATCGTCGGCTCAACCGCCCCCTCGCCCGCACCGTTATATTTATTCGGAACCGGCGAATGCAATTTCACACTCGGTTGCGACCACGTTCGACCATAGTCATCGGAAAAAATAACCGTGGTGTAGTTACGACCAAACGGATCGGTTGACCTACCGCCAGGAATCCAATTGCCAAAGGGCAACACAAACCGCCCGGTGCTCGTCTGGATCGCGGTCATCATTGAGCCGGTGTAACCGTGATGAATCTTTTTCGGCTCGGGCCAGGTTGTTCTCTGGTTCTCTGACCACACGTGCCAGATGTCGAGAAAATAATTGACATTGGGTTTGCGTGGGCCACCGTTGCTTTGGTTGTCCAGCAGAAAACGAAAGTAATGCAACTCGCCACGATTGTCGAGCAACGGCACCGGATTGGTCGAGCCTGTGGTGGGAAATTCTTTGACCGGCGGCGCCCAGGTGATTCCATGATCGTTCGAAGTCTGGCTAAGTAGAAAGCCGCCGCCGGCGCGCACGCGTTTGATCGTCCCATCGGGCAAGCGGAACACATTGACATAATTCAACGGATCAAGAATTTCGGGTGCAACCCCAACCCTCACCACATCAACAGACTCATCAGCGCCAACCTTGCCAACCTTGCCAACCTTGCCAACCGGGCCAACCGCGCCCACCGCAACAACCGCTTTCGCAACCGCGTGCGCCATATTGCCCGTTGTGCCCTGTGGTTTGGCCTGCGTCATGCCTTGCAACTTGTCCATCGCAACCCAATCAACCTGCCAACCTTCCGGATCAGGCTCTCCCGCACTGTTGCGTAACAGCAGATAACAAACTCCATTGACCAGCACCCGCTGCGTCGCAATTTCGCCCGCGAGTTGCCCGTCCACTTGCACACGACACGTATCAGCATCCCAAGTCAGCTCGAGCGTATGCCACTCACCTGGCGTCAACCCATCCAATGATTGCAACGAAAAACTAAAACTCGCCGCTTCATCGGCCGCCGCATCTGTGGGATTGAAAAAATGTTCTGCCAATGCAATGCGACCATCACCACCGCCAGGCTTGACGCGCACACGCAATTCCAACCGACCCGCAACCGCTGCCGGAAAATTCCAAACCGCCCCATCACCATCGCGTCCATCCGGTCGACGCAACCACAACACCGATCCCGATTTTGCTGACGGATCATCAACCACACTCGCGCCCTGTTCACGGTCACGCCACCATCGCTTAGCTGGTCCGAACTCCGTAAACGCATGCCATTGCGTCAAACCCCTGGAAAAATCATCCGCCGCATCATCATGCGTCACCCAATCCGGAACGACGCGCAATGTCCGCCTCACATGCGCGCCTTGCCCGGTAACGATCACGATTTTTCCATCAGCCGCCTGCACCGCCGTCGGATAGGCCGTGCCACGATCGCCGCGCTGCGGTGGCGTTTGATGACGGGTCGGATCACGGTAAACCTCACGAAACCCTTGCCATGTTTTGCCATCATCGGATGAGAGCGCCGCCGATAGCGCATCGCGTCCACCATAGACCCCATCGCCATCGTGACGCGGCGGCATCACACTGTTGTTCCACAACATCACGATCCGACCGTCGTCGAGTTTTGTCATGCTGGCGGGAGAATTTGATGACACAAATCGGCTCGGCGTCGGGTCGGCCCAACTTGTTCCATCATTCGAAAATGATTCATACAGAAATCCGGTCTGCGTGCGAATCAACAACCACAGTCGGCCATCGTTCAACTCGATGATCGACGGCTCAACCGCGCCGTAATTTGCACCGTTGTAACCCTCGTACACCGGAGCGGTCAGGCGCAAATCAGATCGCGTCCAGGTTTGCCCATTGTCATCACTGGTCACAAACGTGATGTGGTTCTTGCCCGTGTTCGGAGCCACCTCGTCATCAGGATGGTTCCACGCGCCGATCGGCACCAGCAAACGACCATCCTGCAATTGCAATCCACCACGCAATGCCCCCGTATATCCCTCAAACGCCACCGTGGGTTCGGACCAGTTGTTCTGTGTGTCCCGGATGTTCGATGCGTAATTGTGACAAACACGATGCAGAACATTAATGGTGTAGTCCACATTGATCTTACCCTTGCCGTGTTTGTCCAGATAAAACACATGCAACGCATTGTCACGATCGAGAAATACGTCGATCGCGTGGTGCGTCCGACCGGTTGCAAACTCAACGCGCGGTTCGCTCCACGTTAGGCCGTTGTCGTGCGATGTAATCGTGCGCACCTGCGACGCTTCCATATCCGTGTAAAAAAGCACCAGCGTATCGTCAGCAAGTCGGACCAGATCGGTCTCATTGCCTGGTGCAGGTCCCACAACCTGCGGCGACTCAACCCCACTCGCCAATGGCTTGGTCACGCTCGCCTCAACCGTTTGGCTTGACTGAACCACCAGTTCCAAATCCGTCCACAGAGCTGACCCGTGGTCCAGTTGCAGACGCACCTTGTTTGAACCTGATTTAATCTGATCCACACGCACAGGCAGATCAACAACCCATTGCGCCAGGTCAGGCCTGGTTGCTTTCGCGGGTGCGGGGGTCGCAACATGGCTGATCGTATCATGCCATACCGACATTCCGTTGAGAGCAATCGTCATCGTTTGATCAGGCTGCACTTCGCGCAACCCCAACCGCAACGCGATACGACGGTCCTCTTTTAGGGCAGACGGATCGATACCCACCAACAGCGACACTTCCGAAACATCATCCGAATCTGTTGATGCAATCGGCGTGGGCAATGCTTTGCGGTTTTCGTAGGTGCCTTCATGGTCTTGCCAATTTGCCTTGGTCACACTGAACACAAGGTCCTGTGACGTCATCGCAGAGGGATTCACGAGTTGTTTGATGATGCGCGAAGCCAAACCCACCTCGGGTTGATCCAGCCACAATTTATAATGTTGAAAATTAAACAGGTAGATTCCATCAGCACCCAACGACCATAAATTCAACGCCGCACCACGCAATTGCGACAACGACAGATCACGGGTAAATCCCTTGCTTCCTTTGGCAGGCGATGATGCTGGATATTCATCGTCAAACGCACCCCAACGCCAACCCACACGCGGCATCATGGTCGGATAAATTTTCGTCTCACCACCCGCATCATTGATGATCTGTTTGAATGCCTCGATCTGCATGTCGAACTCGGTCGTCATCATCAGCGAAGGCACGAGCACATCAACCAGTCCCTCATTAACCCAGGTGGGAATATCCAATCCCGACCAGGCACAACTTTCCAGCGTCGGCGGGATGCGCACGATCAACAAATATCGCCGACCGTTTTGTTGACCCAGTTCATCGAGTTGCGCTCGCGTTTGTCGCACCAATTGCGTCATCAACGGCATGCCGACCTTTGCACCGTCTGGCGGGAAAAACACTTGAAAACGCGTAAAATCCAGCTCAAATCCGTCCATGACATCTTGATAACGTTGCGTCGCTTCGTGGATCTGATCCATACGATGTTGACGCACTTGGGCATGGGTGAAATCAAGCAGTTCGCCATACTGTTTGCGACTACGAATCGGCGACTCGCCAATACGATACTCGGGATGCTCGAGGTAAAAACTTCCGGTTAACGGATAGTCGCGCGGTGGCTTGCCAAATGCATAATGCGCGTCATTCATCCGCAGGCTTGGCAAGAACAACATGCCATGCTGTTTGGCCTGTTCACCAGCCACACGTATGGCATCACCACCCGCGTCTTGATTCGCTTTGTTGCGGGCAATACGCGCACTCCACTTGGGGTCATCGTCATAAGGCGTCGAACGCCAACCCCAGGTGTCGGCCACCTTGGTTGGATACAACATCACTTCCGAACCCGCACCCAGGCAATACACAATCGTGCCCACCTCGGCCTCGGCATAGCGATCGATCTCGGCACGCAGCGCCGCTTCGGATTCGGCCAACGTGTCGCGCGAGTAGGCCGCGTCACCATCGATGTTCATCACCACGCCCAGATCGGGCAAGTCCGGCGAACTGGCTTGAGCCTCCTCGACCCCACACGTTCCCCCAAGCATTGACAGTAATAGCCCAACAATGACGACCCTGAATATTGACAACATAGCGTTCACCGTTTTTATAAAAACCAACCAAAAAGACGGGGTAATTCGTGATTATTCGTATGTGAATAAACGAAGACAAAGGAAGGATTGATCGCGCGTAAGGAGGGTGGAATGCAAACACATACGAAACATAGCCGTGCCTGTTATGTATGCGTGTCGCATGGGAATCAACATCTAGTTATCAATGGCGTGCCAACTGCGGCCCATCAAATGCGGTGCATCCCCTGTAAATTTCGCACATATCATTTCCGCATTCGCAGCGACATTCGCAGTTACGTTCATGGCCTACTTGCGATCCCACAAGCTTTCCTCACCGACGTCCGCCGCTAACTTGCCAGGCAACTCGGGAAACACTTCCCGAGGATCTGCAAGGTGCACGGTATTCGCATGACCGTCAGCCCAGAGCACATTCACCGCGTTCAAATGACGACCGATGCCGTTGTATGTGTGATGTTCGTCGTACGCGATGCAATAACCTCTCACTACATCTCGCCGCTCGACATCAAGCATGGCGATCGTGCGTGAAGGCGCCGCAATATCTTCGTAGCGCGGCGTCAGCGCACGCCAGTTTGCGGGCCTGGGTGATTCCTGATTCGCTGAACCTAGAAAACGTCCGTTGTAACCATAGTGGGTGAACGCCAGCGTGTGATCGATTAAGTTCGCAGGCAACGACAAGTCGAGATTCTCGAATGTCTGAACATCTGGCGTTTCAAACGCGGGACACACGAATAGCTTGACCGTTTTTAACTGCGTCTCTTTGATCAGAACCGCAGGCCACCATATTTCGAAGTATTTACTGCTTGTTGTATATCCGTCCCAATAAGGCACGAAGTAACTGTCAAAATCTGAACTGTAAATAGTCATCGTCAGACCAAGCTGGCGCTGATTGCTCAGACACAGTGACGTGCGAGCTACTTCTCGCGACGCACTCAATACTGGCAACAGGATCGCCACCAGCAGCGCGATGATGGAGATCACCACCAACATCTCAATCAACGTGAAGCCTTGCATGGACTTGCGTTTTTGGCTCTGCATAAATTGATCCTCAGATCATCACTCGATCAGCAATGTTGCAAACACCCGCGATGCCGACAGACCATGCCGACAGACCACTCAGACCGATTGCGTTTTGCGACGGCGCAAGAAGCACAGGGCACCAATGCTGGCCAACGCCAGACTGCCCGGTTCAGGCACGGACGCAGGCGCGAAGGCACCGGACGTGATCGCCACGTAGTCGATTTCAGTCGTGCCACGCGAGCCACCGCCGACGTCACCGATCAACATGCGTCGTGTGGCGAATGGACGTTCGCGGTCCAAATCGTCGCCGACTTCCAAGTCGTTGATGTAAAGCGTGTAGCTCAAACCGCCAACTGCACCGACATCCGGCGTCGCCGCAATCCGAACGGTGAAAAATTCATCGGCGGCTACCGTGGCGTAGACCGCCCCAATCGCACCAAGGTCCCAGTAAATCGCCAGATCGTTGTCCGTATCCAGATCGACATATTGCCCAGTGACCGCAGCGAGATTTTGAGCATCTGCCACATCCATCGTCAACCCACCATCGTTACCAGTGGTCACGTTCGGCGTCAATCGCACGCGGTATTCCACGGTATAACCCGTCGCGTTGGTCATCGCTGATGCCGCGGTGGATGACACCCAGAAGAGATTACTCTCCGACGTGTTGGTGGCTAGGGAAATTTCCCCTGCCGTCGGTGTTGGCGTCAGGCTCCATTCATTGGTTCCGTCGCTGGCTTGTGCGCCGGTCGTGCCGTTGTACCGATCGTAGTTCTCGGTGGTATTGGCACCATCAAAGTCCCAGCGATAGGTGAAAGCAAGATCATCAAGCTCTGCCACCGGTGCTGCCGAGGCTTGCCCGACCATGCCCGTGAACACGCCAGGAACAAAGCCCGCCACCATCCCAACACCAAACATCATGCCTGCCATAATCGATACTTGTTTCGTTTTCATCATCATCCATTCCTTCCTCAGTAATGTTTCGATTCGTGATAGGCTTTCGGCGACAGACGTACGCACCCAACCCGACCCAACGCCTACGCGGCATCGGGAACGTACAATGCCACCGGAAGCAGCACTTGCTTAGCACTTTTTCCTGGCCCCTGACTGGCCACCTCATGCAACATTTGCGCTACCTTTTCCAGTGTCTGCGACCATGATTCAAAACGATGCGTGCAAGGGAACGGCAACGGCTTTTCCGGCAAGTTCCGCCCCAGGTCATAGGCCACGATCAGGTCATCCGGCACCGACAATCCAACGCTGCTAGCAATCTCAGCAATCAACGCCGGTGCCCAAACATCATGGGATGCGTTCTTTCCGCGACGCATTAAACCCTTGCGAGAAATGATCGCGGTCGGACGATCTTCCTGTTGCAAAAGCAATCGCACGTTCTCGGCAAATTCCGATTGATCTGACGGCAGACTACGCACGCAAAGACTGGTGACTGGTAGTCCGGCTTCGCCCATCGTCTGTCGGATGGATTCGAAAAACAGATTGTCGCCTTGCAACCACACCTCTGGCATCAGCACACTGATACGCTGCCGGCCTTGAGCGATGAGGTATTCAACGAGCATCCGCCCCGCCGCGACGTAATCACCATCAACCGAACTGAGTGACGCTGCCACTTCAATACCAAGCGATCCCATGACCACCACGGGCAACTGCGAACCAGCCAACAAGGTGTAAATTTTTCGCGGAATACTGATCGGCAAAAATCCAACCGACTCACCATTGGCTCCGGCACGATCGATCAGATCTCTGACATATTCCACCGGCGAATCAGAGGGAAGTCGAATGAATTCAACCGACGCGCCGGGGAACTCGCGCCAGAACACTTCGATCATGTCATCGGCATCCACATAAGTGCCCGCGACCGAGTGCGTCGTCAATACAAAAATTTTCGTCAACGGCGTCCGCTTTGATGAGGCCGAGACGGTTTCAGCGCATGGCCCAATAAATGTCCCAGCCTTCTGCCGCCGAACCAGCACTTCGCTGTCGGAAAGCACACGCATGGCTTTGTTCATCACCGCACGCGGAACACCAAAACGTCGCCCAGCCTCTTCCGCGGTGAAATACCGATCGCCGGGCCTCAGCCTGCGTGCCTGAATATCGCTGCGTACCAAATCCGTCAACACGCCCAGCTCAGAATCTAACTTGGTGACTGTCGCCATACCCCCAACATATACCAACGCCCGTGACAATGCAATATAAAATTTATTAATTTATTATTTTTTCACACCCGAGCCATTTCGCTTATAATCGCATATTGCACGGTATAAATATCGTTTTCTGTCATTTAGCCCACGCCTTTCGCAACACACGAATGCTTCAAAACCATAAAAAAAACTAATAATTTTTATATTAATTAATAATATCCAATCAGGATTCGACACCATGACAACTCGCAAAAAACTTCACAAAACGGTACATTCAGCGGTGTGCGGCACTGCTCTGACGATGGCGGCTTGTGGCATGTCAGCCTGTCAGTCCATCACCAACCGCGCGGCCGCAGACATGCCATCCATCCACATTCACACCAACGAATTGCCGTCGCTACCCAACACCCCAGGGGTCGCTGGACCCTACGTCGGCGTGCACAATGATGCCCTCATTCTGGCGGGCGGAGCCAACTTCCCAACCGCTCCACCCTGGGACGGCGGGAAAAAAGTATGGCACGACACGATCTATGTGTTGACCAAACCCCACGGGACCTGGCAAAACGCAGGACGCCTTCGCGAAACCCGCGCCTACGGCGTATCGATCACAACCGACCGCGGCGTACTCTGCCTCGGCGGTAACAATGCCGAACAAACCACCAATCAAACCTTCTATCTAACCTGGCGCGATGGGCAAATCCTGCAAAAGCCGTTTGTCCCGCTGCCCACCGCGATGGCATCATTCGGCGGCGCACAAATTGGTTCGCGCATATACATCGCAGGAGGCCAGGCACAATCCAACCCAATGGCCACGCCATCGCTGTCGACATTCCTGATGATCGACCTGGATGCCGACGAACCCACATGGACTGCCCTACCGACTTGGCCGGGGCCCGAACGATTCTTCCCCGTCGTCGCGACCGATGGGCAATCGTTCTACATCTTCAGCGGCTTCCAGCGCATAGCCAAACTCGGCGAGTCTCCCAAACTGGAATACTTGAAAGATGCCTATCGATACGATCCTGCGAGCAATCGCTGGACGCGCTTGGCCGACCTGCCCCATCCCAACGCTGCGGCTCCTTCACCTGCACCGATGCACAACAACCAAATCCTTCTGCTGGGCAATGGTGCTGACGGAACCGGACTCGAGCTTCCATTAAAAGATCGCCCATCCCTTGGCCGAGATATTTTGTCCTATGACATCAATGCCGACCAATGGTGCGTCGTCGGCCAACTGCCGTATGGTGTGGTCACCACGCCTGCCGTGAAATGGCAACACGCCATCGTTCTTGCAAGCGGCGAACCCAAAGCAGGTATGCGAACACCAAGAACGCTCAGCCTCGAAATCACATCGGACGCCAAAGAGCAACGTGCGCATGACGCGCCATAGCATGAACAAGAAATATGACACGCGCCTCGCGGAACATGCAAGAACCATGCGGGATTAGTGCGGCGGCCACAAGCATGACGATAACCGCAACGATCGACACACCTAGGGGTGCAAAACTTTTTTGCCGTGACGAATCTGCCGTGGCGATTGATTGTGTTCGCGGCGTATCAGTTTGTTGAATTGCTGCAGGTCGGGCACGCCGACATCGATGGCGATCGACTTGATGGGCAACGATGTATCCTGCAACAAGCGCAGCGCACGCTGGCCACGTCGGCGACGAATATATCCAACAATTGATGTGCCTTGATCCTGTTGAAACAAACGCGTCAGTTGATTGTGCGACATCGCCACATGGCTAACCACATCGGCCACGGAAATCGAATTGCCCAGATGCCGTTCGATGTAGCCAATAGCATCGACCAGATCTGGGTGACGCGCGCCGGGCGTCGGCGTACGCGGGGCATGCTCAACCATAGCCCACAACAACATCCACAACAGGGCTTCGGCACGACGCGGACTGACGGGATAGTAACCAATGGCCGCCTGAAACTGGTCATGCCACCCGGCGAACTGGTCATGAAAATCAACCAGAATGGGGATGCGCTGGGCCAGCGCCGAATCGCGAGACATCGCGGGCCGTCGCGAACCTGAATTAACGGGCCACTGAAAATGTGCCGCGGCATGTGTACTATTCGGTTCATGCCAACGATATTTAACCGGCACGCCGGGCGGTGTAATACCGATCATCCCCGGGTGCAATTCATGCTGATATATCCCTATAAATTCCAGATTCGCGCTGTAGTTATAGAGATGAATTGCCCAGCTATCCGGCAACAGGTATTCGGCATGCGATTGCGGGCCGAACGAACCGTTGCCGATGAAGACAATTTGTGGCGGCGTGTTCAACACAATTGGTACGGTCTCGGTCGTTGGCTCGGGCGTTTTCATAACGGTGATTATTAACCACTAATGGTGATTCTGGCAAATTGAATCGGCCACCAATGGCGGTAAAGTGTGAGGGTACACCGCCACACGCTCGAGATGCATGACGGTCCGACTGACACATCACACCTGAACCGCGCATCTGACCCTTAACCCTGGACTTGAATTATGACAACAACAACCCATCAACTATCGCCCGAACAATGCCAACACCTGCGCGACCAAGGCTACCTCATGGTACCCAACCTGATCGACACGGCCACCATCGACGGCGTGCGCCAGGAATTGAATGAAGTGGTCGACGCCACCGCGCATGCCATGAAATCGGAAGGCCAATTGGTTGACACCCATTCGGATGCGGGATTCGATCGACAACTGGCTCGGATTGCTCATGACAGCATGGATACCGCGAGCAAGCTGATCGCGCGCATTGAAGGTGATGCCGGCAGCGGCGGACATATGGGGCCGGGCGTTTTTGAATTGTTGCGGCATCCGTGTTTGCTCGATGCCATCGAATCATTGGTCGGCCCTGAAATTATTGGATCAAGTGTGTATCGCATTCGTCCCAAAGTGCCCGGCTTAATTCGCGGAGCCGTGCCGTGGCATCAGGACAGTGGTTACCTGATGGGCCATTGCGATCGCGAGTTGATCATCACGTGTTGGATTCCCCTGGTTGACGCGACAATTGAAAACGGATGTTTGTATGTGATACCCCAAGTACACAAAAATGGAATCATGAAACACCACACCGGCGGTTCCGCCAATTACCTTGTGATTAAAGACGAAGACATCCCTGGTGACACAACACCGATCGCCGTGCCGGTTCCCAAAGGTGGCGTGTTGTTTATGACCAACCTCACACCACACGCGTCATTCACTAACGCTTCGGATCATGTGCGTTGGAGCGTGGACCTTCGCTACCAGAACGCTAACACACCACACAATGCCGACCTGTTACCAAGCGAATCTAAATCCGATAGCGCCGATGTTGAAATAGCATGTTATCCCCCCGAAGCGGATTTCGTTTTGCGCAGTCCCAGTCAGCCCAACAAAGAAATCCGTGACTGGCAAACACTCAAACAATTGCGCGATCGCCACTTCATCAACAGACATACCAACCAGATTCCTTTCCCCGATCGATGGCCATCCTTGAAAGCGTGAAGACACAAGGGCGTGAATGCAAAAAGCGCTCGAGCGCAAACACGAGAAGTTGTAAAGACGAAATCGCATTGCAAACTCGCCATCATCCGACGCGTAGCGACTGGCGATCACCAATGCACGCACCCTTCGACGACGCGTGTGTTCGCAGGAGGGGCGGAACGGCGACGCGCCGCCCAAGGGCGCCGGCTAACACCCAAGTTCCAAGCAGGATGGACGCACCACGCCTCCAATTTGCCACACCCAAACCTGCGGCACGGCACCCCATATCTCAAGCATCAGCCAACCTGCGTTTCCCATAAACCAATTCACAAAAGCGACTTAAACCCCAAGCCAGACATCCCCTCACACATTTCCCACTCCCTTATGGTCGTGCCCAATACGTTGACTCAACGACGAATACAAAGTACAAAAAACAGCAGGCCATTGGCATCATAAACGCCCATATCCAGCCTGCCCTCCCTCAAATTTATCTTGCGACCACGGGAAATAAGCGTATGATGAGCAACTGTTGCACCGCGGCCGCAGGCATCAACTCACACCTCAACCGGTGGCGCTTCGTTCCGCAACGGCACGCATTCGCAACATTGACGCTGGCTTTTGCTATCGATTCATCGAGCTGTTTCGAATCATCACATCGCTTCGCATTGCACTCGGTTGTGTTGCATCGCATTGTATGGGCCAGCCCTTGATTGAGCACCGCACGCTCCACGCTAGTTTTACCGCCATATAAAGGAATGCAAGGTGTCTCCTAAAAAACCGCCAGCTTCAAAAGCCAAACGCAGCAAATCCAAAACGCGCAAGCTCGGCTCGATCTATGACCTGGCCGACCAAACCGGCGTGGCCCCCAGCACCATCAGTCGGGTACTCAACCAGCGCGGCCGCATCAGTGAAGAAACACGCTTGCGCGTTTTGGCTGCCGCGCGCGCCGCAGGATTTAAACCGCGCGCCGCTGTCCGTCGCAGTACGGTGGCCCTCATTATCGACCGTATGCACTACGCGGTGTACGGCGGTTTCGTATCGAGCATGTTGTCCCACCTGATCTGCGAGATGGCCATGTATGACATCGCCGCTGAAATCTATACCGAAGACAACGCCAGCCAACTTGGCACACGTTTTATTGATGGTGTGATTGCGCTGACTTGGGACACACAGACGATCAAAAAATTAGAAGCCCTGGAGTCTGTCCCTGTGGTACTGGTTAACCGCCAAGGGTCGGAAGGGTTTTCAGCCGTGGCGTCGGACCATTTTCAAGGCGGGTTATTGATCGGCCAACATCTCGTCAAACATGGCCACAAAAACATCGCGGCTATCAGCGAGGAATCTGACTGGGGTTGCCAGGAACGTTTGCGCGGCGTCAAAAAATCCATGGAATCCGCAGGACTCAACCCCGACAGCTTGACCCTGCGTCTGACCGAACACCAACCTGTCGAATCAATCATTCGCGAACTGATGGCCCAACAAACGACCGGGCTGTTCCTGGCGGGCGAAGACCTGACCATTGAATCGATGCATGTCTTAACCCACACCTTAGGCATTGATATCCCCCGCGAACTATCAGTGGTCGGATTGGAAATTGCCCGCGTATCCCCGTTTGTCCAACCACCGCTGACCTGCGTGGCCCAACCCTTTGAAAAAATTGCACAGCAAACCCTTTCGCTGCTGGTCAATCATATTGAAACCAATTCGACCAAGCCCCAGCAAATCGTAATCCCCAACCAATTAATCGAACGCGCCTCAGTGGCCTCGCCATACCCTCAGGCGTGAAAGCGATTGCATCCGAACAACACCCAAGCAATACGCGATAGCACACTGATCGTCCTGTGAACCACCGCAACCGCGTTGAATCCTAACGGCGCGTAATGGTTAACCTACGCCTCTTTTTCAACGGTTCCCTGTCGCTTTGTGCACACAAAACCTACTGCCACCATCACGTGCACACTTATTTATCATGATCATCACCGCGCCCATACCCACGCCAAGCAAACAACCCAAACGTGCTGGCCACCCCTATATACATCCCTACTATCTGTATTCTATCCAGCCAGTCTTTCCCTTCGTCCCACGCCACAAGCAATCCACCAAACCCCAAAACTAACACCAGAAAGAAACACACCATCCGCACAAAAAGTTCACGATTCCGTGCGCCAGCCATACCGTCATTCATCTCAACCAATCTATCTACTTGGGTATTTCCTTCACTCGATTCATCATCCGGATTACGCCGACCATCCATTTCACGTGACAACTTACCCGGCGCATAGCTAGGCCAATCGTGCGATTCAATAAATGACAATGCGCGCACCGCATCGCATTGATGTACATATAACTGTCGCACCCTTATCACATCAAAATTAAACGCTGCTCCACCCATCATCCCACGACCCGCATAAAAACAGGGCATCCCTTGTTCAATCAGCGCATCACGAATCGCCGTCGCTTCCCATTCATCCTGCGGCCACCAAATAGCCACCGTATTCTGCGATTCATCATCACATACCGATTGGTTCTCTGCCTCATCCATGTACGTTCATCCCAGAACTGTTTCGGCTCATACAACAGCTATCGTAAAAATCATATCATTGCCGCTTCGTTTTTCATACTAAAACCGATACCCTTTTTTCTGCCCTTCCGATGGGCCAATCAATAACAAAACCATGCCACACAAATACAGACTATCGCATCGTAATTTTGCCCAATCCGGGCCTAAAAAATACGGCGCACTTCCCAGCCCGATCAACAACAACGCAATCGGATAACGAACCCACCACGGTAAGCCGGTCCATACATCCATCGCAAACTCCTTTCTTAGCAAACCACCAATTATAAAATCGTCTTCGCCAGACTATGCGGTTAACACGTCCCGCAACCCCCCGTAATAGGCCAACACACCCAGCATCACTAAAAACGCCACACAAAAAATGATCGTCATACAACCGCAACCCATGCTTGTCACCTCCGCCGGTCCAACCCGAATACCCACTGCATGCGTCACCATCGCCAGCTCCTTTCATGCCTAGTAATGTCATCAAAACTCAACTCGCGCACCGATCGCGCCACAGATCTAAATGCCTTGCTTTCACGTCAACACAACTAACGCTTTTACAAACCCACCAACTCGCTCAGAAAATGTAAACAGCCAATCCGCGCATCTCAATCAACCGCACGATTCATCTGGAATTTCTCATACAAAAATCCTATCACCGCAATGCGCTGCATTGCCGATACAAACCCACAATCCTGTCACAAAATTGGGATACCCCTCCCCTCCCCCCCGCACGTCACACCCGACACCCCACCTGCAACAACGGCACATCCTGATGTTTGTACGGGATGAAAAATTCCCGATGCCCCAAACGTTCAGGCTTACTCATCGCACCACTTGCGGTCGCCAAAACCAAGGCCAACAATTCATCCGCGCATTCATCCAATGTCACTCGGCCTTCCAGAATTCCTGCGGCGCAAAAATCCATGTCGCCTTGCATGCGTTCATATGTCTGCCGATTTCCTGTCACCTTAATCAACGGCGCGATCGGCGAACCAATCACCGAACCTCGGCCCGTCACAAACAACACAATCTGACACCCCGCTGCAATCAGATCCATCAACCCCTCACTGTCGTTCGCATTCGTATAACCAAACTGCATAAAATGCGCATCGGGCACACTATCCAACAGCCACAACCCGCCCGCATTTTTTTTACTCGCATGCCCACCACGTGAGGGGTTCGCCGATTCCGGTGACATGCTTTGTTCCGACTCATTGCCCAAACGCGATCGATGCCAAACCGGCTCGCCAACTTTCACCACGCCTTCAATGGCCCGGCTTCCACTCTTGGCAAACGCACCCAGGCTCTTCTCCTCAATCGTCGTTAATCCCCCGGCAAAATTCCCCGGCGCTGCACTGAATTGTCGAACTTCCTGACAATACGCCATCGCCTTGTCATAAGCATGGGCCAATGCCTCGCGCGCCTCATCATGTGCCGCCCGTGACAATATCATCTCCTTCAAGCCGATCATCTCGACCGTTTCTTCAAAAACCGCCAACCCGCCCGCATCCACCAATCGATCGAACAGTCGCCCGACGACGGGGTTCCCCGCTAAGCCTGATGTGCCATCACTTCCCCCGCATTCGCAACCAATCACCAGATCCGCCATCGTCATCGTCACGCGTTTCGCATCACGCGTGATCTGTTCGCGCATCTGATTCACGATTTGCTTGCCTTTGGCGATCCCCGTTTCGGTGCCACCCACGTCCTGAATAAAAAAGTTGGCCGCGGGCCGACCCGATTCGCGCACCACGTCCGCGATGCGCTTCGGCTGTGTGTACTCGCAACCCAAACCCACTGCCAACACCGCGCCCACATTCGGGTGACGAGCCAATGCCAACATCAAACGAATCGCATACGCATTGTCATAGCAACCCGGGAAACCAATCACGTGCGTATCCTGTTCGCCCTCAGCTATCCGTTGTGCCACAAAACTCGCACACTCCACCGTGTAAATCACCAGCACCAGATTCCGAACACCCTTGCGCCCATCCTCACGCAAATAACCCTCCCACCCCCCCACTTGTCCCCCCATCTGCCCCCCCACGCCCTCCACTTTTCCCACGTCTCCCTCGTCTCCCATTTCTCCCACCACATGTCCGCCCACATGTTCCGCCGCAGTCTCTTTCCGAAGACCGCCAGTATGTTCCGATTTCACGTCATTCATAAAACATCCATTCAACCCACCGCACGTCCAGACCAACTTCGCAAGCTCTTTTCCAACTTCGCCAACTACCGGTACACATCTCGCTCCGTCGGTGCGCCCGTATGCACATCCAACGTATTCGATCGCTCGTCAAACTGGCTTTCGCAGTTATGCAAATGCACCCATTGCCCTGGAGCAATATCACACGTCGCTCGCCCGATCGGCAGGCCATATTTCACCACGGCTTCGCCCTTCGCGATAGCGCGCGATGCCATTTTATGACCTGCGTCAATCGGCTCACTGCATGCGACCTCAGCAACTTCATGAATGTCAACTTCCCCCAACACGCGCACCGGCCCCGGCACCAGCCCCACCAAGGCGGTACCCACGTTGTCCTCACGATGGATGCAATAAACCTGTGTCATAGATTCAAACATTATGAACCCAACAGGCCATCCGCACAACAAATTATCCCAACTCGCGACCTATCCCCGCCAACGTTTCCCACAGCGCAGGCCCAAACGAATAGTCAGTCCATATTCGATACACCCGCGCCCCGTCTTGCATCTCTGGAATAATCCCACACGACATGCCCGCCACCCGCGTATAAAAAATTCGATCCACCGGCTCCTCAATCACATTGACGCCACATGTCTGCGCCCAAACTCGCCCGACTCGTTCTCCCCCCAACAAAAACGTACACCCTGCTTGCTCAACCCGATACACCTCCATCATCTTTTCCGCTTCATGACCATCAACCGCAAGCGCTTTTTCAAGACGACCCACCAACGCATCATCACCCGCACCCGACTCCGCAATCACCTCATCGCCCCCAACGCGCACCAACACCCCCCCCGCCCCCCCCACACCCCCCAACTCCCCCCACATATTTCCTTCCTCACTTTCCCCACTACTGCCCACACGACCACCACCACTCGCCGCTTCGCGCTCAATTCCATACACATCTTCCGCGCACATAAACCCATGCGCACTCAGCCATCCCAATACGCCTCGGCCTTTCAAACCCACCTTCACCAACGCGCTGCAATCGCGCAGCCAAACTCCCGCGTTCAACAACTCATCACGCTTACCAACCAGTTCTGCCACCGCGCTACGTTTCATATCAACACTCATATCAATATTCCATATCTACATGCATCAACATCATTCAAAAATCAAAATCAATTTTTCCACCTCTGCCTTGCTCAATCACGCGCCTTCTGCCGTCCCTACCCTTTCTGTTTCTCGCCATCATGATGGGGCAACGCCACCACCTCGGCGCGACTCATCGCTCCGCCATCCACGCGAATATCAATCTTCGTTCCAGGCCTCGCCATATCTGGATGCACAAACGCCATACCCAACGCATATCCCAACGTCGAGCGATGCGCCACACTTGTCACGCGGCCGACCATTTTGTGTCGCACTTCATCAATCACCAGATGGCATTCCTCCGGCAACGGCCCGCTATAACCTGCCTCCCAACGAATACCCACCAACTTCCGCTCCAACGTTTGCTTACGCATCACAGCGATACTACGCTGCCCCACATAAAACGGCTTATCATCCGCCAATGCCCAACCGATATCCGCCTCATCAGGATGCGTCAGCGCATCCGTATCATGACTGATTATCAAATGCCCCATTTCCAAACGTAATAATCGCTGCGCCTCCACACCAAACGGCCTGATGCCCGCTCCCGCATCCATCAATCTTTCCCATAAACGCAAACCCATATTCGCAGGCACATGCAATTCGTATCCTAATTCACCCACAAAACCCACGCGCATCATGATCGCCTGCACCCCTGCCACCATTCCCTCTCGCGTTCCTAAAAATGGAAACGCATCATTTGATAAATCAACATCCGTTAATCCTGCCAACACCTCACGACTCTTCGGCCCGGCCAAATTCATCGCCGCATACTGACCTGTTGCATTGATCAACGTCACATCCATACCCCACACCAATGCCCACCGCTGCATCTCTCGATAGAACGCTGCCACGCCCGAACTGGTCGCGGTCACGTAATACCGATCCTCCGACAATCGCGACACCACCCCATCTTCGATCATCACCCCCGTCTCATCGAGAGCCACCGCATACCGCTGCTTGCCGATTTTCATGCTGGCAAAATGCCCGGTGTAAAGACGTTCCAAAAACGCACCCGCATCCGCGCCGCATATAAACAGTTTCCCCAACGTACTCAGATCGATCAGTCCCAGCGATTTGCGCACATGCATCGCTTCCGACAGGATGCAATCTTCTCGCGACATCGATCCATTGCGATAAAACTCCGGACGATACCACGCGCCCGCATGAAACATCACCGCGCCATGTTGCTTATGCCAATCATGCATCGGCGTGTGCCGCATCGGATGAAACCGCCGACCAGCCAAATGACCAATCGGCACCGGTTGATAGAACGGCCTTGACGTTGTCGTGCCTGTTTCGTTGATCGTTTTTCCGTTCAACTTCGCCAGGATGCGCACCGAATTTACATTCGCAATTTTCCCCTGACTCGGCCCCATCCCCACCGTGCTATACCTTTTCATCAATTCAATATTGTCGTAACCCTCTTGATGCGCATTTACAAAATCCTTCAGATGTAAATCCTCATCAAAATCCACAAAATTTTTCTTGCCCGGGTGCTCAAAAATCGGATACCCGTGACTCATCGCCACCTTCGACCGCCCCCCCACATCTTGCCCCTCACCTACCTCACCATTCCCCTCACCCAAACACCCCGCAGCACCCAACCCTGCCCGTTCACCATCACGCAATCGATCCGTCCACGCATACACGCCATTCGCACGCCCTGCCACAAACACTGTCGCTGGCACTACGTCTGGCAACAACTGCTCAAGACCATCGTCATACACAAAACGCACGCCCGACTGATACAACAAGCCCGCGTTCGGCGTCCAACCCACCGACACCGCCACACCATCACACGCAATTGTCTCACAACGTTTCGCATCCAACTCACCATCATCATTTAATGGACACACCACCACACCCGCCACTCCTATCCGATCACGCCCCGTCCCACGCGCCTGCGCTTCATAGATCCCACATCCCATACGCACCGCCACTCCTGTCGCGCGCACCTGTGCCATCGCATCCGTACTCAGCACATCATCCTCGCGCCGCAGGTCAACCACTGCTTTCACCACAACGCCTACGTCCAACAGATCCAGCGTCGCTCGATATCCATCATCATTGCCCGCCAACACCACCGCCTGTTCAAATGGCTTGATCGCAAACAAGCGCATCAACCGCTGCGCCGCCGACGCCAGCATCACACCAGGCAAATCATTGTTCCCAAAAACCGCAGGCTGTTCAATCACACCGGTCGCAAAAACCACCGATTTTGCCCGCAATTTCGTTAATTTTTCACCATTGAACAACCCCATCCAATGATCCCCATAATATCCACCTGCCATCGTCGAACACCGCACTTCAATGTTCTCATGCGCCTCAACCTTCGCCACCATCGCCGCCGCTAGCGGCTCAACGCGACCACCATGATCACCGCCCCCTTGCCACACCAATGACCCACCCAACTTCAAACCTTCATCAACCAGCATCACCCGCGCGCCGCCGTCTGCCGCAGCCAATGCCGCAGACATTCCCGAACCTCCGCCACCAATCACCAACACATCGCACCACGCATAATCCTTGGGCGAATTCGTTGGCGCATTGTTCGCGTTGATCGCGCCTAACCCTGCCACCTTTCGCATCTGCTTTTCATGAAACGGAAACAACCATCGCGGTTTATAAAAGGCTTTGTAATAAAAACCCACCGGCATAAATCGGCTGAATCGCTCGGTGATGTTCAGGCGATCACGCTTCAACCCGCCGGCTGTATTCACCGCACGCAGATTCATCCCGCTTTCAAGACTCACCTGATCCCCGCGAATATTCGTACGCACCCCATCGGTCAACATCGCATGCGCATCATGACCAGCCATGCTGTAACTCCCACGCGCTCGGTGATACTTGAAACTGCGCCCCACCATACGCATCCCATTCGCATACAGCGCACTGGTAATCACATCGCCCTGGTAACCACGGCACGACATGCCTTCAAATGTAAAATTCAACTCACGCGAACGATCGATCCATTCGCCTGCTTGCTTGGGCAATCTGTTATTCACGACGCGTCGTCTCCGTTCCATAAATATGTGCGAATCACCTGATCACTCACCGTCTCTCGCTCTGCAATAAACCACGTGCCCGAAGCCATGTGGTACCACCACTCCCGCTGCACACCGGGCTCACCCGCACGATTGAATACATAATCCGCCCACTGCTCATCACTACACCCCGACCCTTCTGGCATCTCGCGCACCGCACCTCCAAACGAAAACTCTTGAATCGCTCTGACTCCATTCACTGGACATTTCAATAATTTCATAACCATGTTTCCTACACGCTGTACTTCTGTAACCCGCAAGACCAATACTTTTTTGACCACCGCTTATCGCACACTTGTCTCTTGTGAAATCCTGTCCCAATCTGTAATAATCTGTGGACAAACTTCTTCCCTGCGTCTCTGTGGTTAATCTTCTTCCCACATTCAATGCCCCACCGATGCCGCGCCCTTCTCACCCACCAATCGGAACTTCCCAAAACGCGACAAATTAAACGCCTTGATCAATTCGTGATCCGCATCATTCGCAATCGTATGCGCCATCGCATAACCACTCACCGGCGTCGCTTTGAATCCCCATGTCCCCCAACCCGCGTCAATATAAAAACCCTTGATCGGCGTCACCCCCATGATCGGCGAAAAATCAGGCGTCATATCACACAAACCCGCCCACTGCCGCATCACCTTGATGTCACCCAGAAACGGAAATAAATCCATCAGGTGCCCGCTCAAACCTTCGGCAAATTCCAACGTCGAACGCGTTGACGTTAATTCATAAGGATCCAACGATCCGCCCGTCACCAATTCGCCACGCGACGATTGACTCACATACGTATGCAACGATGCCGACACCACGATCGTATTCAACCACGGCTTCAACGGTTCAGTCACCATCGCCTGCAATGGATGAATCGTCAACGGCGTGCGCAATCCCACCATCCGCTGAATTTGTGGTGTCCATCCCGCGACCGCTGATAAAACTTTCCCCGCCTTGATAAAACCCTTATCCGTATGCACACCCACCACACGCCCCCCCACATTCCCACTCATATTCACACCACCTTCGATTTCAATATCCGTCACCGCGGTCTGTTGAAAAATATCAACACCCTTGCGATCCGCTCCGCGTGCATACGCCCATGCCACCGCATCATGTCGCGCGATCGCACCGGGCGGATGGAACAACGCACCATGGATCGGTGGTTGATGCCCACCACAATCGAGATCAATTTCCGGCACCATCTTCTTGATGAAATCGCGGCCCACCACTTCGCTATCGATCCCCAAATGCTTATTCACCTCCGCCCGCCAACGTTGCGTGCGCAATGATGCGGGCGAGTGCGCCATCGTGAAGTGCCCACGCTGCGAATAAAACATATTGAAATCCAGCGTCCGCGACAGATCCTGAAATAGCTCCACACTTTTCTGATAGAAACGCGCGCCGTCTTCCGTCAGATAGTTCGAACGCACAATTGCTGTATTGCGTCCGGTTCCCCCCCCGCCCAGATATCCCTTTTCAATCACCGCCACATTCGTGATGCCACATTCATTCGCCAGGTAATAGGCGGCTGCCAACCCGTGGCCACCGCCACCGATGATCACCACGTCATACGCATCGCGTGGTTGTTCCACCTTTCGAAACATGCGCGGTTCCGAATACTTCTTCGACAATCCAAATTTAATCAGTCCAAATGGCATACATCGTTCTCATTCAGTAACAGTTTTATTTCCTACACACATACAGCCGTCTGCGCCTTCGCGCAAACTATTTTCACAAGCGCACATCAAAACGCGCTCTGCCTATCAAACACTTGTTTAAATATGACTGCGTGCCATCACCCGGCATGGATACCGCTTAGGTGAACCCGCTAAAACGATCGCACGTTGTTCCCATATCATTCGCATGCCGTTTGGTCCTGAAACTGCAGATCACAATCATCAAAAACTCGTTAGATACTGATCAATTTCCCAATCCGTCACTTGCTTGTCATACGCTTCCCATTCCGAAATTTTCAACGCCACAAACTCATCTGCGATCGGTCCCAACGCGCCCATGATCACCTCATCCTCACGCAATTCGTTCACTGATTCCCACAACGTTTGCGGTAATATTCCAATCCCCTTGCCACGAATTTCCGCCAGGGTCCGCTCATACATATTGCCCAGGTTCGGCTCGCCCGGATCAATTTCGTTTTTAATTCCATCCAAACCTGCCGCCAGATACGCCGCGATGGCTAGATAAGGATTCGTGCCCGCCGAGATTGTTCGGTCCTCAAAATGCCCAGGCCCCGCCGTCCGAATCATCTGCGTTCGGTTGTTGTCACCATACGTGATAAACGCAGGCACCCAACTGAACCCCGACCGGCTCGACGTCAAACCCTCACCGATTTTGATGCGCTTGTAACAATTCACCGTCGGACATGTCACCGCACACAGCGCCCGCGCATGCTTGATCACACCACCAATAAAATGGTACGCCAATTTCGAACACGCCAACCCACGTGAATCATCCTTGTCGACAAACACATTATCACCCGTCTTCGCATCCGCCAGGTGATAATGCATATGCAACCCACTGCCCGTCCGATCGCTGAACGGCTTGGGCATATGCGTCGCGATTGCCCCGTATTTTTTTGCAATCTGGGACGTTGCCATCTTGAAAAATATCACGCGGTCTGCCGTCGTCAGCGCATCGGTGTAGTTGAAATTAATTTCGAACTGACCGTTCGCGTCCTCATGATCGCATTGATAAACGCCCCACCCCAACTCATTCAACGATGACGTCAGATCCTGTAAATACGACATCGCTGGCGCCATCGATCGATAGTCATAACACGGCTTGGCCAATGACTCGACACCATCCGGATCCCATGGCTTTATCCCACCGCACGACGTTCGCTCCACGAGAAAATGCTCCGGCTCCATCCCGATATTAAACACATAGCCCAGCTTTGCCACTTCGCCCAACATGCGTTTCAAATTCGTCCGCGGACAATAACCATAGGCCTCATCGTCTACAAATAAGTCCGCCGCAAACCTTGCGGTATTCGCACGCCACGGAATCGGTGTGTAACTAGCCACATCAATACGCGCCATCATGTCATGCGAATGCGGCCCCTGCCCCACACCACGCACCGCCGCCCCCGCAAAACCCGCACCCTCATCAATCGCATCATCAAAACTCGACGCGGGCATCATCTTCACCTTTGCAGAGCCCGTAATATCCACAAACTGTGCCAACAAAAACTCAACCCCGTCTTCTTCCATCCGCTTCTTGATCTGTTCCCGCGCCGTCATCATGACCTCCAGTCCCATGTGTCATGCTTCATTTCAGTCTTCCAAACATCTCACAATACACCCCCCCACATTTTCCCCCGCACTACTCCCCACATTTTCCCTCGCACTTCTTCCCACATTTCACCGGCACTTTCCCCGCGTTTCTCCAGTCGCTTGCAGCTTCGCGAGCCATCTCCACCATCTGATTCACCGCTTGAGTTTCTGTGCCTCTATTCCTCGTTGTTATATTTTTCCCGGCACCCAATTCGTCCCTGCCAATGGCAATCCCGACATCGCGGCCGACTCGATCGTCAAGGCCACCAAGTCTTCTGGCTCCAAATGATGTACGTGACTTTTTCCGCATGCCCGCGCTATCGTCTGACATTCCAACGTCAACACCCGCAAGTAATTTGCCAAACGCTTGCCACCAACCTCTGGGTCTAATCGCTTCGACAATTCTTCGTCTTGTGTCGTGATTCCCGCCGGGTCACGGCCTTCATGCCAATCATCATAAAACCCCGCACGACTTCCCAGCTTTGCATACTCTGCATCCAGTGTCGGACTGTTATCGCCCAGCGCAATCAGCGCTGCTGACCCGATCGATACCGCATCCGCGCCCATCGCCAGCGCCTTAGCCACATCTGCGCCAGACCTGATTCCGCCCGACACGATCAGCTGCACCTTCCGATGCATATCCATATCCTGCAGCGCTTCAACCGCTTGTCGCAAAGCTGGCAATGTTGGGATTCCCACATGTTCGATGAACACATCCTGCGTCGCACCGGTTCCGCCTTGCATGCCATCGAGCACGACCACATCCGCGCCAGCCTTCACTGCTAACTGCACATCGTAATACGTCCGCGTGGCACCAATCTTGATATAGATCGGCTTTTCCCAGTCCGTGATCTCACGCAACTCAATCATCTTGATCGCCAGATCATCAGGCCCCGTCCAATCCGGATGTCGACACGCCGACCGCTGATCAATACCTTTTGGCAGTGTCCGCATCCCGGCCACGCGATCTGAAATTTTTTGCCCCAATAACATCCCGCCGCCACCAGGCTTGGCCCCTTGCCCCAACACCACCTCAATCGCATCGGCCTTACGCAAGTCATCCGGATTCATCCCATACCGCGACGGCAACAACTGATACACCAACATCGACGAATGCCCACGCTCCTCCGGCGTCATCCCACCATCGCCCGTCGTCGTACTCGTACCCACCGTCGACGCCCCGCGTCCCAACGATTCCTTCGCCTGCGCCGATAGCGAGCCAAAACTCATCCCCGCAATCGTGATCGGAATTTTCAAATGCAATGGCTTCTTCGCGAAACGATCACCCAGCACCACTTCCGTCGAACATTTTTCACGATAGCCTTCCAACGGATACCGCGACATACTCGCGCCCAGAAACACCAGATCATCGAAATGTGGCACCCGTCGTTTCGCACCGTGCCCACGAATATCATAAATCCCCGTTGCCGCCGCCCGCTGAATCTCCGCAATCATATGGCGATCGAACGTTGCCGACTCTTTCAACCCTCCCGCATCTGGATTCAAACCCGTGTCATTTTTCATATGCAATCCAAACCCTTTTCTATTCCCCTCTACCTCGCACTCACACCCTCCGACTTCTCTCCTCACCTGCCCCTGCCTCTTCACTCTTCTTTTTCTCACTGGCTTAAAAAACCTGTGCCTATCTGCGAAATCGGTGGACACAACTCGCCCATCTGACCTCAATAATTCCCTGCCTTATCCGCATGAAAATGGTACCACTGCCGCGCCGACCCATATCGTTTGAACGCTGTCACATCCGCTTCCATCCCCGCGGCCTTCAGCAATCCCGACAGATGCTCGACATGCTCGTCGCGCATCGGCTTCTCCACACAATCCGCACCCAGGCTTTTCACCTGACCACGCACATAAATTTTCGCTTCGTATAACGAGTCACCCAATGCCTCGCCCGCATCACCACACACTACCAGTGTCCCCGCTTGCGCCATAAAACAACTCATGTGCCCCACCGAACCCCCCACCACGATATCCCCACCTTTCAATGAAATGCCGCAGCGTGCTGACGCATCCCCTTCGATCACCAACAATCCACCGTGGGCCGTCGCTCCCGCACATTGGCTGGCTTGACCTTTCACACGAACCACTCCCGACATCATGTTTTCCGCAAGCCCGACACCTGCGTTGCCATGCACAGTCACCATCGCATGTTGATTCATCCCCGCGCAGTAATACCCTGCATGCCCTGCGATATCGATCGTCGCTCCTACTTTCATCCCACACGCCAGCGCATGCGCCCCTTTCGAATTCTCAACCCGCCACGGCACATCACAATCGTCAACCGCCAAATCATGCAACCGCTGATTCAACGCCCGCACCCCTCCCCCTCTCACATTTCCCTCGTTTTCCATATCAAATACATGCATAATCAGTAATCCCTGCCCCCATGCTTTCCCCCTTATTTCCCTTCCCCACTTTTTACTTATTACTTTTAACTTTTAACTTTTAACTTTTCCCTCACGCCCCCCCACGCCCCCACGTGTAGACAATCCCCGGCTCCGGCTCCCACAATCGTGCCGTCTCAATCCCTGGTAATTCCGCCAACGCGCGATACTCCGATCCGATTGCCACATAGTCATCCGTCTCCGCCATCACCGCAGGCTTGCATGCAATCGGATCGCGCAACACCGCAAAACCATCTGCCGTCCCCACCGCAAACGTATAAAATCCATCCAGATCAATCAGCCCATGTTCCAATGCTTCCTGCAATGTATCGCCTTCGCGCATGCGCCACGTCAGATACCCCGCGGCCACTTCCGTATCGTTGTCCGTGCGAAACTCAATGCCATACCGCTGTAATCGCCGACGCAATCGATTGTGATTGCTCAGGCTTCCGTTATGCACCAGACATAAATCCAAACCCGTGGAAAATGGATGCGATCCTTCAGTCGTTACCGCGCTCTCCGTGGCCATTCGCGTGTGCCCGATCACATGCGTCCCCTTCATCCCGCGCACATTGAATCGATCCACAATCTCGCGGGGCAATCCCACCTCTTTCAATATCTCGATGCTTCGCCCAATACTCATGATCCGCGCATCGGGCCAATTGGTTCTCAAGTGTTCGCGCAGCATCGCTTCGTCGGCTTTCACCTTGATCACTGCATACGTCTGATTCACCAACAACGACACGTCACTGATAAATGTCTTCGACAAATCTTCGGTCAGTTGTTCCCAGTTCACCGCCACCCCCACATTGCCCCCCCCACTTGCCCCCCCACTTGCCACCTCACTTACCCTCCCACTTGCTCTCCCATTTATCCGTCCGCCAACCGCTTGCGGCTTAGCGATCTGTTCACTTCCCACATCCCGCAACGTCACTTTGATCTCACCCGCGCTCGCTTCATCTCCATAAATCGCAAACCCCGCACTATCAGGCCCACGGTCACACATCGAATCCAGCATCGGCGCAAACATCTTTCCGATCACCGGTATCAACGCGTCATTCTTCAGATACAAACCGACTATGCCACACATACCAGACACTCCTGCCCGCCCCCACACACATACTTACTTGCTTACTTACACATACACCTCACCACGTTTGCCTCTATCCTGCCTCCACCAACCCCCACCAGCCCCACCACCAGCCTCCCCGCCAGCCCTGCAACTTGCCCAATCCCAAAGCGCACCACACAACCGCCACGGCCCAGGCCATTCGCTCATTAATGTTCAATTTTTATACACATGCCGCGACTCAGATCACCACACGCACGACCCTGCGACTATACCAACCCCATCACCATAATGTCAAACAATATTCTTATTTTTACGAATTTTTTCCACGTTATCCCAAAACCCGTATTTTTCCATCTCACGCAATAGCAAACCTCGCTACTTGACAAGACTTATCGATTGTTCAACAATTGAACACATGGACATCATGCATTACAACGACGAAGAAAAGCACCTTCACCAATATCTCGCCGAACTCGGCCACGACAACACCATCATTGCCGCCGACGCCGACCCTTTCGAATACGCCATCAATCAACCTTTCGATGCTGCGTACATCGGCCTGCATCCGCATGGGCTCGAACTCATTCGCCTTCTTCATCGGCGCAACCGCGAATGCCTGGTCACCATCGTCACTGCCGACATCAACGCGCGCTCTGCAGCCGAAGCCATGCAGCTCGGTGCATTCGATTACCTTTTCACCCCTCTTGAAAAACATGACATCGAGCGCACCGTCTTAATGATGACGCGCGAATATCAAAACCAACGCGAGCGCCACAACCTGGCCGGCCATATTGATAACTTCGATCTCACAACCTCACTCGATGCGAACGACTCGCCCCCCACCACCTTGCGCGATATCGTTGCGGCCGTTGAACGCCGCGCCATCGAACGTGCACTGACCCAACACAACGGCAACATTGCACGCGCCGCACGACAACTCAACATCAGCCGCACCACTCTCTACTCCAAAATGCAACCGCCCAACCCTTAACCCAAACCACGCCCCCTTGCCCCCGCAAAAAAAAACGGCCTGTCGTATTGACTACGACAGGCCGCCTCTTTTCACTCTATCTGCTTGCGGTCACCCTTGCGAGCGACGCGCGTTTCTATTCATCACATCACAATCGGAACTGCCCGATCAATGCGCTCAACTGTTCCGCTTTCGCCGACAGTGACTGCGCTGCCTGCGCCGCTTGCGTCGTACCTTCACTGGATTGACGTGTCACCGTAGCGATCGATTCAACATTACGGCTTACTTCTTCGCTGGTGGCGGACTGCTCTTCAGCGGCCGCCGCAATCGTCTGGATCATGCCCGCCACTTCCCGGGCTGACGTTACAATTCGATTCAGACTTTCACCGGCTTCGGTTGCCTTACGCACACCCACATCAACCTGGTCGGTGCCGACACTCATTTGTTGCACCGCCTGGCCTGTTTCATTCTGAATCGCCTTGATCGATTGGCCAATTTCTTCCGTGGCCTGTGTCGTTCGGTCCGCTAATTTACGAACCTCATCGGCGACCACTGCGAACCCACGACCATGTTCACCCGCTCGCGCGGCTTCGATCGCTGCATTCAATGCCAACAAGTTGGTCTGATCCGCAATGTCATTAATCACTTCGATGATTTCACCGATTTGATCACCGCGTTTGCCTAATTCTTCAACGCACGCCGCGCCAGCTTTCACCGCTTCACTGATCGCCTCCATCCCTGCGATCGTATCTTTCACGACGTCGCCACCTTCACCCGCAACACGGCCTGATTCTTCCGCATTACGTGCGGCATCCGCGCTCTTACGTGCTACCTCAACCACGCTCGCTGACATCTCTTCAACGGCAGCACTGATCTGCGTTACTTGCGATGTCTGCTCGCTCATGCCCATCGCCATTTGATCGCTCGATGCTGCGATTTCTGTCGCGGCTGCAGCCACTTCATTCGAGGCTTCAGCGACTGTCACCATGACGCCATGAATCTTCACCACGAACAGGTTAAACCATTTACCGAGACTGCCCAGTTCATCACGACGCGATTCATCAACGCGCTTCGTGAGGTCGCCTTCGCCTTCGGCAATGTCTTTCAGGTTCACCACCATCGCTTCAACAGGATTGATAATCGAACGCGCAATCGACACGCTCAACACCAGTCCAACCACAACGGCTGTCAACAGCATCACCAGCTCAACCCATTGGACTGAACTTTCCGTGCTGTGCATTTTATCACTGTAAAACTCGCTTAATCCTTCCGCAATCGCTTCAACCTGCGCCACATTTTGATACGACTGGGCCGCGGCAAAACCAACCTGAAGATTGTCATTGATCAGAAGACTCGCTTCATGGGTATAGGATTCAATAATCCCGACCACTTCCTGGATCTGTTCCATTTCCCGCGCCGCCTCAGCCGGGCTAGTCGCCGCGGCGTCAATCAGTTGCCTGACTTTTCCGAGACTCAAGGCCAGTTCACCTAACTGTTCTTCCATCGACGCTACGTGTCGGTATTGACCGTCCAACATGTATTCATTCTGATGACTAAAAACTTTGAGCCAGTGAATCTCTGACTCTTCCAACATCATGATCAGTTCGGCGACTTGCGCGATTTTGTTCACATTGGGACTTGATACAGCTTCCAATTGGTGCAACTGCTCACGGTGATGGTGAATAATCGTTTCCAATGTCTGCCCGATCTTTTCACCAGCGTGACCACTTGTTTCTTTGATTTCTTCGATCTCGTGGAATTTCTCCGAAACCGTTTCAAACTTCACCATATACGTACCAATGAGTTGCTCTAATTCGCTGATCGCTTCATTGGCCTGCACATTTGATTCACCTGCATGCAGCTCACGCAGCTTTGCCGTAAGCTCGGTCGACAGGTCTAGATGTTGTTCAACACTCTCGTCACCACGTTGCTTGTCTTCAATGCCATACAACAGGAATTCGTTTTCAAGCCGCCCCATCTCGGTAACCATCTGTTCCACTTGCGAAACCTGCTGTGTCTGCTTAACCACACCATCCACCACGCTTCCGTAATACCATGCCACACCCCAGATACCAATCAGCAGTGCGACCAGACAACCGTGACTGGCATACAACTTCACGCCGATCTTGACGTGATTGAGCGCACCGGTCCACGTAAGTCCTATTACTAGCGCCAACAACAACACGCCGAGCACGATGACGACCATCGCCAGTTTGCTGCCGTGAGCATAGTCAAGCGAAACCGTGTCATATGAACTTGAATTCCATGCTTGCTTCGTTCGACCATAAATGTCGGCAAACTTTTTCTGGTCAATCAAAGTACCATTACCTGCAACCGTTGCACCATGACCAGCGGCTGCGTGAGATGCTGTACCGTGCCCAGCATTCGCGGCCACTTTCCCATGACCACTGCCATGGCCTGCATTTGCCGAGGCATGATGATTGCCGACAGGCGTCTTTGCCGCGACGCCTGGCCCTGCGGCCGATGCCGGGAATGATGCCAGAATCGCAGCACTCTTGGTCTGCGACAGCCATTCAACCTCACCGGTGCCGACGTTGTAAATCGCGCCGACGACCTTGACCAAACCACGCCGTACTAACTCGCGCGTTTGTGGACTTTCGCGAAACAGATCTTCGATGGATTGCCACACGTTCGCTTCAATGCCCGCATCGATCAGCGCCGTGCCTTGCGCATGCGGATGATCATGCATCGCTTTTTTAACGGCCGGTGCAATGTTGTCGACCAAACGTGGAATGTTACGCTCCAACGCGTGGCCCTTGCCTTGCACGGCATGCGTCACCGCAGTCACTGCCCCACATTGCGAATGCCCCAACACGACCAGCACCGGCGTATTCACGTGGGCCAAACCATATTCGATCGAACCGATCTCATCGATATCACACACATTGCCCGCCACGCGAACCACAAACAGATCCATCACGCCAGCGTCGAACACACGTTCGACTGGAATGCGCGAATCCGAACACGTGATCACAGTCGCGTACGCATGATCGCCTTGATTTTCGCTACCAGCCTGGGCCAATCGCGTCGCATCCGTATGAGGATGTTCTGAGACACCACTTACAAATCGACTGTTGCCGGCCTGCAAATTCGCAATGGCCTGATCGGCTGACGGCTTGGCGGTAAATCGCTCAATGTTTAACGGCGCATGCTCCACCTGATTGCTCTGCGCTACTTTTTCAATTGGCTCGTCGCCTGTCGCAAACACGTTACGCGCCCGCGTTGGGTCCGATTCAACCTTTGCCAGAATGGCGTCTGATTTACTTTCATCAAGCCATTGAATCTGGCCACTACCCACGTCATAAAGCGCACCCACAACCTTGACAAATCCGCGTTTCACCAGTTCTCGTGTTGCGGGACTTTCACTAAACAGGTCTTCGATCGATTGCCACACATTGGATTCAATCCCTGCCTGCACCAGCGCATCACCCTCGGCATGCGGATGATCATGCATGGCCCGATTCACTGCCGGTGCAATGTTGTCCACCAGCTTGGGAATGTTGCGCTCCAGCGCATGACCCTTACCTTGCAACGCATGCGTCACGGCAGTTACTGCGCCACATTGCGTATGACCCAGCACGACCAGCACAGGGGTGTTCACATGAGCCAAGCCATATTCGATTGAGCCGATCTCGTCGGTATCACACACATTGCCAGCCACGCGAATGTTAAACAAATCCATCACACCCGCATCGAACACACGCTCCACAGGCACGCGTGAATCCGAACAGGTAATCACGGTGGCCAGCGCGTAGTCGCTCTGGTTTTCGCTGCCCGCTTTTAATAGGCGTTTTTTGTCCGTATGAGGATGCGACGATGTGCCACTGATGAAACGGGAATTGCCCGCCTTCAATATCTCAACCACTTCAGCAGGCGACGGTTTAAACTTAAACCGTTCTGTATTTAGTTTGGCATGGCTCTGCGCGGCGGAAGATGCCGCAGCCACGTGATCCAACGCTACAGGCTGAGCGTGGACTTCGCCAGCATGGCTGTTCGACCCAGCCTGCAACTCACTCACGCCAAGGAACCCCACCATGACAGTGGCCAAAAACAACACAAAAAATCGTCGAGTTACGGCTCGCATGGCCTACCTCCTGCATCCCGCGTTGGGATGATGGTGTAAAAACGTTTCCCGATCGTGATGCGACGTGGCATTCTCGACCTGCCTGAGAAACGCAATAGGAAACAAGAATTGTTCATTCACTTCCTTTCAATCGGGAAGTGATCACTGCGACTTGACAACCAAATTTCATCGCTACCAGCTTGGCCCATAACCTCACGACCGATAACCATGATCCAACGCATCGCATCACCAAAGCGCGACCTTTAGCTTTCCCATTTCAACCGCGGCGTCTATCTCCACGAAACAAAGCGTCTTCCACCTATGAAACGGGACGCTGGCGCGTCGCCGGCTAAACATAAACACTACGATTGGATTGGTTGCGACCTATCCATAAAAAGAAAAAGCCCACGCTCGTTTGAACGTGGGCCTGGGTGTGTTGTTATAGGTATATCGTTGACACAGGCGCCAACAATCGCGCCTTGCGATTAGCAATTAGCGCGTTCTGAAATTATCGATAATCGCGCAAGTAATCTTTTTCGGCGGCAAACATTTCCATCGTCATGGCCTTAATCTGACGCGGTGTCAAGATGGCCTGACACAATGGATCAAGCATCAATGCGTGCACCGCGGCTTCGATGGATAGCTCGATCGTGGAAGTGGCTCCCAAATCAAACATTGCCATATTGGACGCACACACGTGGGCCATTTGTGCTGGCAACGCGCCAAAGCGCGTGGGCTGAATACCATTGCGATCGACCAGACAGGCCACTTCAACACAACCGTCGCCCGCCAAGTTGGTGATCAACTTACCCGCCTCGCCGTCGCTGCGTCTACCGACTCCGGCGGCGTGATTCATCACATTACCGTGAATGCGAAACGGGGTATCCTTTTCGATGGATTCGATAATCCACGTGCCATATTCCCATGACCGTTCTGGCTCGGGCATATCCTGACCATCAACCATACGCAGCCGCTGGGCGTCTGCTTGTTTACGCCAATCCGGCCAATTGCTGGCATAGAAACGCGAGCCGCCATGATAGCCCAGACGCAACAATTTTTTGCCCTCGTCTGACTTGCGGTAGTACGGCAGGTACTCCGACAGATGGCCTGACGATTCAGTGATGAACGCTCCGAAATTCACGCACATGTCTTTGCGAATCAAATCTTCATGCTTGTATTGTTTGTCAATTTCGCCGGGTTTTGCGTGGAAAATATCCGCACTATCAAAACGGGCCAGCCCCGACTCGGCCTCGGCAATACCCTCAGCAATTTCACGCTCAAACTTTGCGTACAGATGACTGCGATACAGATCCTGGCCCTGATGTTTTAATTTGGTAAACCACGCGAGATGGTTGATGCCCGCACATTCCCATTCCATTTCTTCGTAAGGCACGTCGGCATATTCTGCCAACAAATGGCTCGTGCCCTGCACACTATGACATAGCCCGACCACCGGCACCTCAGGCACCGCACGTCCTGCAGCCAGACACATCATGTTCATCGGGTTGGTGTAATTGAGCATCAACGCACCCGAGCACAGCTCACGCATATCGCGCAGAATGTCGAGAAACACCGGCACCGTTCGTAGCGCTTTGAATAATCCGCCGGGGCCTATCGTGTCGCCGATACATTGATCCACGCCATACTTGAGTGGAATGTCATTGTCGAACCTGACACAATCCGTGCCTGATACCTCCACGCAACAGACCACATAATGACTACCGGGCAACACCTCACGACGATCCGTTGACGAACGCACGGTCCAGTTGGCTTTGCCCAGTGAAGCGATCAGTTTTTCGATGACCTTGTGCATCGTGGCCAATCGATCTGCATCAATATCCACCAAGCGAATTTCGCCCCCGACATTGCCGGGAATCAAAAACACGTCTTTACATAAGGTAGGACAAAACTGTGAGCCAGCACCCATGAATGTGATGTTGAGTGGCCGGGTCATTTTGCCTGGCAAGCCTGCCTGCGAATCGGCGGCCTTGGTGTGAGCGCTGTGACCTACCGCTGTTTCATTGGCGTCATCAGCGAGGGCGGTCGTGGTTGAATCTGACATTGTGATGAATTCCCGTGGGGTAAAAGGGACATGCCTCGCGTCTACAACGACTACCCGTGCGTCAACAAGCACAGGCGGCATGAGATCGCCCCATCATGGCGGATTACACGAAAATTACAATCGGCAAGATGTGACTAATGGTGTACATTATGTGATATGTCACCACCCAAAGCACAATCTCACACCCCGCCCGCACTTTGGTCTGTGTCTTCCTATGGCAAGCAAATCCACCCCATCGGGCATCATTATTGGTACGACAACGAAGTACGCCAGCCCGGCCCCTGGGTGATACAGGCCACCCTGGCAGGCCAGATCATCTATCGCGATCACGACGGCGAACAACTCCTGGATCCTGGGCAAATCGTGATTTTCTGTTACGGCGAAAAAACCGCCTACGGCCAACCGCAACCGCTTAGGCAACCTTATACCTGCCTCTGGCTAAACATTCACGGTGCCGGCCTCGCCGAACATCTCTCGACGTTTCGCAAAAGGTTTGGGGCCGTCATCAAGCCCGGCGTCAACCATCCATTGCTCGCGGCCATCGCTGAAATCATCACAATCTCCGAACCAACATACTCCGCATCAGACACCGACATCGCCCACGCACTGCATCGCTTGGTTATGCAACTGTTCGAATACGCCCAACATCGCCAGACCCAACATCAGTCACCCGTGCAACGCGCTATCGATGCTATCCTGGCCCGACCCAACCAACCTTATTCCTTGCAACAAATTGCCGACCGCCACGGCTGCGCGCGTGAACACCTGTCTCGTCAATTCCAACTACAACATGGCCACACCCCCAGTCAACATCTCGCCGACGCCCGCCTGCATCTGACTTTGCAATTACTTCGCAACACATCTCTGCCCATCGCAGACATTGCCCATCAAGCAGGCTATGGCAGCAGTCACACCCTGGCGCGTTGCGTTCGACAATCCACCGGCTTACCCCCCAGCGCCCATCGACATATCCCACTGGAAACACCCACCAACTGACTCGCCAGTCAAACTGATCCAACAATTCTCAATCACTAAAAAACTAATCCTATTCCGCACGCAGCGCGTCAACCAACCGTCCCGCACCAGCCACACGCAACGCAATCACGATCGACACAATCCCAACCAGCGCCGACAATCCAATCGTCAAACCAATCGGCCCCATTTCAATTGATGAATTCTGCCACGTCGGCCAAATCGCCACCATCGCAGCCACCCCACCAACACCCAATCCAATCATCAGCAACACCGCATGCTCCACAAAAACCGACATCCAAATCTGTCGCCGATCAAACCCCACCGCAGTAAGCAATGCCAATTCACCACGCCGTTCCAATAGATTACGAGCCACCACAATGCCCAACCCAACACAGCCAAGCGCCACACCCAATCCCCCCAGCGCCTGAAAAATTCGCAGGTATGTATTCTGCACGCGATTAAACGAAGCCAGACGATCACGCGTCAACGTCACGGACACCCCTTGATCAGCCATGATTTCAGTCAACAGCGCTTGCGTGTCACGAATAGCATCATCAGAACGATCGCCAAGCGTAGACACGGATTCCGATGAGACGACGAGAGAAGCGGGATGCGTATGTGGCGACATCGAGTTAAATGCACGAAGGGATGCGGGGGGGAATGTGGTGTGTGTGGGGGATGTGGGGGGGGTGGGGGGGGTGGGGGGGGAGATTAGTAGCATGCTGAAACCGGACGCGCTGGGGTATAGCATCGTGAAATATTTTTCATCGATGATCAGGCTGCCTTGAAAAATGGAATTCGCCAACGTCGCTACCAACTGAACGCGAAACGGTTGGCCTCGTTCGTCGACCATATCAATCATGTCACCCAATTTTATTTTCAGCGCCCATTGCGCGGTATTCGCATCTGCAATCGCAGGAACGATCAACACATCACCCGTGGCCTTCGTCGAATGAGCCGCAGCATCCAAGTGGTCTACGCTATCCAATCGGCCCACGCTATCCATGCGGTCCAAATGACTCGGGCTCACCTGCAACAATGACCAGGCTGATTCGCTTTCCGTCAACGCACGACCACCCACAACATCCATCTGACCCGCAAATGAAAAGGCCTGTCGATCAGCCAATAGCTGCGCATCCACACCCAACAAACGAGGCGTGACCGTCTGATTCAAATTCAAACAACTCGCATCATCACCCGCACCCACGCGAATTGGCACCACCGACCCCGCAGGAATTTCATCATCATCCAACCCAAAATGATCACGCCCCACGCGCGTATTGATGTCGTAAGGGATTGGCAGTGTCGATTCCGCAATCAACGCGAACCCACCCGTGCCCGTGTTACGACCCGAGACATCGCTCGGCACACCCAGCTCAAAGCCAGCAACCGCAACCACCAGAAACACGCCACTCGACAACGTCACAATCGCCGCAAGCGATCGACCTCGCCGTCGCGCCAGATTACTTCGCACCAATCCCAATGACGACATCGCTACCAATTTTTTTGACGATCGCCCCCCTACCCACACATTCCCCACACCCTCCACTTTCCCCACCTCCCCCATGCCACGCCCAGTAAAAATCGCATACACCCACGTCAACAAGCCAACCAATAACAACGCACCCGATCCAAAAAACACCAACGCAGCTTCAGGACCAGTCGCCCATCGATTCGCCCACCCCAACCCCAAAGCAATGACAACCAACACAACCCCCAACACCGCCGCGGGCATAGTTCCTATCCGGGCCGTCCCCGACACTCGCCCCACCGCGCCTGCCAACAACGCGCGGGCTGTGTGCCGCATGACTTTTCGCATCGTCAACCACATGGCCAACACACTGACCACGAATCCAACCATTGGCCCGACCCATAACCCAACCCACGACGCATGAAACAAAACAATCTCACCCATCGCCTCGCTGTTTCCCACGCCAATCGCACCGCCCCATCCTGTCACGCCGTTCGACAACAACGACAAAACAACTTTCGTATACACCACACCCAGCACCACGCCCAACCCAACGCCCACGATGGCCGTCAACATCCCCTCAACCCAAACCAGTCGGCGAACCTGTCCCTTCGTCCACCCCAAAGCCAACAGTGTTCCCAATGTTTTCGCACGCTGTTCCACCCCGAATACAAATAACGTAGTCGTCAACACCATCGCCGCCACAATTAAAAAGAATGACAAACTCAAAAACAGTTGGCCGAAATCAACCGTGCCCTGACTCGCTTGCAACGCCTGCCGACGCACCGGCCGCACCTCAATACCCAACCATGCGGGATCGATTCGTGCCAACACCTCTTCATCCGTCACTGATTTTTCAAAGCGAATTGACGTGGCGGTTCCAAATCGATTCGCCCAGATTTTCTGACCCGTCGCCAGAGGAATAAATGCCCGTGGCGTAGCCCGATATTGCTCCCAATATTTTTCATCCGTCGGCCTGATCCGCGATCGATCAATCGCGGGGCCGCCATCCCAATCAGCCATCCGCTCCGCGCCTGCTAATCCCGGAAAATCCGGCGTCAACGTTCGATCCGCATACATACCCGCAATCGGTTCCACGCGTGCAACTGTTAATTCAACCGACGCTTCAACCAACGCATCACCCGAGTTCGGCAAATAATATGTCAGCGTCAATACATCGCCCACCCCCACCCCTAGATCATCGGCCAACCAATCGTTAATCACGATTTCATCATCAGCCACTTCCAACCCATCCATCGCGCTAACAATCGAGTACGGCGTTTGCCGATCATCATGGGCAATCGTATTCACAAAATACGTCATCACCCGTTGGCCCGGTAAATCATCCAATGCCGACACGATCGGCGCATCAATAAACACACGCCGACTGCGCAGCGCCACGCCACCGTGTTCCATCACATCCAATGACAGTTCTGCATCAGCCAAGGTGATCGGCAACGCATCACTGCCAACCAGGCCATTCGTTTCATGCAGTGAATCATTGCTATCACTCGGCGCATCACCTCGGCCCAATATCACATTCGATCGGCCTGCCACGTCCATCTGCTTCGCCAACCAATCACGATTGACAAACAAATTCATCGGTTCAGATTGTTCGGCCCGCAAACTAAACCGCCCACCTTGTTCCGGCGTCACCAAACCCATTGCTCGCACATTCATCGCTAAAACCGCATCACGATGATTGCTCAACGCCGCATCACCCGGCACCGACACCGGCCTGGGCAATCGCACAACCAAACCTTCTGCCATCGCCCCATCGCCATGCCCCGTCACTTCCAATCCTAACTGCCGAGCCAACGCATCATTGACATACGCCTGCCCCGGTTCAGGAACAACCATCCCTTCAAAAAATTTACCCATCCCCGCATCAACACCAACCACCTGCACTTGATTCGCGCGTGCCCGACCATTCGGCGTCGTCACCGCACCTTGCCCCACAATCACACTCGCTACCCCTCCCACCTTGCCTTCCGTATCCTCCACATCCTCGCGTTTCTGCCGCTGACTGTTCAATCGCTGCGCTAAATCATTCGTAAAAAAACGATCGCCCGGCGCTATGGCAAAATCCGTTGCGCCCAATCGCAACATCGCAGTCCGTCGTAACGTGTAACGCATCGAATCGCCGATCAGCAGCGATCCGCTTATCACCGCCGTCGCCAGTGCCACGCCCAACATCACGCCGACATTCGTTCGACGGTGATACCACAACGTGCGAAATATCATTAGCAAACCATTCATATCATCGCTCGTTCGCTTCAGACATATGACACCAACCGCCCCGATGCCAAATGTAAAACACAATCCAACCGTGCCGCTTGATTTTCTGCATGCGTCACCATCACCATCGCGGTCTGCTCATGGCGATTCAGTTCGATCAGCAAATCCATCACACCATCAGCCGACGCCTGATCCAGCGCACCAGTCGGCTCATCCACTAACAATAATCCTGGCTGATTTATCAGGGCCCGCACAATCGCCACGCGTTGCCGTTGACCACCCGATAGCGCATCAGGCCGATACCCCGCGCGATCGGCCAAACCCACCCGATCCAATAACATCATCGCCCGTTGTTGCTCTGATCCATCACGCAGCACGCCTCGTGCCAAGGTCGGCAACAATACATTTTCCATCGCTGAACATTGTGGTAATAGATGATGTTCCTGAAAAACAAATCCGATCTGCGTGGCCCGCACCTGGGCTAGATCGCGATCGTTCAAGCCCGTCACATCTCGACCGCCAATTTCAATTTCCCCCGACGTTGCCCGATCCAACGTCCCCAGAATATTCAACAACGTCGTCTTACCACAGCCACTCGGCCCCACTATCGCCACCGAATCTCCCGCTGACAATGACAAATCAATTTGATCCAACACCACCAACGGCTGTTCATCTCCGGGCCTGGAAAAATGCTTACAAACCTTACCCGCGTGCAATATCAATGTGTCAGTTTCAACCGTCATTGTTCACAACCAATCGCGTTGTACAGGTCCGTTTAATTGATCCGTGCTTATCGCACAGCCACTATCTCATCACATCCCCACTTCATCAATATCTACCTCACGATTCCCGCACCCATCGCCGCGCTTTAAATTCATGACGTGGCAACGCCCCCGACTCAGCCGCCACCACGGGTACACGCAATTGTAGCGCATCCCGCGCCGCCTGCGCCACCTGTTTACAAATCATCTGCACATCTTGCCCCGCCGTCGCCTCAACGCGCACCGTCAATTCCGTCATGCCCTCGCCTGCCTGCAACACCACCTGATATTCAGCCACACCCACCACCCCACGCACGATCGCATCAATCGCTGACGGATACACATTCACCCCGCGCACCTGCACCATATCATCCACCCGCCCCAATATTCCACCCACCAACACATCTGTATCGTCCACATCCTGACAAACCAGATCACCCGTGCGATATCGCAACACCGGACACGCCGTCCGCGCCAATGTCGTCAACACCAATTCACCACGCTCACCCGGCGCGACACTCTGCCCCGTCTCGGGCACCACCACCTCCGCAAAAAACGCATCCGACATCACACGCAAACGACCCGGCCCATCCTGATAGGTCACCGGGCCCACCTCCGTCATCCCGTGATGATCGTACACCGTCGCCTTCGGCCACAGTCGCTCGATCGCTGATCGCACGCTGGCCACCGATCCCCCCGGTTCTCCTGCCAGAATGATGCGCTCAATCGTTGCCACAAAATTCTGTTTGTTTTTCTCGCGATCGCTTTGCGCTACTTGCCCCAAATGCACCGCATACGTCGGCGTACAACACAACGTCGTCACACCATTGTCACGAATCGTTTTCAAACGCAATTCACTACTCATCCCACCACCGGGAATACACAGATATCCCAACTGAGTCGCCGATTCAAACGCAGTCCAAAAACCCAGAAACGGCCCAAATGAAAAGGCAAACATTACTCGTTCACCACGTTCGCATCCGGCTGTTAAAAAAACACGCTGCCAACAATCCACCATGGCTTGCCATGACGCCGACGTATCCAACCATCGCATCGATTGACCCGTCGTCCCACTGGTCTGTGAATAGCGAATGTAATCCACCATCGGCATCGACAAATTGGTGCCATAAGGCGGGTAAGTGAGTTGGTCTTGGGCCAATTGTGCTTTGGTGGTCATCGGCACGCGCTGTGAAAAATCATGCCACGAAATCACATCGCTCGCATCACGTATGCCCACCCCATGCAAAATCGTTCGATAAAAATCATTGCCCGCCAGAACCACGCGGATCAAATTTTGCAACGCTTCGAATTGTTGGGCTCGATCAACACTCATGATGGTTTAAACAAAGAGACAAGCAACCCACCCCCCGCGGCCATGGCAATCCCCACATAAAACATCGGGTGAATGGAACCAAACGCTATTTTGCCTGCCTCGTTATGTGGCGGATGTGCAATAAACGCGGCCACCGCATTCACAATCGGCGCGCCCGCAAAAATAATGGACATGATCACAGGCACCATCGTTGGCTTACCCGCCGCACCAAAAGCCATCACCACAAAAAATGCGCCCAGCGCCCCAACGATACCCGCGACCAATGACCAACTTACCCCGCGCACGTTCGTCAAAAAATCCCACGACGCTCCATTAAATAGCAACACCAACACCGGCGCAATCACCGCCGTCAAAAAATACGCCAACCCCACAAACAAAAATGCCTTGTAGCGTGCATTTGGATCCGTCCGCGGATCGAACGCCATCACGCCCGTATGGATAAACACACCATACAAACCCCAGAACGCCACCGTTGATAACGCAAAAACCAACCACATGTAATTACCAGGCATTGTTGTTCTCATCATTAAAACCATTCGTCAAATAGTAAACCCCGACCCCACACTCACTCGCCATCCACCGTCACCGCTTGATCAATCGCTGCGGGAATCGCCGCTGCTCGAAATGGGCCGCTGCCATCTTCGCGTACCGCATACACCACCGTAATTTCTCCCACCGCGATCGGCTCATCCTCGCCCTCGCGCATAAAACGCATCCGATACGTCACCGACTTTTCCGTCTTCTGCGTCACGATTAATTCAATCGTAAACTCATCCTCAAACCGCAACGGCCGACGATAATCACAACGCGCACTCACCCGAGGAAAACCTTCAACACGCATGCCATGTTGCGTATGCACACTCACGCCTACAGAGCGCAGAAACGCGTGTTCCGTGTCTTCCATGTAACGGAAAAAATTCGAAAAATGCACAATGCCCGCAGCATCCGTTTCGGAAAATGCCACGCGCCTGGTTATGTGATAGTTACTTGACATATTGTCTCCAAAATCTCCGACGTTTGCATTGCCATTCGTTCAGCCGTGAATTCCCGCACCACCGCGTCTTGTCCCGTTCGACCCAACCTGGCCCGACGCTCGTCATCATTCAACATCGCTGCCAGCGCGTCGGCCAAGGCATTCGCCTCGTCCAGCATCTCCACCTCTTCCAAATCATACAGCATACCCCCGCCCGTCCGTTCGATCACCTCGGGAAACGCCGCATGCCTCGGCTGCACCACCGGCACACCACACGCAAGCGCTTCCAACACATACAACCCGAACGATTCCCCATACACCGCAGGCACCGACAACACCGACATCGCTCGCAAATGCGACAACTTTTCATCGAATGTCACATTTGGCGCGATCACCACTCGATCGCCATGACCCGCATCAATCAATCGCTGATGCTGATCCCGGACAAATTTCATATTCGTTGGCGTCGCGCTGCCCACCAACCGCAAATGCACCTCATCTGCCACCATCCCACGCTCATGCAACAACATAAACGCATCCACCAACGTATGCATCCCCTTGGTCGGACACAGCCGCGCCAAATAACCAATCGTCATCGATCCAGGCGTAACCTCGCATGCCGACATCGAATCGCCACCCTTTGCCTTATTCGTATATCGCTCTACATCGATGCCGTTGTACACCACTGCCACCCGATCGGTCGGCAATCCCAATCGCGCGGTCATCAAATCGGCATGATACCGACTGACGGCCACAAACTGATCCACATCACCAACCTGTTCCCGCAACAAACCCCACGCCTGATCCCGCCAGGGCTGTGGCAGATCATCCAAAAACGTATCTTCGCCTTGCAACGTACAAACCACCCGGCACCCCAATGCTTCGGCAATTGGTTTGGCTGCGCTCATCAACAGCGCATTGTTCAGCATCACCACATCCGCATGATCCCACAACCGCAAATGATCGATCAGTCGCTGCAATTCATCGACCGTCTTCCCATGTTCACCGCGCAACATTTCCACCGTCATCCGCCCCAACTCAACCGGACTGGTCATGTCCGATCGCTTGGCCGCGCGATACAACAAACTCGGCCGATCCAACCAACGTTTCATCCACATCGGTATGCGCCGGAATAACCACGACTTCTGTTGCAGATACAAATTGATGCCCCCCATCTGCACATCTTCCCCAACTGTCGCCTGCATCGAATCGTTCAATATCGCTGCGCCCGGCTCATCCAACACCAATGGCAAATACAACGGCACCATCAACACCTCATGGCCCAACCGTCGCAACCCACGAGCCAGTGTTTCATCATGCAGACAACTGCCACAATGAAAGTTCCCGGTCCCAGGGGTCAGCATCGCAATTTTCATGATGTCGCCATTAAGGGTCGGCCATGCGGCAATGATTCAGGCACATCCGCAAATTCACGAATACCATCAAACAGCGCCGTAAAATCTCGCGACAAATGCCCAATCAAACAGTCTGTCAGATCGCCGCGCAGATGGGGATATTTTTTCAGTAACTTGCCAAAACTGAATTCCTCATCATAAAACGCGTACACCAGTTTTCGCATTGCTTCAATCGCATTGCACAGATTGTCACTGTATTCGGCAAATGCACCGGCCGACGTGTCGCCACGAGCCAGCGCTTCATGCACTGCATCGCCGACCTGCTCTCCACTGATCAATGCCAGAAACACGCCAGAGGAAAACACCGGATCTAAAAATGCCAACGCATCGCCCGCCAACACCAAACCATCCATGGCACTGTATTCCGATCGGTATGAATAGTCGCCCGTGACCCAGACTTGCCCATATTGCGTCGCACCTTGCATCTGATCAGCCACCCATAAATTGGCCTGGATGTATCGATCAAAAATGGCCAGTAAATCCTTGCCGTCTTTATAAATTTCATCACGCTCGCCCACGATCCCCAGACTGATCCGATCGTCATGCAACGGGATATGCCAGAACCACCCCTTGTTTGGCAGGTACGCCACCGTGGTTGCCCCTTCATCAATACCCATGCCGCGCTTACCACCGCGGTAATACGTCCATAGCGATATTTTCGACAATTGCGGATCGCGTTTTCGCCAACCCATTCGGTTAATCGCAAAGCCATCGCGCCCGGAACAATCAATCGTCATCGGCGCACGCAACACTGACCGCTTGCCATCCGCATCCTCAACTTCCACGCCAACAACACGATCGCCTTCCATCACAAATGCTTTGGCCCCCACACCCATGCGAACATCTGCGCCCGCATCACGCGCGCCATCAAGCATCATTTGATCAAAGGCACGGCGTTCGACTTGCCACGTTTGTCCTGCAGGATGACCGTCCAGATGATCCGTAAAATAAAACGGCTGTGACACACGCCCATCCATCGTCGCAAATTGCACCGAATGCTTTTTCACAAACGGCGATGCGTTCATCTTTTCGACCATCCCCAACCGATTCAACGTGTGATAGCAATACGGCAGCAACGATTCACCGACGTGATACCGCGGAAATGGATCACGTTCTAATACCACCACCTGCCGACCATGCGTCGCCAATACTGCCGCGGCTGTCGCACCCGCAGGTCCACCACCAATCACGATTACATCGTAGTCGTGATTGTGATCACAATTACGATCACCTTCGCCCCCATCGTTTCGCATTGAATCCCTCATGCCCCACCTCCCAACTCTTGTGTATCACCTTGACCACCTTGCACGCGACCACCCGGCATGCCATCACCCACATCCGGCACCGTCGACCCATTCACCGAATCGATCACCGGCAATATCTCAATAATCTGCGCCATGATTCGCCCGTCACTCATCGTCAACGTATTACGCCTCCCATACAGCACCCCTCCCCCCACCTCACCCACTTTCCCCTTCGCACGTTTCCCTGGAATGTCATCATTGCGTCCACCAATACCCAAACAATCGCGCATCGCTTCATCAGGCACAACCCGCAAAAACGCTGACGGATTCGAGACATAATCGATCGCTTGTTCTCGCAAAATTCGCCCCAATGGAATTTTGCATTGCTCGATCATCTCTCGCGTTTTCCCTTCAAAACAGGACAGTGTGATCCTGATCGCCCCAAATTCCGCCGCTCGTCCATCGTGTTTACCCACCAACACCACTTGCCGCCACAACGCATCGTCCACCAACTGTTTTGCGCAAACGCGCAACGTGATTTCCTGATCAAAAAAAGCTTCCAACGTCCCAGTCATATCGCGATCATGATCCAGCAACATCCGATATGGCTGCGGCAAATCTCTGGCCATCACCACATCGGCTTCGCATGTCCCTCCGCCTTCTTCGCACACACTTTCCGGCGCAGCCAACAACGGATATAAAACCTGCGACATGTTATGCACCACATCACCGTTCATGCGTAACGTATCCCCCGATGCTGCGGCAGAAAAAACGCATGCAACAAACGATCAACCTGCAACAACGCATCACGTGTCAAGGTTAATTCATCGCCATCGATCGACAGCAATCCTTGCGTTTGATAATCACTAAGAATATCTGCCCACCGCTCAAATGGGTCCACACCAAATCGATCAATAAACGGCCGACGCGATATATGCCCGAGCTTCAATTGCAAAACCCATTGCCGGATCATCGCTTCTTCTTCCGTAATCGGAAGCGCTCGAAAGATCGGCGATTCGCCGGATGAAACCGCTGACACATAGGGTACGATGTCGGCCTGGTTCTGATAGTGCACGCCGCCGATGTGCCCGAACGATGAAACTCCACACGCCAACATATCAGCACCGGCCCACAATTCGTCGCGATACACAAAACCAATCGTCGACTTATCACGCACGGCTGTATACGCACTGCCCACCGTGTAACCTTCGGCTTCCAACGCTGCGAACGCTTCGCTCACCCATCGCCGTTTGGTTTCCCAATCTGCCACCGGTGCTTCGACCGCACCGGTTTCTTTCATCTGCTTGTAGATCGTCGTGTTGTACGGAATTTCCATCTGGTAAATCGTCACCGCATCCGGCGCCAGCTTTAACGTCGTCTCAATATTCGCTTTCCAGTTGTCTTCGGTTTCGCCCAACATCCCGGCGATCAGATCAATATTAATCTGCGGAAATCCCGCGTCGCGTGCCCATTCGTACGCGCCATAAACCTGTTTTGATCGATGGGCCCGATTATTCAATGCCAGAATATCGTCGTTAAAATTTTCGATACCCAGTGACAGTCGCGTGATTCCCAGATCGTGAATCCGTTGCAGTTTTTTCGCATTCAACGTGCCCGGCTCGCATTCAAACGCTACCTCATCCGCCCAATCCCACGGCAGCGAACGTTGCAAGCCCTCAAACAAATACGTCAGTTGTTGGTCCGACAAATACGACGGCGTGCCACCCCCGAAGTAAATGAATTTCAGTTTACGACCCGCGATCTGTGGCTTGTTCGCCAACGCCGCAAGTTCATCAATCACCGCATCAAGGTACTGCCGAATGTCATCACTGTTTTTATCCGTGTACACCCGGAAATAACAAAAATGACAACGCTTGCGGCAAAACGGAATATGCACGTACAGACCCAATGGCCGATCCACGTCACCCGGCTCATCAAAGCGCGCGATCGCAGTATCACGGTGTCCCGGGTTCCATTGTGAAAACGGCGGATAGTTCGATACAAAATAATTACCCGCGAGCGTCGACTGATTCGACTGATCCTCGTTATCCAATACCGGCAACGGCGTATCACTGCCCGGCGTCTTATCATTCACTGCGGTCATTGCGAATCTCCTGTCGTGTTATCCAACACTTTTTTCTCCACCTCACGTTTGAACGCATAGATGTTTCCGTTCTCGCAACCGATCACGATCATCCCATGTGCCACCGCAGGCGTGGCCGTGATTGCTTCACCCACGTCATAGGACCACACCGGGTCACCCGTTTGTAAATCCAGAATCAACACTCGTCCGCCACCCGTGCCCACCACCACACGATCTCCCGCAATCACAGGCGATGAATCAACCGCACCACGCGTGCGCGTTTCCCACAACAGGTCACCCGTGTGTCGATCCAAACAATAAACACGACGGCTTCGCGAACCAATCACCAACCGATCGCCCTCAACCGCCACTGATGCTACAAATGGGAAATCCTTGTCATGGAATTGCCACACGACCGCCATCGTTTCCAGATCGATGGCCAGCAATTCATTTTGCATTTGTCCCAGATACGCAAACCGTTCCACGATCGCAGGCGTCGCAGCCACTTCGCCACCAATATCCAGTTGCCCCAGTTTTTCACCCGTGTTCACATCCACGGTATACAACTGGCGATCGCACCCGCCGAATACAGCCATGTCCTGATAAATCGAAGCCCCGCCATTGACATAGCTATCAATTTTAAACGCCCACCGTTTTTCGCCGGTTAAAAAATCGATCGCGTACAACGTGCTGTCATAGCTACCCACAATCACGACATCACGCCCCTCCTCGTCGGCAACCACCACCGCATGTGCCAACACACGTGCATCAGTCAAAAACGACCAACGCTGCGCACCCGTTTGCCCATCCAACGCATACACATATCCATCGTCCGAACCAATGATGACCACCCCGCGATGCACAATCGGCGACGCTTCAATAATGTTCCCCGTCTCAAACGTCCACCGCATCAACCCCGTCGCGATTTCGATCGCATGCACATAGCGATTCTGCGATCCTGCAATCACCAAACCATTGGTCATCACGGGCGACGATTTCACACTGCCACCCGTTTCGTATTGCCATGCCAATTGGTATTGGTCGAACAACTGCTCATCGGCCACGCCTAACGCCTGCGCTCCGCCGCGTGGATGCTCCCAGTCACCTGACACATTCGCACGAGCAATCTCCCCCTTATTCGCATGCACATCCGCAAAAACCGGCGCGATCGCCAGGCATCCCCACACACAAACCATCCCCACACCCCGCGCGGCCTTGGCCCAAACATTTTTCTTAATTCGGCACATTGCCATAACGGTTCATCCCTCCCCGCCATGCATCGCCGCACGATACAACGTCACGAAATCATCCACACCCACCGGCCGTGGATTAAACGACGCTGTCCATTGCCCCGCCGCTTCTTCAGCCAGTACAGGAACAATCTCATCCGTCAGACCTTGTTTGGATAACGTGGTCCCTAACCCCGAGCCGGCCAACAACAACCCAATAGAATCGATCAACTCGCACACATCATCCAACCCTGCAGCCTGAGCCAGTTCCGTATACAAACCCAAAACATCTTGACGGCCCGCATTAAATCGAATCACATGAGGCAGCATTAAACCCACCGCTTGTCCATGCGTCACGCCCAAATGCGCGGTCAACGGATTCGCCGCGGCATGCGCCGCACCCAACATACTATTTTCAATGGCCAAACCACTATAGGCCGCACCCAACAACATATCGCCACGCGCTTCAACATCATCCGGATCGCGCATCACCGCTTGCATGGCCTGATGAATCAACACAAACGCCTCGCGCGAATATCGATTCGATACTACATTTCGACGCGTACACACAAACGATTCCACCGCATGCGTCAACGCATCAATCGAGGTACACGCTGACACGCGCGCGGGCATCGTCAAGGTTAACTCAGGATCCAACACGGGCCACCGCTGGCAACAGCTTCGGATCACCGCATGCCATTTTCATGTGCGTTTCACTGTCGGCGATCAACGCGAACGACTGCGTCTCACTGCCCGTCCCATGCGTCGTCGGCACCGCAATAAACGGCAACATCTCCTTGTTCGCTTTACCAACGCCGTGATAATCCACAATCCGACCGCCATTGGTCAACAGCAAATTACAACCTTTGGCGGTATCCAATGACGAGCCGCCCCCTAAACCCACAATCAAATCCGGCTTCGCCGCACGTGCTTGTATCAAACAGGATTCAATGTCGGCGGTCGTCGGATTTTCATGCGCATCCACATACTGCGTCACCGATAAGCCTGACGAAACCAGCGATTGGGCTCCGCGACTCGTGTGCCCCGAGGTTGCTACGCCCGAATCACTCACCAGAAAAACACGCGTCGCTCCTAACTCCACCGCCAATTGCCCCAGGTGATCGATAGCACCACAGCCAAACACCAAACGTGTTCCAGGCGTGTGATCAAGATCCGAAATCCTCGGCGTCGTCACTGCCGTCATGCGCTCGCTCCTGTCATCGTAACCATCGAGTGTGCGTGTTGAATCGCTCGGCGTTGATACAACAATTCAAATAAGTTCCCCTCATGCGGCTGATCCCATCGTGCCCGACTCGTCGGAATCGGTCCCAGATTCAAGCGTTGAATCATCGGACAGCGAATCAGCTCATCAATAAACGTCGCGTTCTCTGTGATCGCAGTCACAACCAACGACGTACCAATTTTGCTCAACATATCCGCCTGGGCCATCTCAACAATCGACGAAAACGGAAACATGAATTCACGATGCGACAGCGGATGTGCCCACGATTCGCAATGAATCAACGTCGGCAACATATACGTTCGCCCCTCAAACTCTACCAAGCGTTCCCCCCCGCTTTCCTCTTTTCTATTTTCCAATTCATCATGTTGCAGTCCCTCCGCCATGGATGCCCCATCTACCGCATCACTTCGCAACGCCGCAGTCACATCACGCGCACCACTCGTTTTCAAACCTTGACTAATTTCCGTATCCGCCCATTGACCGATCGCAGGATTAGCAATCGCAGACAACCGCGCGTTAGGATCATCAGCCCCCATCGGAACAAGTTCATTCAAACGTT
>JAUHYI010000021.1 GCA_030426385.1 Phycisphaerae bacterium
TGGTATCCACACAGATTGCAGGCAAAATATTGTCCCGCGAAATTCGCCCTGAAGATCAACAACAAATTATCAATCAATCACTGCAAGAACTAACAAGCACCATCGCCCCCAACAACTAACCCCCCCCCCCCACTTTTCCTCTGCAAGTTTGAGGCGTTGTGGGTGGTCGGCCTGCGATGGTGTCGCAATAGTTTGTGCCAGTGATCAGTTTGGATTTAGATTTATTTTTGGTATCGGAGTTTGCCAGTGGCCACCCCAATAAACGGTAATCATCAACTCGGTGCATTGGAACTGGGCTACGCGCAGGCGTTGTTGGAATTGTCCGACGAGGCGAGCCAGTTCGATGCGATTGCAGAGGAAATGTTGCAACTGGGTGAGTTGCACGATGCGGAGCCTGATCTGGGGCGACTGATTGATAGCCGAGTGATCAGCACGGCAGATCGCCGGGCGATTATTGAACGGCTGTTTTCGGGCAAAGTCAGCGACTTGACGTATCGCTTCCTGATGGTGCTCAATGACAAGGATCGCTTGAGCCTGTTGCCAAAAATCGCACGGGCATACATGCAGTTGGTCAACAATCGTCGCGGGCATGTGAATGTTGACGCGTATGTGGCCACGGCGTTGTCGGACGATCAGGCGAGCGCAGTCGCCAGTGGGATTGGAAACGCGATCGGAAAAACCGTCACGCTGTTGCAACATGTGGATGCATCGCTGATCGGCGGTTTGAAAATTCAGATCGGCGATCGGCTGATCGATGGATCGGTCTCGGCCCAGTTGCGAAAAATTCAGAGCAGTATGATTGAAAAAGGTCGTGAAATGGCGCGGGCCGCTGTTTCGTAAAATTTTGTGTTGTGGCGATGACTCGCCCATGAATCAGGTCAACAGATAGAACCCCGTGAGTCCTGAGCGACTAACCAGATTAACCCATACATGTTAGCCAGTGACAGTTTTTAGAGAGCCAAGCTATGAAGATCAATACCGACGAAATTACCAGTGTTATTAAGCAAGAAGTCAGCAACTACGCGACGCAATTAGAAGTCGCGCAGGTGGGCACGGTCATCGAAGTCGGTGACGGTATCGCTCGCGTGTACGGCCTATCGGAAGCGATGGCTGGTGAGATGCTTGAGTTCGAAGCTGAGAACGGTGAAACGATCATCGGCCAGGTGTTTAACCTCGAACAGGACACCGTCGGTGCGGTGCTGTTCGGCGATTACCTGAACATCAGCGAAGGCGCCCGCGTCAAAGCAACCGGCAAACTGCTGAGTGTGCCCGTGGGTGAAGCCATGCTCGGCCGAGTGGTCAACGGCATCGGTCAGCCGATCGATGGTAAGGGTCCATTGCAGGGCACCGAAGATAAATTCGTCGACATCATTGCTCCGGGTATCGTTGAACGTCAGCCAGTGAAACAGCCGATGCAGTTCGGCGTTAAGGCGGTTGACTCGATGGTGCCCGTGGGTCGCGGGCAACGCGAACTGATCATTGGCGATCGTAAAACCGGTAAGACAGCTGTGGCGATTGACGCGATCATCAACCAGAAACACACGCACAGCGGCAACCATCCTGATGGGCCTGTGTTTTGTATTTATGTGGCGGTGGGTCAGAAGGAATCGACGGTCGCCGGTGTGGTCGAGTCGCTGCGAGAAAACGGTGCGATGGATTACACCATTGTGGTCAGTGCCGCGGCATCCGATCCAGCCCCGATGCAGTACATCGCCCCGTATGCCGGTTGCACGATGGGCGAGTATTTCATGTGGAAGGGCCAGCATGTGCTGATCGTGTATGACGATTTGTCCAAGCAGGCCACCTCGTATCGTCAGTTGTCGTTGTTGCTGCGTCGTCCACCAGGACGCGAAGCCTACCCCGGCGACGTGTTCTACCTGCACTCCCGCTTGCTCGAACGTGCGACAAAATTGTCGGATGAAAACGGCGGCGGTTCATTGACTGCCTTGCCGATTATTGAAACCCAGGAAGGTGACGTGTCGGCGTACATTCCGACGAACGTGATTTCGATTACCGACGGCCAGATTTATCTCGAGCCGGAACTGTTTTTTGCCGGCGTGCGTCCTGCGATTAACGTGGGTATCAGCGTGTCGCGCGTGGGTTCAAACGCGCAGATCAAAGCGATGAAAGAAGTCGCTGGTACATTGAAATTGGACTTGGCTGCATTCCGTGAATTGGAAGCCTTTGCCCAGTTAGGTACGGAACTCGACAAAGCCACGCAGAAACAATTGGATCGCGGTGCTCGCATGGTGGAGCTGTTGAAACAGCCACAGTACCAGCCCTTGGACGTGATCGATCAGGTGATCCAGATTTTCGCCGGTTCGAACGGATTCCTCGACGACGTGGCCCTGAGCAAGGTGCCTGCGTTTGCCGATAAATTAACCGAGTATTTCCAAGGCCCCGGCAGTGCGCTGCGTGACGAATTGGCCGAGAAGAAATCGCTCAAGGGCGAACTGACCGACAAGTTCAAGCAAGCCATCGGCGATTTCAAAAAACAGTACCAGGGTTAACCCGATCAGGCTGAGCAACCCGATTAAGTCGAGCAAGCCAGTCAAGCCGAGGTTAATTTGTGATGATAAAGCACCCGTGTGCGGTCCATTTAGTAGCGATGCCGCGTAAAATAGAAGTGAATCAATAACACTATCCGTAGGAGTTTCCCACCCGTGAGCGACGCTGACAAAACCACCGACCCCAACGCCGAGACTGTAAAAGTTGAAATTGACGGCAAAACGTTGGAATTGCCGGTGGTGGTCGGCACCGAGGGTGAGCGTGGTATTGACATCACGAAATTGCGCGGGACGACCGGCTACATCACGCTCGACCCGGGCTATCGCAACACCGGCTCGGTGACCAGCAACATCACCTTCATCGATGGTGAAAAAGGTGTGCTGCGTTATCGTGGCTACCCGATTGAGGAAGTGTGCCAGTCGTGCAGTTTCCTGGGGACGGCGTGGTTGTTGATCTATGGTGAATTGCCAACGCGTGAAGAACTCGATGAAGCCGAACGCATCGTGGCCGACAAGTCGATTGTCAGCCCGCATGTGTTGCACGCGATCGATGGGTTCCCGGATGATGCCCATCCGATGGCAAAGTTTTCCGCGATGATTCAGGCAGCCAGTTGCTATTACCCGGGCCTGCTCGATATGGATCCGTCCGACGAAACGCAATTCCGCATCGCCGCATTCGGATTGATTTCGCAAGCCCGTACGTTGGCCGCTGCCGGTTACCAGGATCAGGTCGGTGCCATGCCAGTCGCGCCTAAAAATGGTTTGGGTTACTGCGAAAATTTCCTGTACATGTTATTCAGCGGCGCAGACAATCCTGCTGAGTTGGATGAAGATGCCGCCGAAGCGTTGGATCTGATTTTTACCTTGCATGCCGACCACGAACAGAACTGTTCGACCTCGACGGTGCGCATGGTGGGCTCATCCGGGGCGAACCTGTTTGCCAGTTGCTCCGCAGGCGTCTCAGCCTTGTGGGGTCCACTGCATGGCGGGGCCAACGTGGCGGTCCTCGAACAGTTGACCGCGTTGTACGAAGGCGGCGTGAGCATTCCTGATTTCATGGAAAAGGTGAAAAAGAAGGAAGACAAGCTGTTCGGATTTGGCCACGGGGTGTATCGCAATTTCGACCCACGGGCGAAGATACTTAAATCATCGGCAGACAAAGTGTTGGCCAAGTTGGGCGTGGACGATCCGTTGCTGGATATTGCCAAGGAATTGGAAGCCACCGCATTGGCCGACGATTATTTCGTGTCGCGCAAGTTGTATCCGAATGTTGATTTTTATTCGGGCATCATCATGCGAGCCTTGGGCATTCCAGAAAATATGTTCACGGTGATTTTTGCCATCGGGCGCATGCCGGGCTGGATCGCCCAGTGGAAAGAAGTCCGCGATCAGGACTCGCGCATCTATCGTCCGCGTCAGATCTACACCGGGCCGGGCCTGCGCAAGGCCGAGTCGATCGAAAAGCGGTAGTTTTTTAGCCGCAGATGAACTCAGATGGACGCGGATGAACGCAGATAATAATTAAGCGTTATTCAAGCACGCAGGCAATCAATCATGATGGCCTGCGTTTTTTGTGTGTATATTTTGGCATACCCCCAGTTGTACAGGCGAAATTTTCGCGCATGTGTAATACCAATCCCGGTAAAAACACTTGTGTGGTTTATCGTTAGCCGCCGCCTTTATGGCGGCGCGACGGCGTATACTTGCCCCACGTTTCGCGCCGCCATAAAGGCGGCGGCTAACGCACGAGTTTTTACCGCGATTAGTATTACAAATGCGGATCGTATCAGCATCGGCGTTCATCCGCGTCCATCTGCGGCTAAAAAACCGGCCATACACAGAGATAGGTTATTTCGTAATGCGACACACACGGCGTTTGCCCACGCGCAGGATGGCGGGGCTGTCGAGGGTGATCTGTGCTTTGGGGTCGGTGATTTTTTCATCATCCAGACTGACCGCTGATTGCTGGACGAGGCGACGGGCTTCGGAATTGGTGGAGGCGAAGCCCACGCGGGTGATGAGATTCAAAATCCCAATCGGCGATTCGTCGATGGTTTTGGTTTCCAAATCTTCGGGCAATTTGTTTTCACTGAAACGACGTTTGAATTCCTCGGCCGCATGGTTGGCGGCGTTGGGGTCGTGAAATTCCTCGACGATGACGCGGGCCAACACATCCTTGGCTTCACGGGGATGGGTTTGCTCGGGGTCGAGCAGGCTGGTGATGCGATCGGTTGAGAGCGGGGTGAGCAACTCGTAATAGTTGGACATCAGCTCGTCGGGGATGGACATGACCTTGCCATACATGTCGTTGGGCTGATCGCGGACCGCGACGTAATTGCCTTTTGATTTCGACATTTTTTGTGTGCCGTCGAGGCCGACGAGGATGGGCATGACCATGACGACCTGGGGATCGAGATTGGATTTGCCCATGAGATCGCGGCCGCGCAGGTTGTTGAATGTCTGGTCGGTGCCGCCGAGTTCGACGTCGGCTTTCACGACGACCGAATCGTAGGCCTGCATGAGTGGGTACATGAATTCGGCGAGTTGGATTTCAGTGCCGTCGGCCATGCGTTTTTTGAAGTTATCGCGATGGAGCATTTGCTGGACGGTGAATTGGCCGGTGAGGTTGAGGACGTCGGCGAAATTGAGTTTGCCGAGCCACTCACTGTTGTAGCGGAGTTCGAATTTGTCGGGCGACAGATCGAGGATGGTGCCCGCCTGATCGAGATAGGTCTGGGCGTTTTGCTGAATGGCCGATTCATCGAGAACAGGGCGGGTGGCATCTCGGCCGGTGGGGTCGCCGATGCGAGCGGTGTAGTCGCCGATGATGAGGACAGCGGTGTGGCCCAGGTCCTGAAATTGTCGCATTTTCCGCAGAACGACCGAATGGCCCAGGTGGATATCCGGGGCCGTGGGGTCCATGCCGAGTTTGATGCGCAGCGGACGTTTGAGGGCGAGTTTGCGACGCAAATCATCGAGGCTGTAGGTCTGTTCGACGCCACGGAGCAGGTCGCGAAGGGGTTGGGGTTCAGCAATGTGAGACATGGGGATATGATAACGCAATGGCGAGCGTGAGTCGTGAGTCGGGGCGCGGTTTGGGGGATGGATAGCCGATCACGTTTCGGTTTGCCAGGGGAAACGTGGGGGGGTGGGGGGTATAGTGGGGGGATGGATGATCAAACACGAGCGGTGCATGAGCGGTGGTTGTTGGACGTGACGGGCTTGCCGACGGCAGCGGGTTGCGAACAGCATGTGATTGGTTGGGTTGAGGATTGGGTGGCCCGGCGTAAGAACGTGACGATGCGGGTGGATCGCTATGGCAATCGGTTGTTAGCGGTGCGCGGTCGTGAGAAATCGGGACGCGCAGCGAAGCCAATTCTGTTTACCGCGCATCTGGATCACCCCGCGTTTGTGGTGCGCGAGGTATTGGATGATCGGCAGGTGCGTGCGGATTTTCGTGGTGGTGTGGCAGACGAATATTTTGAAGGGTCGGCAGTGTGTTGGCACGCACCGGATCGCAGCGCGACGATGACGGGTAAGGTTGAGCGATTGGAAAAATCGCGCGATGCCAAGGGCGATGCGCAGGTGTTGATTCGCTGGTCGCGTCGATGTGATGCGATAAGCGTGGGCGATATCGTGACGTGGAAAATTGGAATGCCTGTGATTCGGCGTGGTCGATTGCATGCCCCGGCATGTGACGATTTGGCCGGTTTTTCCGCAGGATTAGCGGCATTTGATGTGCTGCGACGGAAACGATCGGGTGGCGATGTGCGGTTGTTATTGACGCGCAGCGAAGAGGTGGGATTCATCGGCGCGATCGGAGCGTGCAAGAATGGATTGATTCCGAAGTTGGCACGTGTGATCAATTTGGAAAATTCGAAAAGTTTTGCCGAGTCACCCATCGGCGCTGGGCCAATCGTGCGCGTCGGCGATCGGACCAGTACGTTTGATCCTGCGATGTTGTTGCGCATGTCACAGATTGCCGAGCAATTGCAAACGCACGACAAGACGTTTCGGTTTCAACGCAAATTGATGGCCGGTGGTACGTGCGAGGCATCCGCGTTTGCGGCGTATGGTTTTCAAGCGGCGTGTATGTGTTTGCCGTTGGGGAACTATCACAACATGAACGAGGACAAAGGGAAGATTGATGCGGAGGTGATTGCGATGTCAGATTTCCATCAGTTGGTGGATTTGCTGGTGGCGATGGGAACTGGTTTTGATGAGCCGACTGGCCATGGTGGAAAAGGCAAAGGTGGTGCAGGTGGGGCGGGCGGAAATTTGCGCTCGCGGTTGGATGGTTTGTTTGAATCGCGACGTGAATTGTTGGGGTAGGTCGCTACGAATTGCGAGGGAAGACGGCATAAAACGAGCAGTTGATACCGGTATGCGAGCCCAGCCTGGGTTGGGAGCGTAAGGCGCAAGGGCTGCGCGTGTTGGGCAAGGGTTGCGCTGGCGCAAGAAGTGCGTCACGCGCAAAAACCAGCGGTGAACGGCGATCGCTTGGTGCGGCGTGTTTTTGTAAGTCGTGAAATCGTAATGGTTAATAGGTTTTGGCGGGTGTGAGTGAAACACGTTCTTCGGGTTTGGCACCGAGGTTGCGTCTATGAAAAGCACGGCAGAGGTCCATTATGACCGAGCCAGGGACGAGTGTTTTTCATGCCAAAGCCATTATCACAATCCGTTGCCAGCATTCTGACGTTGCATCGTCAGGCCAATGAGCAAGCCCGGCTTGACCGGCGTGATGAAGCATCAGTGGGTGAAACATTGGTTCGTCTGGCCCGCCTGGCATCGATGCGGCATACCTATGTGGCCAATGCCAATCGCATGTCCCCCAATCTATCGGAAACCCGCGATCACGCGGTCAGCAATCAGGGGCCGGTTACCCCTTCGGTAACCCCATCAACCCAAAGCCCCGCAAGCCGGGTCGGCGACGGCACGGACGCCGTCGTTTCATCCATCTCACCTTGGCGTGCGATGCGATGGAATCACACGGAGGTGAGCCGATGAACTACGGCCTGTATGTTTCCGCTTCGGGCGTCCTGACCAATATGTATCGTCAGGACGTCTATGCTCACAATCTGTCGAACGCCAACACCGTCGGCTACAAGCCTGACGTGGCGACCGTTCAACAGCGCGATCCCGAAACGATTGAGGATCAGATATTCACCGAAGAGAGTCATGAACTGTTAGACCGTTTGGGCGGTGGTGTGTTTGCCGGTCCGCAGAGCATCAACTTTTCGGCGCAGCCTGCAGTGTCGACGGGCCGACCGCTTGACGTCGCATTGACAGGTCAGAACGAATTTTTCGCGGTACGTCATACCAATCCGCGCACGGGTGATAGTGAAGTTCGTTTGACGCGTGACGGTCGCTTCCATCGTAACGGTGAAGGTCAGTTGGTCGCCGCGGCCTCAGGTATGCCGGTGTTGGATGTGAATGACGCGCCGATCGAATTGGGCATCGATGCGAAGATCGATAACGCAGGCCGTATTGTTGAGAACGGCGAAGTTGTCGCTCAGATTCAAGTGGCATTGGTTAAAGATACGGATCGATTGGCCAAAGCGGGAACAGGGTTGTTCCGGGTGTATGGCAACAATCCGAATGAAGCACGTCAGGTGTTGGATATGCCGTCGGTTGAGCCGGGCTTTTCGGAATCGAGTGGGGTTGATCCTATTAAAGCATTGATGCAGATGATTGCCGCGACTAAAGCAGTCTCCAGTAACGGCACCATGATTCGTTATCACGATTCGTTGATGGAACAAGCCGTCAACGTGCTCGGTCGTGTGTCCTGATTGATTTGATTCGCCGGACCAGGGTTCGGTTTTTATAAAGAAGAGGCAATTTGCATGGCCATCGTTGCACTACATTCCGCCGCTACTGGATTGACGGCGTTATCGACCGAGATTGATGTGATTGCCAATAATCTGGCAAACGCTAACACGACGGGTTTCAAAACATCACGCGTCAATTTTCAGGATTTGCTGTATCAGGAAAAAGCGCAGCCGGGCGTTGAAAATGAAAACGGCGACATCCGACCCATGGGAACCTATGTGGGATTGGGTGTCAAAGTGTCCAACACGCAATTGGATTTTACCCAGGGTTCAGCCCAACCAGCGTCGGGTGATCTGGACATGATGATCGAAGGGCCTGGCTTTTTTAAAGTCGCCATTCAGCCTGATGTCGGCGATGGTTTTGCCTATACCCGTGCGGGGAATTTTACATTGAACCGCGATGGTGAAGTCGTCTTGGGAAATTCGGAAGGCCCACGTCTGGAGCCCCCCGTCAATGTCGGGGAAGGGGTGTCCCTGATTGAAGTCAGCACAAACGGCATGATTACCGGCGTCGAACAAGGAGCGACCGAACGCACCGAGTTCGGGCAATTGGGAATTTCAACATTTCTAAATTCATCAGGATTAAAACCGATTGGCGGCAATCTGTTTATTGAAACCGATGGGTCTGGGCCCGCCAGTGATGGGATACCTTCCGAAGGTGGCTTCGGAAAAATACTGCACAAGTTTTTGGAAGGATCGAATGCTGATCCCGTGCGTGAACTGGTGTCGTTGATCAAAGCGCAGCGAGCATTTGAGATGAACAGTCAGAGTATCCAGGCCGCCGATGAAGCGCTGCAGGTGATTGGCAACCTACGACGGTTCTAAGCAACAGTAAGTAATGCGTAAAAGGTTAAGAATTAAGAGTAATTGATGAACAGACACGCAGACATTTTGAAACATTGCATCGCGACCGTGATGGTGATCGTACTGGTGACGGTCCACGAAGCACATGCGGATGGTGTTCGGTTGCGAAATCAAGCGGTGGTGCAAGGACGCGATGTACGTCTGGCTGATATTGCGAAGTTGGATGGTCCGCTGAGTGAGAAGTTTTCCGATGTGGTGGTCGCCACGTTTTCACCGAAGCAAACGGAGATATCCATCAGTTTGGCCGAGGTGCGCAGTTGCCTGGAACAACAGGAAGCGAACTGGGCCCAGATGAGTTTGCGAGGCTATGCCGTTTGCAAGGTGCAATTGCACGATGATGAAAACTCGTCGGGCTATGGCGATCAAAAAAATCAGAACAGATCAATGCTTGACGATCCATCTGTGCCGAGGGTGGCGGCGAATCCCGATCAGCCGATCGATTTTCATACATCGTTGACGGTGCGGGACCGCATCCGGGAATGGCTGGAAGTTTATACAGATACCGATGGCGTCGATTTGCAAATCGGATTCCATGATCGCGATAAGGGGTGGCTGGATGAATCAGTGTGGCGCGATCGGGTGGTTATTGAGCCGGTGAATAGTCAACGGTTGGGAACGGTGATTATTGAAGTGCACCGTTTTCGTGGTGAAACGAAGTTTGATTCGCAACGCATGACATTGAAAGTATCACGTCGCGTGCTGGCTGTTGTGGCGACCCGATCGGTGCGAAACGGCCAGACGATTGTGCCCGGTGATGTCGCGATCCAGGAAGTGTATCTGGAAGATGCGGATCGGCCGTTGATTACCAATCGCAACGAGATCATCGGCCAACGGGCGGCGGCGTCGATGCGCGAGGGCATGGTCTTCTATGAAGATTCTGTGCGATTGCCGGTGATGATCCAGCGAGGCGAGACGGTGAGTGTGCGTTCGCGCACCGGTGATCTGATGATCAAGATGATTTGTCGTGCCAATGAAGAGGGATCGTTGGGGGATGTGATCGAATTACGGAATGAAGCCACGCGGAAAACATTTACGGCCAAAGTGACCGGACCGCGTGAGGCAGAATTGAATAGTCAGGCTGTTGCAGCTGCTGCGGAGTAGGTGGCGCAAAGAGATTGATGGTTTTGGAAGTTGTGGAAAATGTGGTTTTTATGCTGAATAAACGAGTGAATATGACAATCAAGGCAGTCCATGAGGCGGCTATGGTTGGTTTGGTGATGGTGTTGGCCCTGACGAATGCACACGCGCAGACGTCATCGTTGTATCACACCGAAAACGTCGAGCGCGTCACGACAGCGCCGCCGTTGCCGCGCGATGTGGCAGGGCAGATTCGATATCTGAATCCTGCGATCGCCGCGGTGAGTTACACCGCGGTGGCATTGCCCGAGCCGCGACAGTTTGCCGTGAATGACCTGGTTGCGATCATCATTCAGGAATCGGTCAGCAATTCAAGCGATCAGTCATTGGAAACGAGCAAGGAAACCACGATCGAAGGTGAGATCAGTGATTTTCCACGCTTGAGTTTGAGCGACCTGATTCAACTGCAATTGCGAGCCAGTGGAAATGCTAATCCACCCAAGGTGGGGTTGGAGTTTACGAAAGAGTTCGAGGGAGAAGGTGCGACAAGTCGCAAGGATACCTACAGCGGTCGGATGCAGGCACGCATCATTGATGTAAAGCCCAACGGCACATTAGTTCTCGAAGCGCGAAAATATTTGAAATCTGACAAAGAAATGTTGGAAATGATTCTTACTGGCACGTGTCGTGCTGAAGACATTACCGCAGCAAACACGATTCAGTCGAGCGAGCTGTACGACTTGCGGTTGATCAAGAACCACGATGGCGAGTTACGCAAGGCCACCAAAAAGGGATTGTTTACGAAATTGTTTGAGTTCCTATTCAACTTCTAACCCCCACCCCCCACCCCCCACCCCCCTCATATTTCCCTAGGGAAACAGGGGCTTTGGTTTAGATTTGTGAGTTGGATGTAGTCAGTATTTAAAGGCGAATAACGTATGCGAATGATGTGGAACAGACTGGTGATGATGGGTTTGACGGCAATGTTGATTGTCGGCCAGGCTGGGGTTGCGCATGCGGTTTGGATTCAGGATCTGGGACGATTGAAAGGGGCCGAGCAGAGCAAATTGGTGGGCATGGGGTTGGTCGTCGGCTTGGCGGGGACGGGTGACGGTGGCAAGTTTGCACCGGCGATGAAATCATTGGCCCAGGTGATTCGACGATTGGGTAACGAATCGTTGGTTGAGTCCGAATTAAAAGATGCCAAAAACGTGGCCTTGGTGTCATTGTCATCGACAATTCCATCGACAGGTGTGCGTGACGGCGATCGAGTGGATGTGTATGTGAGTTCGATCGGCCCTGCCAAAAGCCTGGTCGGCGGTCGGTTGTTTCTGGTGCCGATGACCGGGCCGATTCCACAGTCGCCTGTGTATGCGTTTGCCGAAGGTGCGATCACGATCGAGGACGAGGCTGTGCCTACCGTTGGTGTGATTCGCAATGGTGCTCAACTCACCAAAGATGTAATGACGCGGTACCTGGATGATTATGGTCGGTTGCATTTTGTGTTGAATGATGCGGCGGCGTCGTGGGTGATCGCGAACAATGTGGCGTCGCTGATTAACGGACGCGTGGCACCGGAAGGGCCGAATGTTGCCAAAGCGATTGATCCAAAAAATATTGTGATCGAAGTGCCCGCTTATGAGGCCCCTGATCCCGCGCAATACATTTCCGACATTTTGAGCACGAGCGTCCACCCGAGTTTTCTGAATAACGGAGCACGCGTGGTGATCAATGAACGAACGAAGACGATCGTGATGACCGGAGATGTGCGTGTGTCGCCGGTGGTGATTACGCATAAAGGGTTGACGATCACGACATTGATTCCCGAGCCGGAAGCCACAGAAGAAGCACCGCTCACCAAGACGGAAACATTCCTGGCGATCGATCCGGAAAATCGCGGCGGTGCACGCTTGCGTGATTTATTGGAAACGTTGAACCAATTGAAAGTTGATGCCGAAGATCGCATCGCGATTATTCGTGAGATCGATCGCAGTCACAGTTTACACGCAGAGTTGGTGTTCGAATGAATGGTCTAGACCCAGTCAATCTGATCGCATCGGCAGCGGATACCCAACCTGTATCAAGGTTGGGCGGTGTCGCGTCGAAGCAAGCGGGTGCGGCATCGAATGCGGTGACAGGTGAAACAGACGGCAATTTTGATGCGACCTTACGTGAGCAATTGCTGAAAAAAGCTGAGGGAAAGCTGGGGATGATGACCGAGAAGCTGGTGTCGACAACGTTCTTTCAGCCGATGCTCGCGCAGATGCGAGATGATCCGTTCAAGACGGATATGTTTCACGGCGGATTTGCCGAGGACGCATTTGGCGGGCAGTTGGATGTGATGTTTGCCGATCAAATGGCTTCGCGGTCAGCCTTGCCTGCGGCGAAAAAGATCACGGATAGTTACATGCAATGGTTACAGCATCAGCCGATCGAGCGAATCGAAAGTGTATCGCAACTGGATGACAACATGTTTGGATAAATTATGAGCCATCAACCATCCATCTTAAAACTAGCAGCCCAACTGGAAGTGATTTTGCGTAAGCAGATCGAAGCAGAAGGGAAATTGTTGGAACTGTTGAACCGAAAGCAGTTGGCGTTGCGGCAAGCGAAGCCAACCGATATCGGGATTTGCTGCGAGTTGGAAAATGCAGCGGTCAAACAGATCACGGAATTGGAAAAGCAACGTTTAACGATTGTGGCGGAGATCACATTGTTGGTGAAGCCGGATGCGACCGAGCCTATGAAGATGGTGGCGATGGCAAGTTGTTTGCCCGAGCCGTTGCGAGGTCGGTTGTTGGTGTTGCGAGCCATGCTGCGTGAAAAGGCGGAGCATGTGCGTGAACAATTGAAGGTTACGAAACAAGCGAGTGAAAAGTTGCTGCAGAACATGCACAGCATGGTGCAGCGAGTGACCGCGACGGTGCAGGGAGCCGGGACGTACAGTCGGCCGAGTGTGGCGCGACAGAAGGCCATGTCGGTCAGTACGTTTAGCACGACGGTTTGAGAAAAGTTGATGCGTTGGATTTTGGAATCGGTTTGTGGATAAGCATAAGTTTGTGGATTTTTGAGCACGACAGCGATTGATGTTTAACTGAGATAGTTATGGGTTTAAGCGGTGCATTACTGATTGGGAAGAGCGGGCTGACGTCGAGTCAGGTCGGGATTGAGGTGACTGGTCATAACCTGGCCAACGCCGCGACGCCCGGATTCCATCGCCAATCGGTGCACCTTGGTGAAGCGCGAAGCCAACAGATTCAGCAGGGTATTTTTGTCGGTCGTGGTGTGAAAGTTCTGGAAATCACGCGGCAGATTGATGAAGCGCTGGAAAATCGTATCCGCGGTGGTATCAGCGACCAAGCGGGAGCCGCTGCGGATGTCGAAACGTTGGGGCAGATCGAATCGGTATTAAATGAACTGTCAGGTGTCGATATTTCCAGTGAATTGTCGGCGTTTTTCAATGCCTGGAACGAAGTTGCGGATAAGCCTGAGCAGGATTCGTTGAAGCAAACGTTGATCCAGCAGGCAGGCACATTGTCGCTGCGGATCCGTGGGATCAATGATGAGTTGGGGAATCTGCGAGACCAGGTCGACGCGCAGGTGGATGAGTCAACGCGGGCATTGGACAAGTTGTTCGATTCATTTGCCCAAGTGGATCAGTTGGTGGTGGCGACCGAGAAGGGTGGTGGCGGTGCGAATGGTTTACGCGATCAGCGTGATCAGATTTTGCAGGAGATATCAGAATTTGTAGATGTGTCGGCAGTGGAACAGAGCAATGGTTCGTTCGATCTGTACGTGGGATCGACCGGGGTGGTGCTGGCTGGTGAAAACCGTGGGGTTGAGATTCGTCGGCGGACGGTGGAAGGGGTGTTGGAAGTTGACGTGGTGACGAAGGACAACGCGACAGTGTTGCATGCGAGTTCGGGACGACTGGGTGCGTTGGTGGCGGGGCGCGATGAGCATGTGGATGGTGCAGTCAAAGCGTTGGATGATTTTGTTGGCGAATTGATTTACCAGGTGAACCGTCAGCATAGCCAGGGGCAATCGTCGGTGGGGTATACGAATGTGACGGGGACGTACGCGGTCAATGATGTGGACGCGGCTTTAAATAGTAATGAAGCTGAATTGGATTTTGCCCCGGGGCATGGTTCGTTTGAAGTTTTGTTGCGACAACGATCCACGGGTGACATTCTCCGCAAGCGGATCAGTGTTGATCTGGATAGCGTGGATACTGCGAACAACACCACGCTCACGAGCCTGGCAGCGCAGCTCAACGGTGTATCGAATCTGAATGCCTCGGTGACGAATGATAAACGGTTGAATATCACCACAGAATCCGGGGATTATGAGTTGTTTTTTGCCAACGATACGAGCGGAGCGCTGGCGTCGTTGGGCATCAATACGTTTTTCGAAGGTTCGAGTGGGTTGGACATCAACGTGCGTAGCGATCTGTCCCCGGACCGTGTGGCTGATGAAATTAAATTGGGTGAAGAAGGTTACACGACCAATGGCAATGCAATCAGCATCGGTAATTTACGGTCGAAAGGATTGTCGACCGCTAGCGGATTGAGCTTGACGGATTTATGGAATCGACAAGTTGAAGACTATGGCGTGCGATTGGGTGAAGCGAAAGGTCGTGTCGAAGCTGAAACGATCGTGTTGGATAATTTGAATGCCCAGCAGCAGTCGGTCAGTGGTGTGAATACGGATGAGGAAACGATCAACCTGTTGCAATTTCAACGGGCGTATCAGGCTAGTGCGCGATTTGTGTCAGTGGTTGATGAATTGTTTCAGACATTATTGGGATTGATTTGAGGCAGCGTTCACGATTTAAGATCGAAAGTTAAAAGTTAAAAGTTAAAAGTTAAAAGTGATATTTCGTTCATACGGGTTCACGTGGATAAGCAGAGAACCGTAGAGAAAATTGGGGGGTAGGGCGTAAATTTATTATGAGTACGATCGGCCGAACAACTGCATTGACGACAAGCCAGAATTTGCTGGCAGGTTTGACGCGCACACAGAATCGACTGTTCGACTTACAGAACCAGATATCGTCGGGCGTCAAGGTTAATCGTGCCTCGGATGAACCATCACGCACCGCGAGTGTGTTGTTGTTGCAATCGCAATTGGAAGCACGGGAACAGAAGGATCGTAGCTTGCAAAACGCGTCGGCTATGCTCAACAGCACCGATGCGGCATCGGGGGATATTACGAATATTCTGATCGAGGCGCATAGCGAAGGCTTGTCGGCTCTCAACACGGTTGATGCTCAAGGCACGGTACAAAACACTGCGGCGGTGATTGATGAAGCGATCAAAGGTTTGCTGGGTATCGCGAATCGCACGATTCAGGATGTGCCGTTGTTTGGCGGATCGCGGACCGGACAATTGCCGTTTGAGGAACACCTGGGTGGGATTCGGTACGTCGGTGGTCGCGATGCGATCACAACGGATGTGGGTTTGACCGATCAGTTGACGTTTAATGCCAGCGGTGAGGATGTGTTCGGCGCTTTGGCATCACGAGTCAAAGGTGCGGTCGATCTGGATCCAGGTGCGACGCCGGATACATTGATCAGCGATCTGGCTGGGGCGCAGAATGTTGGGATTCGTCGCGGGACGATTGTGGTTTCCGTTAACGGTACGCAAACGAATATTGATCTGTCGGATGCCGACACGCTTGGCGATGTGGTCTTACGCGTGAACGATGTAATCGATGGGCAAACCGGCACGGTTGGTGCGCTATCGACAACCGGCAGTGGTGGGGGCGGTGGTTTGCAGTTAACCGCAGCAGCGGGCCAAACGATTTCGATCAGCAGTGTCGGCACCGGCCAAACGGCTCAGGACCTGGGCATTGCGACCACCGCGACAAGTGGTACGGTCGTTGGCGAAGACCTGCAACCCAAGTTAACGCTTTTGACGGAGCTGTCATCGCTGGGCGCGACGATTGATTTTTCGGGCGGTTTGAAAATCACGCAGGGGGCAGTGACCAAGATCGCTGACTTTTCCAATGCGACGACGATTCAGGAAGTGTTTTCGGAAATCGAACAACTGGACCTGGGCATTCGTGCGGAAATCAACGCGGATGGCACGGGGATCGATCTGATCAACGAAGTCAGTGGCCTGGAATTATCGATCGGCGAAAACGCTGGCGGGACCACGGCTGGCGATCTCGGCGTGCGGACGTTTGGCACGACCACGCGATTGGAAGATTTCCGCAAAGGTGCGGGCGTTGAAGTGCATACCACGGGCACCGGTGCGAAAGATTTTGGCATCACGTTGCACGATGGACAAACCTTTGAAGTCGACATTCGCAGCGCATCGACGGTGGGCGAAGTCATCGATGCGGTGAAGTCAGCCGCCAGTGCCGCGGGGGTGGTCGTGGGTGATCCCGGTGATACGGGCACGAATTTCAATTTTGGTTTGGCGCTCGACGGCAATGGTTTTGCGCTCGAAGACAACACGACGGGCACGAATAATTTTCAAGTGACCCAATCCATATTCAACGGCGAAACATCACTGGCCGCGACGCACCTGGGCATCTATCAAAACGCAGGTACGACCGACAGCACAATCGCGGGTGAAGACCTGACCAAGGTTCGCGTGGAGAGCGTGTTCACACATTTATCAGAATTACGCGACGCGATGAAGAATAATGACAAGTCTGGCATCGGAGTTGCTACTAACTCTGTGGAACAAGATGTGGATAACACAGCCTTGGCGCGAGCAACGATCGGCGTGATGGCACGACGAGTCGAAGACGAACAGAACAGGTCATTCGAAATGAACATCACTGAACAGCAATTTTTGTCACAAATACGCGATACGGATATGACCGAAGCGATCACGACATATAACCAGGTTTTACAGCAGTTACAGGCTAGTTTACAGCTAGGCTCGACGAACCTGCAACTGAGTTTGTTGGATTTTTTGCGCTAGGTGGCGCAAGTGTTGCGCGTCAGAAGTGATCGACGGCCGATCAAAATTGACGCAGGAATGAATCGGCGAATGGATGTCGCCGGCCCCGAAAGGATCTGGGGCTTAATCAGGACTGAGATCCAGGATGGATAGGCCGCAGCGCGGATGCGCGAATAGAAAAGGAACCGTGACCATGCTTTTGCAGACAACCCGATTCGGACAAATCGAGGTCGACGAGCAACGGACGATAGCATTTCCCAAAGGATTACTTGGCTTTCCCAAGTATCGGGACTATGTGCTGATCGAGCCGGCCCAGGATAGTTATTTCTGGTGGCTTCAGTCGATTGAGACGCCTGACCTGGCGTTTGTCGTGACTGATCCGAGCTTGTTCGTGCCGACCTATCGAGTGCCGATCAAGCAGGAACAGATGGCCGAGCTGGGTTTGGATTCGATCGAGGATGCGCAGGTGTTCGTGATCGTGAACAAGCGGGACCACGTGTTGACCGGCAATTTGCAAGGTCCGTTGGTGGTGAATGTGGCTGAACGAACAGCCGAGCAGATGGTGTTGTCGGATCGACGATTTACAACGCGTGTGCCGTTGGTCGAACTGGGCAGCACGGTATCCGCAGCATCGGCGTAAGCCCGACGTTGCCCCAAGCGTAGGCCCATGACTCGGTAACGAGTGATTGTTCAGGGAGAGGGGAAGTCGGCGCAGGGACGCGCCGGCAGGATTGAAAAGCGAATCGGCGAGTGATCTCATCGATTCGCACAGGCCCAAGGAAGGAGCCTCAGGCATGTTAGTGCTATCAAGACAACGCGACGAAACGATCATGATCGGCGACGACGTCGAGATCACGGTTGTGGACATTCGCGGCGACAAGGTGAGATTAGGCATCACCGCGCCGCGATCTATACAAGTGCATCGCAAAGAAGTTTACGAAGCGATTAAACGGGAGAATGCGGAGGCCAGCCAGGTCCAGGTCGATGATCTGAATCATGCTGATCAAAATCTCCGACGCGGCAACGGACAAGTCGTCCGCGCACCTGGTACAGGTTCGACAGGAACCCCCGGTGCCAAAGGCAAAAATGCCACGCCACGTCGTCACAATAGGCCCGAGATCGAGGCCAAACATAAGAAGGTGTCGTAACCGGATTGTGTCAAACGTATCCGCTTTCCACGTACTAAATAGGAAACTTCGGACTTAACTTCATCATCGTCACCGACAGGCCAGTCGTTACGCCGCAATTGGATGCGGAAAAACCTCCGGCGACGAAGTCCACCGACAATCAAGGAGGATTGTCATGTCTCGGATCAATACCAATGTTTCGGCCTTAACGGCCCAACACAACTTGCAGAAGTCGAATAAGGACCTTACGGTTCGGCTTCAACGCCTGAGTACCGGTTTGCAGATCAATCGCGGTGCGGACAACCCCGCCGGCTTGATCGTCTCCGAACGCTTGCGCAGCGAGATCAGCTCCATCAGCAAAGCCATCAGCAATGCTGAACGCGCCAGCAACGTCATCGCGACCACCGAAGCCGCTTTGGCGGAGGTCTCGACGCTCCTCACAGACATGAAAGGTCTGACTATTGAGGCAGCGAATACCGGTGCTTTCTCGAAAGACGAAGTCGCAGCCAACCAGTTGCAGATCGACTCGGCCATCGAATCGATCACACGTATTTCAAACTCCACGACGTTCGCGGGATTGAAATTACTCAACGGGTCGCTCGACTATGTGCTCTCTGGCGTGCCTTCGGAACTGCAAAACGTCAACGTCACCGGTGCAAACTTCGGGCTCAACAGCTCCATCCCCGTTAACGTCGAGGTTCTTAACTCGGCTGAAACGGCGACCCTGTTTGTCTCGGGTAACACCACGGGGGCAACGGCTGGTACATTCCTGTCGAGCGTGACGCTTGAAATTGCAGGCACCAAAGGTGCGCAGCAATTCAACTTCACCTCGGGCCAAACCCTCTCGTCCGTCGTGGCGGCGATCAACCAACTCAAGGATTCCACCGGCGTCAGCGCTTCGTTGGCTAATGCCGCCAGCCAATCTTCGGGTATGGTCATCAATTCGACCAGCTTCGGCAGCGATGCCTTCGTCAGCGTTCAGAAAATCGGCACCGGCGGTGCGTTCTTCGATACGTTCTCTGCACAAGGTGCCTCTGGACCGCAGATTCGTGACGAAGGCCAGGACGTCTTGGCACTGATCAACGGGTCACTCGCACTCGGCGACGGCCTTGATGTCAGCCTGCATTCTGCCACCCTTAACGTGGAAATGTCACTGACTGCCGCCGCGGCGCAAACGCTTAACACCACCCATTCGTTCTCGATCACTGGCGGTGGGGCGACCTATCAGATCGGACCGTCGGTCAATAGTTCGCAACAGGTCGGCGTCGGCATTCAATCCGTCGCGGCCACCGCGCTGGGCGATGATGTGGTCGGCAGGCTCAGTACCGTCATCAGTGGTGGAGACAATTCGCTGGTCGCAGGTGATGCGGGTGAGCAATCCCGACTCGCAGGCCTGATCATTGATAAGGCCATCGACCAGATCGCGATTTTACGCGGTCGACTCGGTGCGTTTGAACGTAATACGCTCAACACCGCCGTCCGATCGCAACAGATCGCTCTGGAAAATCTGACCGCCTCGGAAAGTCAGATTCGCGATACCGATTTCGCCACCGAAACCTCGAACCTGACCCGTGCCCAGATTCTGCAAAATGCCGGCACGAGTACTTTGGCTATCGCCAACTCAACCGCACAGTCCGTCCTCGGCCTGCTCGGTTAAAACGGTTCGACCTGATACGCCCGATTCGACGTGATCAGGTTCACGATCAATCGCGCGTTCCAAATTTGATGACTCACCTCCAAGCCCATCGTTTACGAACGATGGGTTTTTTCTTGCGCGTCGCATGAACATTGCGCACCCCCCACGCAAAAATTGCGCCCCCCCACATCCCCCCCCATCCCCCTCACGTTTCCCCTTGGTTTTCCTACGTTTTTCCCTCTGCAACCTCCACTCCGTTTTCCTCCGCAAACCTTACCCTTCACGTTTTGCGGCTGTTTTTCCATAAATTGCACGGGTTTTACCGATACAAAGACCATGGCATTCGAAACCATGATTCTCACCAGCGGCGGTTTACGCAGTATGGTCGGCACGGCCCTGGTGGTCAGTGAGCAAACGCCCAACAAAATCGCGCTGCTCAATATCATGGACGAACGGCCCACCGCTTCGATCCGACGCGATCAAGTTCATGAACAGGCCGCTTATTTCGGAATCGAGGAAGTTCAACATCTGGATCTGATCGTGCCCGGGGCGCTCAAGTATGGCCCCATGCTCATGGCTGCACTCTCCATGGCCATCGAAATCGGCGCGGAGCGCTTATGTTGGCCTGCTAACTCGGGCGGTGATTTCGCCGCGATCAGTGTCGTCACTGAACAAACAATTCTACTGCGTCATTTGGCCCAAACCGAAGCACGCAATCCGCCGATCATTGACACGCCTCTGATTGAAATGTCTGATCGCCAGGTCATCGAACTAGGCGGCACGCTCAATGCGCCATGGGAAATGTCATGGTCCTGCGAAATGTATGGTGCCAAGCCCTGCTTGGCTTGCGGGGGTTGTCGACGCCGTCACGCAGCATTCGAATCCGCAGGCGTGGTTGATCCAATCGACCAAACCGCTTCTGTCGTGCGCTGAGGCGATCCACAAAACAATTTGAAACCATAGACTCGCGTTGTTTCACATGGAATCACATGGATTCGCCTTGATTCACATGGATTCACACTGTTGCGCATTGATGCGGAAAATCATAATGCCTCAGTACGCTTCGGTATTTTTAAACGGTCTTATGATTCCCGTTTTCTGAATTCCTGAACTTCTGGATTCCCGAATTCCTCGTTAAAAACAGTGTTTTTTTCATCGATCCGCGTGCATCAGCGGCTAAAAAATTTCACCCCATCGCCAAACCGATTGTGCGCAATTCGCGATCTAAAATTGTTCGCACATACACCCCCAGCAATCGGTTGGCCCGACCTACACGTGCATGATCGTTCGCGTTCATCTCGTCAGTCCGATCTGTCCGATCAGTCTGGCCAGTCTGGTCGGCATGATCGATCGGTTGATTCTGATCCAGCAGGCGCAACAATTCCACCGTAGATGATCGCACGCGCCAGGGGCCACGCGTGTCTTCGCCCAATGTGGTGCCACGGTCCATCATCAACCCGCCAGCCAACGCATCAAACGCATACGAACGCGCTTCGCCCAAGGGTTGGTCCGTGACCACATCGCGATCCAGCACGGGACGAAATCCGCAATCGCACAACACCGTCCATTGGTACGACAACAACGCCGACGCATGATTGGCTTTGTGGCCGATGTTTTTCAAAGATTGCAACAACGTGACCAGCGCCGCAAAACTCACCGGATGCGGATCGTGATCCGCCACCATGGCCCCGACCAATTCCGCCGCATACATCGCGATCCATTGTGCTTGCAGATCATGCCGCAGGTGACTGTTGGGCTGTTGCAAATCCCATTCGGTCAGCGTCGCCAACTCCGCGGTCGCTTTGATCATCCCCACCGCCTGGCCCTGGGTCAGCAATTCCAATCCGCCCGAATACCGCGCCACCATACTCGGGCTTTGCCGTCGTGCTCCCTTGGCAATCACGGGCAACTTCCCATGCTCTCGCGAGAGCAATGACACAATCTGGCTGGTCTCCGACCAGTCCAACAACCGAATCACAATCGCATCATCCTTGAATCGCGGCACGCTGGTTTCCTATGCGTGATGAGACAGGTCCATTATCAATAGCCCATCATATTACCGTGATGTGAGAGCATTGCGGAATTCATCTTCGCTGACATCGAGAATAGGGTTAGTCACCCTATATTCATGATGTGATCTATTCGTCATCAAACGATTCGGCATCGATTGGCAGCGGGGCGGTGGGGGGGGTGATTTCGCGCATGTGGTTTTCCAGGGCTAGCCACAGTTGGGAAAACGGGGCACGCAGTGCTGCGCGGTCGAGCGTGTACATCTGGTTGAGTGCGTCGAGATTGGCCAGCGCGAATGTCACGGTTAGTGTCTGGTCATTGCGGATCAGGGTGAGGCTAAGTTGTTCGCCGGTCGCATGGGATTTGATGAGCTGGCCAAAGGATTGGGCGATTTGTGGTTCGTTGGTGCCGGGTTCTGCGATGCGTTGGTCGTTGACCGCGATGATCAGATCGCCGGGTAGAAGATAGGTGTACGCGGGGAATCCGGGGTAAGTGCCTTCGACGAGAATGACTGGCCCGGTATTTTTTTGTGGCCAGGTTTCTTCAGCGGGTAGGCCTTTTTGGCGAATGCCGATTGAGCCGGGGCCTTCCTGGGGGAATTGCTCGAGGCGAATCTGGCGAATCAAATGATGCTTCATGATCGCGGTTAAGCGATGACGTTGTTCAGGCGTTTTGGCTTTGGTGTATAGCGCGATGAACTGTTCGATCTTGATGGTTTGGTCAGCCAACAGCGTGTGTGTGGCATCCTGACGAATTACGTAAGCGGGGTGATCCAGTTGCTGCAGCACGGCGTCGAGATCTGCGGCTTGGCTAAGGGTTGGAATGCCACAGAGGGTTAACGCGATCACGGCTGTCGTCATGATGACGATGACGGGGGTGCGTGTGAAGCGGTTCGTGATGAGGTTCAAAAAGCGATTCATGATAGAGGTGGTGTTGATCGCTGTGGTGGTCTGGCCGATTTGTCGAATCAAGTGGCTGTTGTGGCGAGCCATCATGAGTTGAGGATGTTGGCCAAGTCGTCGGTGTGCTGTTCGATCCATTGGACTTTCCGTTGGGCCATGGCGATAAATGCAGCGCCGTTGATCCGTCCGAGTGCGCCGGTGGCGGCGATGGGTATGGCGGCCTCGGCGATGAGGGCTTCGATCATCAGATCGGGAATCACGCGGAGTTCGGCTTTGGTTAATTGGCAACCTTGCACATCATCGTAGGCGCGCAGGAAACGTTTGAAGCGTGATTCGTCGAGATATTCGGGCCATTTGGCGGGGTCTTCACTGCCGGTGAGGAAGGAAAACTGCAACGCCCCGTTGGCGATGTCGATGACGCGTTGCATGATGCGTGAGGTGTCATAGTCGATGACGGCGACGACGCGTGAGCCGCGGAAGAGCATGTTGCCGGTGTGCCAATCACTGTGGACGAATTGCGAGGGCCACTCGGAGAGGCCTGCGTCTTCGGTGCGTTGGGCGGCTTGTTTGTAGGCCTGTGAGATGTAAGCCAATTGAGCGTGAACCGGGTGGGTCATGTCATTGCATGCCGGATCGGTCTGGGCCAGTTTGGCGGGGATGCGATCCAACGCGGCATTGACGCTGCGCGAGCCGTGATACGATCCGCGTGGTGGTTCGTAATCGGATTTAAAACTCAGCAGGAGTTTGTGAAACAAGGCGAGAATTTTGCCCGCGTCGGCGGTGGCTTCTAACGATTGATCGTAGGGCGTGCCCTTGATGTATTCGAACAATTCGTAGATGGCTTCGTCGTACTGCAACAGCGAATTGTTATTTTTCTTGGTGCCGATCAGTTGTGGCATCGGAAATTGCTGCGCGGCGAGATACAGTTGCAGTTGATGGCAAAAGGCGACCTTGTACGCATCATCCTTGCCACGGGCACGGCGCTTAAGCAGGAACAAACCCTGATCGGTTCGCATGACCAGCTTGGGACTTTTGCGCGAGCCGCGTGGAAAATCCTGAACGGCTTCGATCACGCCGATGTCGTAATGACTCATGACGATGGCTAATTCAAATGCGCCGAATGTTTCTCGGCCGGCCTTGCGTGCTGATGACAAACCCGAGCCGGAAACCAGATCGCTGGGCAGTGAACCGTTGTGAGCGCTGGAAATCGAAGCGGACATCGAACTGTTGGCCGATCGTGACGCGGTTCGTTTTGACGGTGAAGGTTCAGACATGGGCTGGGGGTGGGGCTGTGTCGGTTCGGGTGAAAGGCCAGATAGGTTGGGGGCTCAGTATTGCCAGTATTGAGTAATTGTAGGGATTGTTGATGTTGTGCGTGAGGCGGTTGAAATTATGGGGCGGTCGGTATCTGAAAAACACAAAAAGAGAAACCGGTCACGTTGATGCGTCCCAGTGAATCTGAATCGTGGGAGGCGAGGTAATTATTCGACGTTTTGGGCTTGTTCCTTGATACGGTCGATGGCGCTTTTGACCACGACGATGGCTTTGCTGATGATCGCGTCGTTGGATTTGCTGGCGATGGTGTTGGCTTCGCGTAATAATTCCTGGGCGATGAAATCCAACGTGCGACCGACGGGCTTGGGGTCTTCGGATCGGATCAGTTCGTCGAGTTGTTCGAGATGGCCCGATAGACGCGATGTTTCTTCGCGGATGTCCGCGCGTTCGGCAAAAATGGCGACTTCACGCGTCAGGTCGGCCTGAGCGATCGTCAATTCCGCTCGCTTGATCAGTTCATCAATGCGCGTTCGCAGTCGGCCATGGTATTCCTCGACGACGACCGGGGCGCGTTCGATGATTTCGGTCAGTCGCAAGTGAATGACTTTGCTGTGCTCGACGAATTCCTCGATCAAGCGTTGGCCTTCGCTTTTTCGCATTTGCGCGAGTTGATCGCATGCGGTGTCGGTCATGCGCAGCAGCGTGGGGCGAACCGTGTCGAGCAGGTTCATGGTGTGGTTGTCCTGCGTGAGCACGCCGGGCAGGCAGAGCATCGCGGTCAGGTCTAACGGTGCGAATGATGAGCCGGTCTGATTGGATTCATCGGTTCGGAATGCGGTGATTTGCTCGACGTAGTTGTGCAGCGCTTTGACGTTGATCTGTTGGGCAGCGCTGTCGGGCAATTGCGACATCTTGACCACGAGGGTGACCGAGCCGCGTGCAATGCGTCGGCGCAACAACGTATCGATCTCTGCGTCGAGACCGCTGATCTGCTCGGGCAGTCGAATGCTGCTCTTAAAATAGCGATTGTTAAGACTACGCACCTCGACGGTGTAATGCACACCATCGACCTGCTCTGAGGCCTGGCCGAAACCGGTCATCGAGTAGATCAAGGTGCGGTCGTCTCCGTGTTGGTGTTCGGGGCGTCAGGCGCGTCGGTGTCGTCTGCGGCGTCTGTGGTTGCGTCTTCTGTGGTTGCGGTCATTGCCTCGGTGGCCTCGGTGGCCTCGGCATCGCCTGCGTCGTCTGCATCGCCCGCATCGTCTGTGTCACCCGCGTCACCCAGATCGATTCCCAGTCCACTGGTGTCCGATTCAGGATCGCCCGACGTGGCGGTGTCGGGTGCGACGATGATCTGATCCGGCCGAGTGGCATAGTTGAGTCCCAATGCCAGGAGCAGAAACGCGACGAAAAACCCGACCGTGACGTAGGTGAGCAGGTCGCCGGTCTTGGCACCGAATGCGGCACCAGCCGAATCGCCGCCGCCGCCGAACGCCCCGCTGAGTCCGCCGCCTTTGGGTTTCTGGATCAGGATCACCATGATCAACAGGAAGCTGATCGCAATGAAGCCGAGCATCATGAGCACCTCGTACCAGGTGACCGCGAGCATGGGAATGCCGGGGGTAAAACTCAGGGATGCGTTGGGGTTGTTAACGAAATTTGTAACGAGCGAGAACATGAATGAATTCCGCAAAAATTAGTCGAGCAAACGTTCTGAAAACTTAGAATCGAAACACAATTTCCAACGAAGCGCTAACGAAGCGTTCATGCTTCCATACAATTTTTCGTCCGTGCATTTGTGGCTAACACACGGATCACCATCAGCCGATCGTATCACGCTTGTGATTGTTCTGCCGCATGCACGATCGCCATAAAATCTGACGCCTTGAGCGATGCGCCACCGATCAATCCGCCATCGATATCCGTCTGGCTCAATAGGTCAACCGCATTGGATGGCTTCATCGATCCGCCGTATTGAATGCGAACGGCATTGCCGATGTCTTCGCCCCAGTCGAAACCGAAATTCAAACATCGACGAATGCGATCATGGGCTTCCTGGGCATCTTCAGGGGTCGCCGTTTTGCCGGTGCCGATTGCCCAGACCGGTTCGTAAGCAATGGTGATGCGTGCCATCTGATCGGCATTGACACCAGCCAACCCATATTCGAGTTGGGCCATGTTGATCTGATGGGTTTTACCCGCTTCGCGCTGTTCGATTTTTTCGCCGACGCAGAGGATGACTTCAAATCCTGCGTCCAGCGCTGCCAACACCTTGGCGTTGATCATCTCGTCGGTTTCGCCCAGCACGTGACGTCGTTCGGAGTGGCCCACGAGCACGACTTCGCAGCCGATGTCCTTGAGCATGGACAGGCTGACCTCGCCGGTGAATGCGCCGTTGGCCTGGCTATAAAAATTCTGGGCACCGACCTTGATCGGCGTGCTCTTGAGCACCGCGGCGACCTGGGCCAGATAAGGAAATGCCGGGAACACCGCGACATCCACTTTCGAAGCATCCAGCGGTAGGGCGGTCAGGCCGTTGGCCAGTTCCGCGACTTCGCTGCCGTGCAGATTCATTTTCCAATTGCCGCCGACAAACGGCTTGCGTGACGTGGACATATGCGTTGGATTCCATGCTAACGTGATCGGGATTGCGAATCGGCCAGTATAGTGAAAATCGGCCCGCTTCGCCTGACATGGGATGAATCACGGGATGAATCACGGGGTGAACCACGGGGTGAGCCACGAGGTGAACCACGCGATCGATCACGGGGGCCGCAGGATGGATCACGCAATCCGGCAATAGGACCCTTTGAAAGTCATGCCATCCCCCCCCACATCCCCCCCCACATCCCCCCTCCCCACACATCCTCCTCACATCTCACCACCCCATCTCTCCACACCCGTCCCCACGCTCACCCCCACTCAAGTCCCCGCATGTCCCAGCACCCGGTCGCTGCCCTGACTTCGCAGGTCGGCACCCACCCGCTCGGCCAACCCCGTCCAATCCTTCGCGGCCCCGGTTTGCTCCGATCGCAAGCAGGCTGAGCCGTCCTCGCTCCAAACCCCAGCCTGCAAACGCATTTCGCCCGTTGTCTCAATCACCCCCAGCGCCCCGATCGGCGAATGACAATTGCCTTGCAAAATTTCCACCACCCGCCGTTCCGCACCCACCGCCTGAGCCGTCGGCTCATCATGGATCGCTGCTAACAGCGCCCGTACCCGCTCGTCATCGGTTCGACATTGCACGCCCAACGCGCCCTGCGAGGCAGCGGGTAAAAATTCATCGGTCGCCAATCCGCCAGCCAACCACTGATCCAACCCCAGCCGACGCAACCCCGCCGCAGCCAACAGCGTGGCATCAAATTGCCGCTCGTCCACCACCCGGCCAATGCGCGTCTGCACATTGCCTCGCAGCAATCCGATTGATACGTCAGGCCGATGCATTTTTAATTGCGCCGCTCGTCGTGGACTGGCCGTGCCGATGGTTGCACCCCGTGGCAGTTCGCCAATCGTCGTAACACCCGCGTGACTGATTAGCACATCACGCACATCCTCGCGCGTCGGGATGGCCACGATCGACAGACCATCCACCGCCGCGACCGGCACGTCCTTCAAACTATGCACTGCCACATCAGCTTCACCCGTCATCAACAACTGTTCCACCGCTTTGGCAAACAGCCCCTTACCCGCGCTTCGGTCCGTCGCGTCGACGTCTGTGGCATGATCGCCAGCCCCCGCATTCGCCAAGGGGATATCCAATCGCTTGTCACCTTCCGACTCCACCCAAAGGTAGGTCACCTGCAATGTTGGGTGCGCTGCTTGCAACATCGCTCCGACGGCTTGCGTCTGGATCTTTGCCAGTTGGCTCTGTCGGGATGCAATGACCACCCGATGATTCGCTTGAATATTCGCCGGTTCCATCAGCGTACTATAGATTACAATGCTCGCATGCCCCAAACTCCAAACGCCCAGTCTTCTATCGTTCGCATCGCGGCGCTGCAATACCTGATCCGTCCCATCGACACATTCGAACAATTCCGCGATCAGGTTTCAGCCCAGGTCGATATTGCCCGCGATTATCGCTGTCAGATGCTCGTGTTTCCTGAATATTTCACCATTCAGTTGATCACGCTCGAAGAGATCGACCGCGAACCGCGTAAACAGGTGCGCACCCTGGCCAAACAGGCGCCACGCTTTATCGAAATGATGGCCCAACTGGCACGCGACAGCGGGCTCTACATCGTGGCTGGAACCGTGCCGATTCTCGATGAGAACGATCCCGACATCGTGTACAACCGCTGTCATGTGTTCGGCCCCGATGGTAATCACGTGGCCCAGGACAAACTCCACATGACACGCTGGGAAAACGAAGACTGGGGCGTCGCAGGCGGCAACGGCGTCACCCTGATCGAAACGTCGTTTGGAAAAATTGCGGTGGCCATTTGTTACGACAGTGAGTTTCCCGAAATCGCTCGCGCTGCTGCGCGCGAAGGTTGTTACATACTCGTCGTGCCCAGTTGCACCGATGATCGTCAGGGATTTTTGCGCGTTCGCTATTGTTGCCACGCTCGTGCCATCGAAAATACCATGTACGTCATCCATGCGGGCACCGTCGGATCTTTGCCCATGGTGCCCGCTGTCAGTATGAACTATGGCCAGGCTTCGATACTCACGCCCAGCGATTTTCCCTTTGCACGTGATGGCATTCTTGCGGAGGGTAATACCAATCAGGAACAGCTCGTCATCGGCGAAATCAATCTCGACACCATCCGACAAGCTCGCGAAAATGGAACCGTCCTCCCACTGCGCGATAGCGTCACCACCGCACAAGTCACCCGCGATCTCAACACCGTCAAACTCTAACCCCCACCCCCCCCACATTACCCCTGTGCTATTTAGGATTTGAGGTAATGCCGAATATCACACACGCATATAATAAAGGTGCATTGTCTCGTCTCGAAAAAATATCAGTATAAAAACTGGCGAAACACACCCGCGTTTTATCGCACACGAAACGATGTCACCCATGCCACCGCATAAAAAAAAGACCCCGCCCGTCCTGATCCGTCCAACTCAACATGGCGACATCCCTGCGCTGATCGCATTGGGCAACCGCATCTATCCCGGCGACGATCCCTGGCTTGTCGAACATTACGCGTCACACATCAAACATTTTCCCCAGGGCCAACTTGTGGCCATCGATCCACAAACCGATCGCGTCGTTGGCTGCGCTTCGACATTGATCATTAACTGGGACGATTACGAATTCGATCACAACTGGAACGAGTTCACCGACAATGGCTATTTCACCAACCACGATCCCGAGCATGGCAAAACCATGTACGCCGCGGATGTGATGGTCGATCCTGACATGCAGGGCCGAGGCGTCGGCAAGGCCATCTACAAAGCCCGCTTCCAACTGTGCCGTGATTTGAATCTGCTGCGCATCCGGGCCGGGGCACGTTTACGCGGCTATTCCCAATACGTCGATCAGATGGATGCCGTCGATTATGTCATCAAGGTCATCCACAAAGACATTGGCGATCCCACGCTGTCATTCCAATTAAAACGTGGCTTCCGCGTCATCGCTGTCTGTGAAAATTATTTACGCCACGACCCCGCATCGCTCGGCTGGGCCGCAGTCATCGAATGGATCAATCATCACGTCGCCCTCCGTCGCGACTTTCGCAAACGCGATCCCAAATACAGCCCACGCAAAAAACTTAAACCCGAATAACCCCCCCCCCCCACATTCCCCCCCATATTCCCCCCCCATATTCCCGCTCAGTTAGCCGCCGCCTTCAGGCGGCGCGTCCCCCTACCTAAACCCAACGCCTTGCCAATCACACACACCATAAACAAGACTGGTACTATTTAGGTTTTTCCATACTCTCAACACCCCATTCAGGAGTTTCCCCATGGCACGACTCGTCCGCTTCGAAGGCACTGGCCCAATCGAACTCAAACCCCAGGAAAAATCCGCATGGATCTGCAACTGTGGCCTGAGCCAGAATTTCCCCCATTGCGATGGCTCGCACAAAAAATGCAAAACCGACGGCGGCGAACAACCCGGCAAACTCTACGTCTACAACAACGACCGCACCGCTGTCGATCGCATCGACAACGAATAACCCCCCCGCCCCCCCCACACATTTCCCCCGCGCGATTAAGCCGGTAGCAAAGTCCTGTTTGCACATTACCGCACCCCGTTTTGAGTAACTGATTTTTACGATTTTGGTGCTCAGGCAGGTGGACTTAAGTCCACCTGCCTGTGGGCATACATCTGCGTTCATCCGCGTCCATCTGCGGCTAAATAATCTGTGCCATCAGTGAAATCTGTGGACTAAAAATATTCGCGTCTATTGGCGTTCATTCGCGGCTAAAAAATCCCCACTCAATATCGATCGATTGACGCGCACGATTCTTCGCCTTGCATCGCGCTGCTGAATTCGGCGCGGCCTGTGGTTTCGATCACAGCGTTTTTGTCGCGTTTCACATTCGGCGGGCCGATCAGTTCCACGCAGGTTTCGTCTTCATCCAGGATGGTCGCGATGCGTTGGGGCAATGAACCATTGACGCGAATGTGCAGGCCATCCAGACGCAGGTTCACGACTTGGCCTTGTTCATGAACTTCCATGTACACCTGTGCCGATGTGCCATTGGCGGCGCGCGATTCCTGTTGCAATAGCACGTCCAATTGATTCAGCTCGCCGTTGTATGGTTGCTTTCGCAAACTGCCGGGGCATCCGGGTGGCCGCAATTTAATACGCACCGCGCGCGTCAATCGTTCTGCCGCCATTTCGATGGGAATCACTTCGTCGACGATCAGGTTCGGCTCTTCGCGTCGCCGATCGATTTTACCTTTCAAAATCACGATCGCGTCCGACTCCAATAACGGCTGCACCACCGCATACGTGCGTGGAAACACCACCGCATCCATCGGGCCCGCACCGGCAGCACTGCTCGCGTCTTCAATGCTCAGCATGGCCATCGGTTCCTGTTTCGCACGCGTCACCGTTTTGCGTACGCGCGTCAACATGCCACCGAGCAATACCTCAACGTCAGCCGGCAATTGTTTGATCTGTTCGATCGTCACCGTGCCAAACGTGTCGATGGTGTGTTGATGATCGTGCAACGGATGGCTGGACACGTAGAAGCCCAGCACGTCTTTTTCATGTTGCAACAAATCGCGTTTCGACCACGGAGCCACATTGGGTAGGGCGGTACTTTGTGCTTTAGTTTCCGGGGTTTCCGGGGCCGCCTCAGCAAATGATTCAAACATCGTGAACTGGCCGGCCATCCGATCGGCGGCCACGCTCGAACCCGCAGCCATCGCGCTTTCCAAGGCTTCGCACAGTGCCGCGCGATTTTCGATTTCATGAATCGAATCGTAAGCCCCGCACTTGATCAATGCGTCAATCGTCGATCGGTTCACCGCTGACGATGGCACACGTTCGCAAAAGTCGTAGAGGCTTTTGAACACGCCATCTTTTTGACGCGCGGTGATGATCGCGCGAATGGCTTTCTCGCCGACGCCTTTGACGGCTGACAAACCGAAACGGATATGTCCATCATCAGCGGTGCGTTGGCCTTGCGGTGGATCGGCCTCGGTGTACACGACGGTGAACTCGACTTCCGACAGGTTCACTTCCGGCGGGCGCACTTCCACGCCGCGCCCGCCGCCGGGTTTTTGTACGCGTTTGCATTCGTCGATGTACTGCACGACTTTTTCCGTGCTCACCGATTCATAGGTCAGCACTGCGGCCATGTACTGGCAGGGAAAATAGGTTTTCAGATACGCCGTTTGATAGGCGACGATCGCGTAGCCGGTCGAGTGCGATTTATTGAAACCATAGCCGGCAAATTTCAGAATCAGGTCGAACAATTCGTCGGCTTGTTTTTTACCCAGGCCGTTTTTGTCGGCCCCTTCGATAAACTGTGCGCGATTCGCATCGATCACGCTCATTTTTTTCTTGCTGATCGCTTTAATCAGGGTGTATGCCTGCCGCAGCGGGATCCCGCCCAGCTCGTGCACAATCTGCATCACCTGTTCCTGATACACCATGATGCCGTAGGTTTCATTGGTGAATTTTTCCACGATCGGGTGCGTGGTTGGGACCGCTTCTCGCCCATGTTTGCGATCGCAATAGTTGGGAATCAATTCCATCGGGCCCGGGCGAAACAGCGCGTTGGCCGCAATCAAATCTTCCAAACGGTCGGGCTTCATCGACATCAACAGGTTACGCATGCCGCCGGATTCAAACTGAAACACACCAGCCGTGTCGCCACGAGCAAACAGATCGAACACGCGCGGGTCGTCGAATTTCAAACGATCGAGATCCAATGGATCATCAATCAAAACGTCGGTATTTTCTTCGACATCTTTTCGGCGGACGGTCTTGGCAATTTGTTCGGGCGTCAGCGATTCGCGAATCAGTTTTTTCGCACGCTCGATAATCGACAACGTGCGCAGGCCCAGGAAGTCCATTTTCAACAGCCCGACTTTTTCACACGTCGGGCCATCCCATTGCGTGACAGTCGGCAACTGTTCGTCTGAGCCCTGGCGATACAACGGCACGATATTATCCAACGGTTGAGTGGCGATCACGACACCGGCGGCATGAATGCCCGCGTGTCGTGACAGGCCTTCCAATCGTCGCGCGGTATCGATCATCGCCCGGTGCAATGGGTTGTCGTTGTATAAATCTTTCAGGTCAGGTTCGGATGCGAGTGCCTGATCCAGGGTGACGCCCAGTCCGTCGCCGATGAGTTTGCAAACCTTGTCGACATCGCTGAGCGATACGTTCAACACGCGACCCACATCGCGAATGGCCGCGCGGGCTTTCAATGTTCCGAAGGTGATGATCTGGGCGACGTAGCCATATTTGTCGCGCACGTATTCGAGAATTTCCTGACGGCCGTCCTGGCAGATATCGATATCGATATCGGGGTATTCCGATCGGTCCGGGTCGGTGAATCGTTCGAACAGCAAACCATATTGCACGGGACAGGCATTGGATAGACCCAGGCAATAGCCCACCATGGTGCCCACGCCTGAACCACGGGCGTTTGATGGAATGCCACGTCGGCGTGCTTCATTGACGAAGTCCCACACAATCAGGAAATACGCGCTGATCGATTTGTCCGCGAGAATGGTCAGTTCGCGATCGAGTCGGGCCCGGATGGCATCGGTGATGCCGTCTTCACCATATCGCCACACGGCACCGGCTTCGGATAGTTCACGCAATGCCTGATCGCATTGCTCTTTCAACTTGGTCGGTGAGAGTTTGTCTTTGGTTGTGTCGAAAGGTTCGAGTTGGTACTGCGTGCAAAATGCTTTGAACCATTCGGTGCTGCCGACGGGATGTTCTTTGACCTCACTGGATTTTTGCGGAACAATTTTTACCACGGGCGCGTGGTTGGCACTGAAGTCCAATTCCACATTGCAACGCTCGGCAATTTTCGCAGTGTTTTCGACCGATTCGGGATAGTCGGTGAACAGGGCCGCCATCTGGTCCGGGCCTTTGACATACAACTCGCGTGGGTATTTGAGGCGATTGGGTTCTTCTTTGAGTTTGCCCATCGAAATGCAACACAACGTATCGTGAGCATCCCAATCGTCAGCCAACAGAAAGTGGGCATCATTGTCGCAGACCAATGGCAGATTCAATTCACCAGCGAGCCGAACCAGGTGGGGGTTGATGTCGTCCTGTTCTTTGGTTTCGTGGCGTTGGAGTTCGATGTAAAAACGCGGTTCGCCGTTTTCGTTGGGTTTAAAAATTTCGGCGTGCCATTTGGCTTCGGCCAAGGCGGTTTTGTAATGGGCGATGTCGTTGGTCTGTTGATACCGCGTCAGGTGGTAAGCCAGTGACGAACCCAAGTGTCCATTGATAGCAATCAACCCGTCAGCCCATTGGGTCAACGTGGTTTTATCCATGCGCGGTTTGAAGTAGAACCCATTCAGATAAGCGTCCGAACTGAGTTTCAAAAGATTCTGCCAGCCGGTTTGATTTTCCGCCAATAGCACCAGGTGAAACCCACCATCGGACACGCCGGTGTATTCGCGATTGGTTCGGTCGGAGGTTTTGCCGTTGACATCCGGCGCGACGTAGGCCTCGATGCCCATGATCGGCTTGATGCCTGCGTCTTTCGCTTTGTTGTAAAAGGAAACCGCGCCGTGGAGGTTGCCATGATCGGTCAGCGCTACCGCGGACATGCCCAGTTCCTTGACGCGATTGATCAGGCGATCGACACGATTGCCCCCGTCCAACAAGGAGAATTCGCTGTGCAGGTGCAGGTGAGCAAACGTGCCATTAGGCGCCTTGGCAGGACTGGGATTACTGGCGGGCGTCTGGTTGGTTTTATTCTTCGGGGCTGATGCGGTCGTGTTTGCCATCCGTGGCGTGCTCCGTTTGGTGGGGCGTTGGTGGGGCTTGTGTGGGGGCGTGTGTGTGGCGTGTGTGGGGGGGGGAATTTTGCCCATTTTAGCATATGGGCATGCCGGTCTGAACCCTTGATGTTGTTGTCTGATAGCATTGACGTTATGGTCTGAATTCGCCCGGGACGTCGGGCCGATGACCACTATTTTTCACCCATAATTTTCCCTTCAGGAACCAGACACATGACCCTACCGATCGCCTTGCAACTATACACCGTCCGCGACGTCATGGCGAAAAATTTTGCCGACACGCTCAAAGCCGTCGCTGACATCGGCTACAAAAATGTTGAGTTTGCAGGCCTGTACGATCACGACCCGGCTCAGGTCCGCAAAATGTGCGATGACCTGGGATTGACCGTGTGTAGTTCGCACGTGGCCATCGAGCGATTCACCGGCGACGGGGCGTTCGATCAGTTGGAACGCGAACTCAAAACCCTGGGCACGACCCTCGCGGTGTGCCCCGGCATTTTTCGCAAAGACCGCAGCGTCGCTGCATGGACCACCGCCGTCGAGGAATTGAAGAACGCGGAGGCCCAATGTCGCCAGGCAGGGCTGTCGCTTTCCTATCACAACCACGCATTCGAATTCGATGCGATTGCCGATCATCCCGAAAAGGCTTGCCCATTCGATTTGATCTTTGATGGCATTCCGCAAATGTCCAGCGAATTGGACATCGCTTGGGTGACCGTGGGTGGGCAAGATGTTCTGGCTACCATGCAACGTCTGTCGGGACGAGTGCCGTTGTTGCATGTTAAGGATGCGCACAAAGAATTGAATTCCGATGGCGGTCCGACATTCACGGAAATCTCAACCGGGAACGTGCCCATCAAAGCGGCGCTCGACATCGCTGAATCGGTCGGCGTTAAATACCTGATCGTCGAACAAGACAGCGACTGGGTTGACGGCGATCCGATGGCATCGGTGAAAACCAGTTTTGAAAACCTGACAAAACTTCTGGGTGCGTAACGCTGTAACGCTGTAACGGCGTAACGCTATAGCATTACCGTGCCCTCGCATTATTCGTTCTGGCGCTTTGGTGCTCTGACGTTCTGGCGCTCTGACTTTTCGTGTGTCGCCACATGCTGACACAGGCAGACAGGCATTGCATTCATGGAAACAACAACTGTTCCTGAAACCGATGTGGCCTGTCTGGGATGTGGTTACAACGTGCGCGGGTTGGCCGATGAAGCTACATGCCCGGAATGTGGGACCTCCATCGGCGAATCGATCGCGATGATGGAACGCTTGTTAGGCGATCGCGCTTCGCGGAATAAATTAGGTCGTGCCATCACTTGCCTGGCCATCAGCTTGGGCTGTACCTGTTTCACATGGTTGGTCCTGTGGTTCACCTTGACAGGGAATGCAAATATCTGGCCGCTGATTGCGGGTGTCGTGTTGACGGGAAATATTCTGTGGTGGGTCGGTTCCCATGGTGTGTGGTCGGGCCAAACGCAAACACGTATCAGCCGCGTGACTGGGATCGCTGCAGGCGTCAATCTGGTCATGGTGTTATCTATCATCGCATTCGTGGTACTCAATTATTTCTACGAGGCAGGGGACGACCGTCTGGGCGTGCTCGTGATGATTTGCTCGCAAACAGGGTTGGTCTGTCGAGCGATCGGCACCTGGTTGTTGGTCGAACGATTCAAGTCGATTGCCACGGCAATGTTTCGGCCGAAACTTGGAAAATATTTTTCGGCGGTACGCAGGTTGGCGGTCGTGGGCTTGGTTGGCTTGATTGTCGCTTTGTTTGGCGTGCTGGATTTTTATTATCTGTTGGTGCTGTTGCTGGCGGCATTTCCGATCACCGCAATCGCCACCATCATGGGGTTGGTCGGATTGATCCTGTTGCGTGCCCAACTGAAAAAAAATCAGGCCGCATCTCGGTAGGGTTACGTTAATAGGGTATTTGGCCGACTCAATCACGAAGGTTCTTGTCGAATGATTCGCGGGTTGTTACAGTGAACCCGGCGGCGATTTGTCGTATTGGGTATTTGAAATATGCTTCGTATTCATATTGGAAATCTCAGCGACGATGCCAAGGAAACGGTATTGCATGATTTGTTTTCGCAATACGGCCAAGTGGATGCAGTGACAATTATCCGCGATGCTGCCACGGGGCAGTCACGCGGGTTCGGATTTGTTGAAATGTCACACAACGAAGAGGCGCAGCAAGCCATTGTCGATCTCAACGGTCACATGGTCGATGGCCAACCCCTCGAGATCGCCGAGACGCGACCTCGTGCACCTCGTGGCAGTGCGGCTGCGAGTTTTGGTGACCCTGTCGACGCCGATCCAAACGCCGATGCTGATGCTGGTGCGGGTGCGGGTGATTGATACGGTTTGCCGCGTGTCTTAGTCGGGTGTGATTGTCGGGTGTGATTGTTGGTATGCCCGTGGGTCGCAATCGTTTGACGTCCGAGTGATTTGAAAAACATTAAAACGGAATGCCGCAACCATGGTCGTTGCAAAATCGAACGGATTCGAAATCGTAGTGATTTCGTAATTTGTGAAATTGCTGTTTAGTTCAGACGGCCCGGTTTCCGGGTCAGTTTGTGAGTTTTTATGTTTTAGCGTGAGGCAATTGCGATGAGAATTTATGTGGGCAACCTCAACTACCAAACCACCGAAGAGGCCTTACGCGATCTGTTCGCTCAACACGGCGAAGTCGTCGAAGTGGCCATCATCAACGATCGCGAAACCGGCCGACCCAAAGGCTTTGCTTTTGTGACCATGGGTGAGAACCAGGCAGGCCTCGATGCGATCGAAGCACTCAACGGCAACGAATTCGAGGGCCGACGCTTGAACGTCAACGAAGCCCGGCCTCGCGCCACCCGGCATTAAATTCGCCGGTGGGGTTAGGGGTGACTCGCCTCGGCCTTTCTTGGTGTAGCATCGTCAGGTCATGCCAAGCGCCACACCGTATTGTGTCGTGCCTCGTTTGGACGCTGCTTATATGCAGCGTTGCCGTGCGTTTTTTTCTCGGCCTTAACACACGAACACCCGACGCGCTTATGTGCCGCGCATCGGCGCGTGCATGTCACGCATGTCACGCATCGAACGCATCGGATGACACCGTGATCACGCCGTCATCTGACTCCGCCGCAGGCTTGAGCGATGCATGCGAAGGGCCGTCTTGCATCCGCGTCAGTTTGCGGCGGCGCACCAGCTTGAAAAACATCACGAACAAACCTATCACGATCAGCGCCGCCAGGATCGGCACAAACAACGCCATGCCCGCCAACACGGTGGACGCTCCGGCCTCGGCCGTCGATACCACCGGATTGCCCAGCCCGCCGGTGGTCAATGTTGAAACCGCACGCGTCCCTACCGTAAACAGTTGAATACCCGTCGCCGATCCGCCGCCCACGATCGCCGCGATGAGCCATTCCAAACTGGGGTCCATGCCCGTGATAAACGGCGCAGCTACCAGCGTTCCCGCAATCGCTGCCGCTGGCGTCGCAATCGTGTCCAACAGATTGTCCACCCATGGCACGTAGTACCCGGCAATTTCCACGACCGTGGCCGCTGCGAATGCAAACAACGCCACATCGGAGGCCATCCAGTCAAAGCCAGACGATAGCGTGACCACCCCCGACCGGGCCACCATGGACGTGATCAACATTGGCACAAACAGCCGAAACCCGCACGCCGACGCCAAGCCGAATCCCATCAGGATCCCCACGATCGTCGTCCACGCCGGATCCATCGCACCCGCGGCGAGGCCCGTTAATGAAATCATGCTCATCATCTCAGCTCCTGCAAAATATCAACCTGTAACCGCACCCCGTCATGCCCAAACTCAATCAACCAATAATGTAAAGCAAGTCACCACGTATCATACCTCGCCTCCCCACGCACCCCCCCCCACGCACCACACCGGCCCCGCGATATACATCGCGGGCTATAAAATTTGCACGACTCACGACTCACGACTCACGACTCACGACTCACGACTCACGACTCACGACTCACGACTCACGACTCACGACTCACAACTCACAACTCACAACTCAACACACACTTCTTATCTTTAATAGCCCGCGGTGCATACCGCGCGGCACGTTTACCATCGCCATTCGTTAGACCCCAGCGTTCACTGCTCCCACACCCCGCGCTGCTCACAATAATGAACCCCGCGATGCGTCTTGCGCGGCAAATACCTCTGACGCAAATAATCAAAATGCTGATGATCCCGCACCTGCTTGCGACTCGAACCCTGCACAAACCAGGGCCCCGTCTGATCACACGCCACGCTCAATGCCCGTCCCAAACGTTGTTTGAGGCGCAAACGTACTTTGCCAAATTCAATAAACGTTTCCCAGCTCACTAGCACATGCACATGCGTTGCCGTGATACACGCATAATGTAACCGCCAGCTTTGCTGTGCACAGAGTGCCTGTAATTCCTCGCACATCACCTGTTGCATCGATCGATCAAATCGCACCGCAGGATGTTTCGCCGCTTCGTCATAACGCTGCGCCATCTTCGCATCGCGGGGCAGAATCCCTTGTGTACGTTTCACATACCCACGCGGATTCGCCGGACTCCATGACCGATACGCATGATACGTAAACAGATAGACCGCCATAGAAAAAAATTACTGCAATCCTGCCCTGCGGTATACACCGCAGGCTATGAATTGCGAAAAAAACAGCAAAATAACAAAGAAAACTAGCTCGCAATGCAGACGACAAACAAAAAACAGAAAAATAGTCCGCGACGCAGTCTATAAACAAAACACAAAAACCAACAACAATCGCCTGCACGATCTCTTTATTAGCCCGCGGTGCATACCGCGGGTTTCCCGCACCGCACACACAACACACTTCGCAAACCGCACCGCAAAGCACGTCGTAAACATGCCCGCAATCCGCCGCGCGGTATTCACCGCGGGCTAGAATTTTTATGATGTGCGACGATCAATTTTCGATTGATGAATCGATAACACAATACGTTCAAGTGACTATTCCAGCCCATTGCGAATTGTCCGCCCCGAAATGCGTAAGCGTTGCGTGCGGGCTAGCGGACTCAACGTTTTCTTGTTCGCCCGCTTGTGTGCATCGCTTACTGCCGAAGCCCGCATTGATTCCCCGTCCGCCATCGCTTGCATCGCCTCAACGATGAGCCGCATCTGCGCTTCATCGAGATGTCGTGCCGCTTGACGTTTCATATCCAAGCCTCTCAATCAACCCAGCCTACGTGCTGCACACAACACAAACCGCATCGCACGTCAGAAACCCGCCTGCAGTCTTGCCGCGCGGTATTCACCGCGGGCTATCAATTGCGCAATAAGCGGCAAAATTATATTTAATCCTAGCCGTCGGTGCATACCGGCGGTCCGCCTTCGCCGATTGCGATTTTAGCGATTCGACTCCCAACCCATTTGCCTTGTTCAAACCCTATCCGCGGTGGGTTCGCTGCGTTTAAAACTTCCCTACTTGCTAGCTGATCGAATAATTAGATGTAGGTTTATGGTTTACAGTTAGCCGACCATCGATAGCGCTCGCTCGGAGACGTACGTGAGCAAGGAAGTTTATCAACGTCCAAACGCCATCCGGATTTGGAACGGTATGGTCTCCCTCTTGCTTCAACAAAATGAGGCCGCGATTGTCTGCAATAAGATCTCGCATTATTTTGCTGGTTTTTTTCTGAGCAAGGCATACGATACCTAAGGCGCCCCTATATCCTTCAATTTTAGGCTGAATGAGTTCTGATTCATGATCTAGGCATGTCGATATGTCTTTTACTGAACTACTATAATCAGTCGACTTGATTTCGATAAATCCGTGTGCACTACCACGAGGAACTATGGCGTAATCCCCATTTTCGAATACTGCAGGTACAGGTGCGGGAGACCATATTATGATGTCAAGTTGTGGTGGTTTTTTTCCTACGTTTCCCTCGTAGATGATCGTCCCAGTAGACACACGCAAGGGAAAGACGATGCGCTTAATGAACTGAATGACCGACGCCTCTGCATATGCTCCGATCAGTGCAGGGTGCATGCCAACAAAATTGCGAATGGTGTTGTGTGCGGTAAGCTCTTGAGCCAATTGACTGGCCAACATGTTCAGGTATTCTTTTTTTTCCATGCTCGCTTCTCACAGCCGAGTAGGGCGGGCATACTTGCCCGTCTTTATATTGAGTTGGTGTTACGTCGGATTTTGTGATCGTCGTTTATACATTAGCAAATGGCGGGCAGGTATGTCTGCCCTACGGTGGGGTAATACCAATTCCACAAAAACATGCGTGTGGTTTATCGTTAGCCGCCGCCTTTATGGCGGCGCGATGGCTTGTGTTTGCCCGATGATTAGCGCCGCCCAAGGGCGGCGGCTAACGCGCGAGTTCGTGAGCCGGGTAGGGTGATTACATATTTCCACCCCACGCCAGATATGCAGGGGAAATGTGGGGGGGCATAAAAAAAGCCCCGCAGCTTACGCCACGGGACTTTAGTGGGGGGGTAAATTTGGGTTCCGTCAGATGCACTTGCGTGCGGTGAGGAACGGTAGGGCAGTGATCGGCCCAGGTTGGGGAACGATCTTTGCAAGTGAACAGTTTAGAGTGGCTTTGACACCGTGTTACCACGATGCTATCTCGTTTCTCTAGGCTTTGGTTTTAAGGCCGAGGCTTTGAGAGGTGAGACGAGGTTGCGTTGACGAATTCGCCATCCGGATCGCTCCGGGTGTGGCGTCTAAGGAATCCCTTAGAAAGGAGGTGATCCAGCCGCAGGTTCCCCTACGGCTACCTTGTTACGACTTAGTCCCAGTCACCGATCTTACCGTCGACACACCTGAATCGGTGCGGCTTCGGGTACTACCGGCTCCCATGACTTGACGGGCGGTGTGTACAAGGCTCAGGAACGTATTCACCGCGTCGTAGCTGATACGCGATTACTAGCGATTCCACCTTCATGGAGTCGAGTTGCAGACTCCAATCCGAACTGGGGCGCGCTTTATGCGATTTGCTCCACGTTGCCGTATCGCTTCGCTTTGTACGCGCCATTGTAGCACGTGTGCAGCCCTGGGCATAAGGGCCATGAGGACTTGACGTCATCCCCACCTTCCTCCGGTTTGACACCGGCAGTCTCATTAGAGTCCTCAGCATTACCTGGTAGCAACTAATGATAGGGGTTTCGCTCGTTAAGGGACTTAACCCGACACTTCACAGCACGAGCTGACGACAGCCATGCAGCACCTGTGTATGTTCCACGCAAGCGCGTTACTACCGTTTCTGGTAGCTAATCCATACATGTCAAACCCAGGATAAGGTTCTTCGCGTTGCTTCGAATTAAGCCACATGCTCCACCGCTTGTGTGAGCCCCCGTCAATTTCTTTGAGTTTTAGCCTTGCGACCGTACTCCCCAGGCGGTACACTTAATACTTTTGCTTCGACCGGGATGGCGTCAAAACCTCCCCGATCTAGTGTACATCGTTTACGGCGTGGACTACCAGGGTATCTAATCCTGTTCGCTACCCACGCTTTCGTGCCTCAGTGTCAGAATCGGCCCAGCTGTCTGCCTTCGCCTTTGGCGTTCCGATAGATATCTACGCATTTCACCGCTCCACCTATCGTTCCGACAGCCCCTACCGACCTCAAGAAATGCAGTCTACCGAGCAATTCCACAGTTGAGCTGTGGGATTTCACAAGATACTTACATTTCCACCTACGCACGCTTTAAGCCCAGTGATTCCGATTAACGCTTGGACCCTTCGTATTACCGCGGCTGCTGGCACGAAGTTAGCCGGTCCTTCCTCTGGATCTGGTCATTGTGTTCCTAAATCCTGACAGCAGTTTACACCCCGAGGGGCTTCATCCTGCACGCGGTATTGCTCCGTCACGCTTTCGCGCATTGCGGAATATTCGTTACTGCAGCCTCCCGTAGGAGTCCGGGCAGTGTCTCAGTCCCGATGCGGCGGGTCGTGCTCTCACACCCGCTAGCCGTCTAAGGCTTGGTGAGCTTTTACCTCACCAACAACCTGATAGCACGTTCCCCGATCCCAAGGCAGTAAACCTTTGCCCAAAAAACCATACGATTTAATGGGGTTATGAGGTATTACCACAGGTTTCCCTGAGCTATCCCTCACCTTGGGGCACGTTAGAAACGCATTACTCGCCCTTTCGCCAGTTCACCACTCCGAAGAGTGGATCTCCTTCGACTTGCATGTTTTAACCATACCGCCAGCGTTCAATCTGAGCCAGAATCAAACTCTTCAATTTTATTCGTTGCTACTCACTAACCCGGGGGGGACTAGTGAGTATTAGCTTCGAGAGAAGTTGTTCGACCTGGTGATCTATCAAAATATACCGTGCTTGCCTAAGCAAACGCGTCATACCCGATAGACCGGTCGTGAATCGGCCTCAATAACCGATTCGATTTTATTTGGCTTTAATTCTTATCCTTGTTTCCAAGAATATCTTACGTGATTTGCTTCGACTAAAAAACAAACCACGTGTCACAAGAATGTAAGCCAATATCAATGTTGTTCCAGAAGCTCCTGTGAAAAAGCAACTGGCATCGAATGATGAGATTCACCATAAAAGCAGATCTGTGAAAACCTGTGATATGGCCACATCCTCGTAGCGTCGTCTAAACTGTTCACTTGTCAAAGATCGTTCGAGCGGCTGATGCCTAAAGGCATTTTTAGCTCACCGAGGTGACCCAAGCGGGTTAACTCGGCTGGTCCTGAAAGCCTTAGGCTGGCAAGACCCCCTGGCTCTTGTGGCATTCAGGTGTTCCAACCGTGGGGTTGAATTTTGAATGCCGCTCGATTTCCGAGGGGAGGGAAATCTTAGGGTAATCCAATCGCATGTCAAGCCGACACGTTGCCTCTGGGGAAAATTAATTGGCACCCGTGGCACGTGAATCTGGTCCCTGAAATCTGTAAACCATTACAACATCATAGCCTGTGAATGTCAATGGGTTGTGTGAGCGGGCTTGAATTTTCTTGCGATTTTTTTTCGTTGGCCGAGTTATCCACCATCCATGCCCAAAAAACGCGGTTATCGGGCCTGGGTTTTGGGCGCCGTGCGTTGGAAAAATCTCAGATCGAGGGCCTGATTTGGACCTCGCGGCCCTAAAAAAAAATGAAATGGGGTACGAATTTGGTGATTGGCCCATCAGGATTGAGGGTGTGATTGGTGATAATTGTGGAAAATCGGCGCGGCGTGTGGGGCTTCGGGGAAGGGTGGGGCCAAAGGTGGAGCGAAAGTTGGGGCTGTCATTGAGGGGCGAGTGGCGTAATGATGTGAGCGGTCGCGCAGTGATATGGTGGGAGTCGAGCGGGGGATGTGTGGTGGGATTGACAAAAAATTTGGGCGCACCGCAATGGGTTGGTTGGGGGTAGTTGGGGGTTGTTGGGGGGGTGTTGACTTAGGTGTCCCGTTTCGCGTGGATGTCGTGGAGTCTGAAATTTTGCAAGACGCTCTAACATGAGAATTTTCACGTGAGGATTTTCAAACGAATCGATTACTGTGGTTTACGACATGAGAGCAACGGTCGGGTCTGCTATCCTGCCCGCACAATCCGGAGCGCCCCACACGCCGGAACGCCCCACACACACAAATTGCCCCCGGCACACTTTGCCACCATACGTTTTGTCTTCTGCACTTTGCACCCCCTATTTCGCAAACCCCACACTGAGGGATTTATCAACATGGCCAAGTCGAAAAAAAATTCACATCGCGATCACCAGGACATTCGTATCGGCACGTTGGCCCCTGCAACCAGTGGCGCTGCGTACTTGTCGAAAATTGTGCCACATGGCTTTGAAAGTTTTTCGTTGACCTTCTGGCAGGAGATTCCCACGGGTTTCAATTTGAAAAAATATGCGGACGAAGTGCGGGCGGTGTTGGATCATGCGGACACGTCGACCCGGCCGGTGATCAGTTCGTTGGGTATGTTTGGCAATCCTTTGGTGAGTAAAAAAAATGCGAACCACTGGGCGCGTTGCATCGATGCGTGTGCGATGTTTGGTTGCGATATTGTGGCTGGCTTCGCGGGATCGTTGCCGGGCAAGAGCGTGCCCGAAGCGATGAAAACGTATAAGAAAGTATTCAGTCCATTGGCAAAACGCGCCGCGGATCAGGGCGTGCGTCTGGCATTTGAAAATTGCGACATGGGTGGGCGTTGGGAAGATGCGGCGGGTTTTAATATTGCGCATTCGCCCAATGCGTGGGACATGATGTTTGATATTTTGCCCGCGGACAACATCGGTTTGGAGTGGGAGCCATGCCACCAGATGTATTCATTAATCGATCCGATTCCGCAGTTGAAAAAGTATGTGGACAAGGTTTTTCATGTGCATGGCAAGGACGCGACAGTGCATTGGGATGTGGTAAAAACCAAGGGAATTCGCGGTGGCGAAGCATTTGTCGATCACCGCACGCCTGGCTTTGGTGATACGAATTGGACAGATGTGATTTCGATTTTGCGCAAGGCAGGCTATCAGGGTTGCATCGATATTGAAGGTTGGCATGATCCGGTTTATAGCGGTGATCTGGAAATGACCGGGCAGGTGCATGGATTGAATTACCTGAAAAATTGTCGCGGCGGAGCGTTTGTGCCGACGCCGAAAATGTAAGACGAGATTGCGTTGAAGATATGTTAAGGGTGCGTTGAAGATATGTTGAAGGTTCGCGTCGAAGATGTGATTGGGATGGCAATCCGTCTAGCGAATCAGTCATGCGATTCAACGAGACATCGCACGCGCAACTTGGAAGTAGCAATTAAAGAAGCTGAGCGAAGTCGCGAAATGGTAGAGTCGCGACGTTGTGTCAGTCCCGTTGATCAGTCCCGTTGATCAGTCTCGTTGTTCAGTCGTGGGGTTTCGTGTTTTTCCTGGTACAGACCCCCCGGTATTCACCGGGGGCTAGTATGGATTGGGGCGCGAGGATTTAGGTCATGAGGATTCGAGTCATGAGCATTCGGTTAATGCGATGGCTGGTGGTGTGATGCAAAGTTGATGCAAAGTTGTTAGGCGTGAGTGGGTCGCGCGCGATCGCATGTTGGATATCGCATGTCAGGTTATGTTGCGCAGTGGTGTATTTGCCGCGGCGCATTTACAATGTGTCGCTATGGCTTCCGAAGACACAAACGATAAAAAAGACAGTCCATCATCAGCGGCTGTCGCGGCAAAGAATGCCAACAAAAAGCAGGGGCTCAAGCGATTGGCTGGTGTGCTCGCGGGTGTGCTTGTGCTGTTGGCCTTAGTGCGTTACGCGATGTTTACCTTGGAATATCGCAGTATTGCCGACAAATATGGTTCGGTGCAGGAAAGTATGACCGAGGCCCATGTGGCGAATATTTTCGAGGGGTTTGAATTGGAGCGACTGCGTGAATCGCCGGATTTTCCGATGGGAGTCAGCGAAGCGGACGTGATCAAAATCAAGTTGCGACTGTTGGCAGAGGATCAGATTCGCATTTATTACGCGGGTGGACAAGTGGTGGGTAAGCAGGTGCTGGCCTCTAAACCTTATGCCGGGCGTGATTTTCCGACGATTTTGCCCGGGGAAGGCGATAAAGACGACAAGGCCCCGTCGGGCGCCAAAGTCGGCACGTCCACGCCGTGATGAGTTCGTATAATCACGGCATGGGCCACGACACGAAATCAACCAACCCTACGAAATCGACCGACGACACCACTCACGAGAGTGGGGTCGGTAGCGTGTCATCAGACGCGACACCATCGGATACAAGCAAGGCGGAAAACATGTGGGCGTATGTGGCGAAAGTGATCTCGGGGGAAGCTCGGCTGACCCCGGAGCAGGCGATGCAGCTCTACCATCGCGCGTCGTTGCACGATTTGGGGCGCTGGGCCAATGCCGTGACCCAACGCATACATGGCGATCAGATTCGCACCTACGTCATTGATCGCAACATCAACTACACCAATGTGTGTTCCGCTGATTGCACGTTCTGTGCATTCAAGCGCGACCTGGGGGCGCAGGATAGCTACACGTTATCGACCGAACAGCTACACGAAAAAATCCAACAACTGTCCGACATCGGCGGGACGCAAATTCTGTTGCAGGGCGGGATGCATCCGGAATTGCCGATCACGTTTTACGAAGACATGCTCACGGGGATCAAATCGAAATTTCCGCACATCCATGTGCATGGATTCAGTCCTCCGGAGTTTGTGGAATTTGTCGCGGTGTTTGATATCGAAGGTTTTCCAACGACCCAACCTGGCCGTGGTCATGAGATGCCTGCCGAGATGTGGCAGGAAAAACTGGACGTGATCATGCAGCGGCTGATGGACGCGGGGTTGGATTCATTGCCCGGTGGCGGTGGCGAAATTTTTATCGAATCGGTACGACGACGCATCGGTATCCGCAAGGCGACCGCGGACCAATGGTTGGCCGTGATGGCGACCGCGCATCGGTTGGGCATGTCGACCTCAGCGACGATGATGTTCGGGCATATCGAAGGCGTGGCCGATCGAATCGATCACATGAATCGTGTGCGTGAAGCGCAGGATTTAGCGATCAAAAACAAATGGGCAGGCCGATACCATTCGTTCATCGCCTGGCCGTTTCAGCGGGAAAACACGCCGTTGGGACGGATTAAAGAGTGGGATGGTCAGGGGCCATTCGCTGGCGATACACTGGCTGACAAAATCATGGCCGGCGAAATCGATCCGCATGATAAAGCCGCGTGTCGCCGTGCTGTGCCCGAGGCAGGCCGATCATTACGCATGGCCGGCGCGACCGAATATTTACGCATGCAAGCGATCAGTCGTTTGTTCCTGGACAACATCCATTCGATCGGCTCATCATGGGTGACGATGGGCCCGAAGGTGGGGCAGTTGGCGTTGTTCTACGGCGCGTCGGACATGGGCAGTGTGATGATGGAAGAAAACGTGGTGAGCGCCGCGGGCACGACGTATTGCCTGGACGAAGCGGTGTTGTGTCACCTGATCCGCGATGCGGGTTTCACGCCTGCGCAGCGTGACAATCATTACAAGCTGCTGCATGAGTATGGCAACGATAATCCCGATGCTCCGGATCGTCGCGTGACTGATTGGTCCACGCACCGCGTGGCGAAATTGCATGTTGAAAGTGAATCGGCATCCGCATGTGATGAATCAGGCGCATCGGACGCCTCGAATGCGGTGGAGCTGACCATCACCGCCGGTGATATGTCGGGTGGTTGACGCTGTAATACCAATCCAAAAAAAAATTGCGTGTTAGCCGCCGCCTTTATGGCGGCGCGACGGCCGATGTTTGACGCACGTTTCGCGCCGCCCAAGGGCGGCGGCTAACTATAAATGATGTGCGTGTTTTATATGGAATTGGTATGAAAAGCCTCGAATCATCAATCATTGCGAGGACATCGCCTTAAAAAACAACCCCGCAAAAGTATGCGAGGTTGTTACCCGGAAGGGATAGGTGCAAGGATTGAATCGGCTACATAGCAGGGGTTTTTGCAGGAATTTTTACAGGGGAAAAGTGGGGGGTGGGGGGGGTTAGCGTGCTAGTTTTAGTTTTGCTTTTTTGCGTTTGCTCGCTTCGTCGCTCATGTGCATGAGCACGTGTTGGGCGATGGTGCATTGCTGAGTGGTGTGGTGGAGTAACTGGATGAGGTTGAGGGTTTGCTCCGCGGAGGTGTTGCCATTGAGGCAGGCGGTGCGGACTTCCTTGAGAGCGTGCGAGGATGTTCGGACGGCTTCGATGGCCGCGTCGAGGGCGTCGTCGCTATTGATGGCACCATCGCGGTTGACGTCGAGGTCGTGGTCAGGCCGGGTGAATGTCCAGCCGCTGCCGGTGGTGAATGCATGGAGCAGGGCTTCTTGGGCCTTGCGGTTGGGCAGATGGCGAACGAGCAAGCGGATGGAATCGAAATCAGGTTGGGATTCGCCCGCGATCCAGCGGTACACGGTCGAGGTGGAGACACCTGCGAATTCTGCGATTTCGCGAGCGCTGGTTTGTTTTTTCTCAATCATGCGATTGAGCGTGCGTTTGAGCATGGCGAGGCCCCGTCAATGGTGGAAGTGAATCGGAATATGAATCAGAAATTCATGCAAGCAGGATAACGTGTATTGCTGTCGCAGGGCCGCGAAAATATCACGCGATGTTCCATTTTTGGGAGAACAATAAAAAACGTGTGGCAGACGAACTGGCCTGATGAGCCAGACAAGATTAACCAGACGCGATGAAACCGAGCAAAGCCATCAGCCTGGCCATGACTGGCGGGCGGATAATTGATAGATACGAGAAGTTGCCGCAGTCACTACGCTGGATCACACGCATGAGTTCGCATGATGCGCGTAAAAAACCAACAATCATCATTATAAAAATTGAGCCACGAAAAAAATCCCACAAAACCGGGGGAAACCGGGTGGGTATTTTAACATTATTACGTGTAAGTATCAAAATAAGGTAGTGGTTCACATTAACGAGCCGCGACCGTGAGGGAGCGGGTTTCCAACAGGTTTGGCCCGCTCTCTGACGGTCGCGGCTCGTTAAGCATTTCAAAATGTATCACTGCCCAAAATAATGGGTCACGCCCGTGGCGATATTCCTGAGGCAAAACCCCTGAGGTAAAACCCGTGACTCATGATCCAATCCATGCCCACCCGCGCCGGTGTTACCTGCCGGGCCAGCCGTCGAACACGAATTTACCATCGCGGGAGATCACTTCGCCATCGACGGTGATGGTGCCGCCCCCCGCACCGGTTCGCAAGTCGCAAACCATGTCCCAGTGCAGGCCCGACTCATTGTTGTTGCCTGATTCGGGATAGCCCGCGCCGACAGCGGCGTGGAAGGTGCCGCCGATTTTTTCATCGAACAGGGTGTTCTTGGAATAGTCGGTGATGGCATAGTTGGTGCCGATGGCAATCTCGCCCAGCGAACGTGCGCCGGGATCCTGGTCGAGCATTTTGATCAGAAAGTCGAGGCCCTTGGATGCCTTGGCATCGACGACGCGGCCGCGCTCGAATGTCAATTCAATGTCATGCACTTCACGGCCGTTATGCACCGCGGGAAACGAATAGCGCACGATACCGTTGACGCCACCATCGGGTGCGTCGAGCGTCGGACCGGTGAAGACTTCGCCGTCGGGGAAATTTTCTTTGCCGCAGCAATTGATCCATGTACCGCCGGAGACGTTGACGCGCAGGTCGGTGCCGTTGGCCGTCTGGAAATGAATTTCCTTTTTGCCTTGCAGGTAGTCGACGACCTTTTGTTGGCAGGCCTGGATTTTTTTCCATTCCGCGACCGGGTCGTCCTTATCGAGGTGGCCCGCTTTGAAGACGAAATCTTCGTACTCGCGCAAACTCATCTCCGCATCCTGGGCGCTTGATTGGGTGGGATACAGCGTGCCACACCAGCGTAACTTTTTGGGATCGCCATCGGGTAGGGCCGCGCGATCCATGAATGTTTTGAAAATCGGTTTGCGGGCCGATGATGCTTTGCCTTGTTTGGTCGGATCGACGCGTGAGAGAGCTTTGGTGTTGGTCTCTGCCCAGAGGCCGATGCTGACGTCGATGGTTTCGACTTCGTTCACCGCCAGCGGACTGACGTAAGCCAATTGTTCATCGCTGGCATGTTCGAAAAATATTTGTTGCAACGTGTCGGGCGACGATTTCAAAAAAGGATGGGCTCCGATTTTGATCGCATGTTCGTAGATGGCTTCCAACAACGGCATGGCGATCGGTTCGCCGGTAATGCGAACGAGGTCACCTTTTTTGAGGCTGGTGGAATAGTTAACGATGACGTTGGCCAGTTTGTCGAGTCGTGTATCGCGCATGAAAAGAATTGTAACGCACAATAGCCATCAAGGTGGCCTGGCGTGCGGGTTAGAAATTTTGTTTTCAATAGCAATCAATAGCAATCAATCGCTATGTTTCGAGTGTGTCGAGATTATCGGGTTAGAAATAGCTGCCGATAACACTAGTTTTTCATGAATTGGCCAGTTTGATCTTGAATTGGGTTGGCCTTGGTTGGTAGTCTCGATGGTCATGTGATTGATCGGGCCAAGGGGAGAAACCACGGGAACCACGCGAAGCATTGGTCGTGATGGGGGGGTGTGATGGGGGGGGGTGTGGGGGGGGATTGGGAAGGTGGCGCGTTGATGGTTGATCAGGGTGACATAAAAAAACGTGCGATGGATACAGGGGCTGCGCAGGTGGTCTCGATTTCCGCAACAGCAAGAGCAACAGCAAGAGCCGGTATGTCAGCGGTGTCTGCTGTGCGTGCGACGCGCAGTCCGTATCAACCGTTTGGTGCCAGCTTGGCGCCGGTGTTGCAACAGGCCAGCGGTGGAGCGCTGTCAGCCATCAGTTGGTTTCGCACGGATTGGCAACGCGGTGGGGCGTTAACCGGTTACGCGACATGGCATGGCAAGCCGGTGGTGGTGAAGTTGCCGGTGCCGTTGTGCGAATTGCGTTGGCTGTTGCGATTGCAGGATGAACATCACGACCACGGTTCGATCGTACCGCGCGTGTACGGCCATGGTTTGCAATTGGGTGACTATGACATTGCGTGGGTGGTGATGGAACGCATCACACATGGGCCGGTGGGAGCAGCCTGGTCGGATCGAGCGTTTGAATTGTTAGCTGATGCCACGTCACGTTTTTATGCGGCAGCCTCATCGCATGAACTGGTGTCTGGTGCGTCGAACGCGTGTGGTGATTCGGAAGTGACACGCGACGGGTCGACGGGTGGACAGGTTGGACAGGCCGGGCGCGATGCGGGGGGGGAAGTGGGGGGGCATGTGGGTGGGGAAGTGGGGGGGCATGATTGGCATCATGTTTTGAAAACCGCACGTCAGTATGTGCGCGAACAACATTGGCCCCACGCGCATCGTTGGAAAAAAGCGCTCAAAGAAGCACAGAAAAAAATCGACAGTTGGCTGCACGATTGGCACCTGCGTCCAATCACGTCATGGATTCATGGCGACTTGCATCTGGGTAATGCGCTGTCACGCAGTGCTGCGCCGAACGGCCCGGTGTTGTTGATCGATTTTGCTCACACAAGGCCGGGGCATTGGGTTCAAGACGCGGTGTATCTGGAGCATGTGTTCTGGTCACAGCGTGAACGTTTAGCCGGCCACAGCATTTGTCGATTGATGGCCAAACATCGTCAAGCGCATGGCATGGATGTGGATGATGATTGGCCGAAACTCGCGGCGATCAAGCGAGCGCTGTTGGCCATGGGCGCACCGGCACGGATCACCGGCGATGGCGATTTGAATCATATGGACGCTTCGTTGCTGGTCCTGGAGCAAGCGGTCTAGCCCTCGCGCGTTGGCTACCAAAGTCCCGTTCAAATATCGCGTGTTAGCCGCCGCCTTTGGGCGGCGCGAAGCATGCGTCAACCATTCGCCGTCGCGCCGCCCAAGGGCGGCGGCTAACTATTAAACGAGCAAGACGCTATTAGGCGGACCGACGTTTGATTTTGTAATACTGAATGGTCGCGCTGATCATATCGAGCAATTCCTGTTTTTTAACAGGCTTGGTCGTGTAGTCATCGCAGCCTGCGTTCAGGCATTTTTCTTTATCACCAGCCATGGCATGTGCGGTCAAGGCCACGATGGGGCGATCGTAACCCGACTCGCGTAACTGGTAGGTAGCGGTGTAGCCATCCATCTCCGGCATTTGCATGTCCATGAGAATCAGGTCGTAAGGCACGTTGTTGCGCAGCGCATCCAGGGCCATGTCCAACGCGATTTTGCCGTTACCCGCCACATCGACATCCAACCCAGCCTTGCGTAAGAGGAACGAGATGAGTCGTTGATTGTCGGGGCCATCCTCAGCGAGCAGGATTTTGCCTGAAATTTTGATGGGTTTCGATTTGGTTGGTTTTTTGTCAGATCCGCTGGGATCGAAAGCTTCGGTCATGTCGCCGATCATTTTTACATCGGGCGGTGTGTTGGTTTTCAAGCTGACGATAAAGGAACTGCCTTCGTCGAGGGTGCTCTTGACTTCAATGTCGCCGCCGAGCATCTGTGCCAGTCGTTTTGAAATCGCCAAGCCCAGCCCGGTGCCGCCGAACTGTCGGGTCATGGAATAGTCCGCTTGTTGGAACGGCTTGAACAGGCGGTCGATCTGGTCTTCGGAAATCCCGATGCCGGTGTCGACGATTTCGATGGCGACGCGATGATTCTCGGGATCGCGATTGTCGAAGCGTACGAGAATGCGGACACCGCCTTGCTCGGTGAATTTGATGGCGTTGCCGACGAGGTTCATCAGGATTTGTCGCAAGCGCACGGGGTCGGTTTTGATTTTTGAAGGGATGGGGAGCACGTATTCGGAATCAAGTTTAATGCCCTTGCCGATGGCCCGAACGCGCAAGAGAGATATCACATCGTTGATGATCTGGGCCAGTGATATGTCGGTTGATTCGACGCTGAATTTGCCGGCCTCGATCTTGGATAGATCAAGGATGTCGTTGAGGATTTCCAACAGATGCTTGCCATTGCGTTTGATGGTATCGACGTGGCTGGCGTGATCTGTCGGGGTTAGGTCGGCTTCATCGAGCAAGTCGGCGTAGCCAAGAATGGCACCCATCGGCGTGCGAATTTCATGGCTCATGTTGGCGAGAAATTCACTCTTGGATTGGTTGGCGCTTTCGGCGGCATCCATCGCTTTTTCGAGTTCTATGGTGCGCTGGTCAACAATGCGAGCAATGTTACGTTCGCGATTGACCAGTGTGGCGATCAGTGTGGCCAAGAGTAGTGACCCGATCGAACCAAGAATGACGATGAGCCACGCCTGATCGTTCATGATGCGCGCCATCAAAAGCGGGGCTGGCGCGAATCGAATACGCCAGGTCTGGGCGCCGATTTTGATGGACTGTTCAAAGGTGATTTGTGTTTCAAAGCGAACATTGTCGCGTTGGTCGGCTCTGCGTGAGCGTGACAAGTGTTGGTGAATCAGTTTGGGTTGGGTTTGACTGTCATCGTAGACAAGCATGTCGATCCCGGCCGGGGCGAGATGGCTTAATGCGTATTCGATTGTTTCATCAGGTCGCAAGGCACAGACCACGTAGCCATGTAAATTTTTGCGACGTTGTTCGACGGTTTCCGTTGGCTTGCCGTTGATATAGATCGGCAAAAATATTCGCGTGACGATCGGTGCGTCAGGGTTCTTGCGTTGATTGAAAGGCGATGCCTGAGAGACATGCGGGACACCCGAGTCGCGTGCACCTACCATGACATGACGAAATTTTTCGGTAGACGCGTAGTCCATGCCTCGCATGTCGCCATACTTTTGGTGAGGCTGGGCGTAACGAATCGGGTAATGGAACTCGCGTGGCAAGGATGAAATTCGTTGGCCTTGCTCGTCGTATTGTTGGATTTTTAAGTCGTAGCTTTGGCCTTGATATTCAATGGGCTGCTCAAACTCGTCGCGCTGCTCGGCGGTGATTTGCGGCACCCATAGAACCACGGACATGCCTTGCTTGTCGAGCAACGGCTCGATGAAAATCTGGAATTCCGTTTCGTCGACATAGCTCGACGATGCGAAGAACGCTTTGATCAAGTCGAATTCTTCGAGCCGGGCATCGACCAGACTTTGGATCATGTTGGTGGAATTTTGCGCGTAGGTGCGAAAGGCCTTGATCTCGTGACTGTAATGAGATTGCTTTTCGCGGGAGGCCAACCAGAACGTTGCGCCCAGCCCGATGGCCAGAACAATCAACACATTCTTGTTGAATATGCGAAAGCGGGGGGGCTGAGGTTTTACGGACTTTGCTTCCACGAGTTCCCTAGCTACTTGGCAACAATGCGGGATCGCTCAAACATGGAGCGCCCCTATAAAGACCTATTGTCCATCTCCAATGTCATCGGCCATTAACTTGGGCGGATTTGATGCGGCTGTGCCAGCTTTGGTGATATATTGTGGGATTGGCAAAAAAGTTAGTTATTGGTCGTCAATTAATGCCTTTGCCATAGCTGGTTTGGGCTAGTCCGGACAAAAACGTGGCGATATACCAGGCTGTTCGATACCATTCTTAGCCGGTTTAGCGATAGCGTCAGGGTATATTTTTCGGGACTGACGGTGCTTTGGCGTATGTTTGACGCATGCTTGGCGCGCACGTTGGTCCAAGCTTGCCCAAGGTCTGGCGTGCCACTGGACGGTGCTTGACGCAGGGGCGGGGATCTAGGATAATGCGTGGCTCGGCATCGGCCCCCCCTCACGCGTTGACCTGTTCCCATGAGGAGCCTCGTGATTGCGTGTGGATGATGGCCAACGTCGAGACATGACCCCACGCAGGGCGAGCGTCGCCCTGAATTCTTGATGACCGCAAAGTCGCAGCCGCGACCCAGCCCAACAAGGACCCCCCTCCCCCCCACATTTCCTCTGCGAGATTGGCGTTGGTTGGTGAATTTTTTCACTAAAACGCGGGTTAAACAGGGAAAAACGTGAACGGAATAGGGCGGGCAAGGAATCTCAGCTATGGCCAACTACACAGGCCCCAAAGTCAAACTGTCCCGTCGCGTCGGCGTACCAATCGTCGATGTGCCCAAACACACAGCCAAGCGTCAGCTTAACCCCCCGGGTATGCACGGCTTCCGCGGTCGCCGTTTGCGCGATTATGGCATCCGTCTCAATGAAAAGCAGAAGCTGCGTTATCACTACAACGTGATGGAAAAGCAGTTCCGTAACTACATGGATTACGCCGCTCGGGCCAAGGGTAACACCGGCGAAGTCATGCTGCGGACCCTCGAGCAACGCCTCGACAACGTCATCCGTCGCCTCGGTTGGGCTCGCACCATCTGGGCAGCTCGGCAGATCGTCGGCCATGGCCACGTCCTGCTTAACGGCCGAAAAACGGACATCCCATCGTGTCAGGTTCGTGTCGGCGACGTGATTACCCTGAAAAAGGACAACGTCAAAAACCTCGTTCGCGAGAACATGGAATCCCTTCCAGGCCACCAGGTTCCCGGTTGGTTGACCTTTGATCCGTCAACGCTGACGGCCACGGTGACCGCGGTCCCCACATCGGACCAGATTCCGTTTGAGGTCAACATGAACCTCATCATCGAATTTTACCGCTAAGTTGCTAAGTCGCTTAGCCGCCTGGCGGTTTGGCGAGCGGACCAGTGCTCTGGTTCGTGCAAATTCGATGGGGTTCTGTCGGATTCCGTCAGGTTTGCTGGCGGGGGTTAGTCAAGATTTATACGGCCGTGTGTACAAATGTGTACACACGGCTTTTTTTGTAGGTCAAAAACGTTGTGTTTTGCTCTAAATCCCGGTTTGACAGTGGTTCACGCGCATCATTTTGTAGATAAGTGTATCCTATATGTGGTAATACGCCCGATGTTTAGACGATAAGTATAAAGTGTTGTAGTTTCCTTTCGGTGTTTACAAATTTTAATAAATGGTTGCCAGGGCAGGCGGACCATGATCGTCCGGCTCAGTTTTAAATGTTTCATAAAGTTGTCTTGTTTATTTTAGAGTGTCCGCTCGTAGGTACTCCAGAATCAGCCTGACATAGAAAGATAGATTCGCTCTCGGATCAATTTTTGCTTTGTGAAACCTGTCTTTGTTTGATCGCCAACGCGACAGCCTGCTCTGGTCACCTTTTTTTATAATCCCCAAAAGTGTTGTTTGGCTTTAAGCGTGAGACGCGAAATCATCACGGTTAAGGCCATGCCTGCGCTTTTGCTCTGGGCACGCACTTGGGCTACCTTGTGTCTATCCTCAGCCTTGTCTCCCAGTGGCATATCGCCGCAAGGGACTCAAACGGGGCCAGGTGTGACGGGTGTGAGGTAGGACTCTGGAAGGGTAGGGCCGGGAACTCCGCGCTGCGACCTATGGAGCCAAGCACTGCGGGGGAAATGTGGGGGGGGAGTTTTTTTAATTTTTTGTATAGGAATACGACGCATGGGACTTCTCGACGGTAAAAAAGGTGTCATTTTCGGTATCGCTAACGATCGCAGCTATGCCTATTTCATCACGCAAGCCTTGTTGCGTGAGGGTGCGGAATGTGCGTACACCTACATGCCCATGGGCAAGATGGAACATCGCGTCCGCAAGGCCGTCGAAGGCCTGGGTGTGTCTGATCCCTGGCTCGAGCCATGCGATGCCTCCAGCGATGAGAGTCTTGATGAGGTGTTCGACAAGCTGAAAAATTCCGAGCAGTTCGGCGAGTTGGATTTCATCGTCCATTCGATCGCGTTCGCCGATAAGGACTACCTCAAGCCCGACATGTTCCACAAAACCCCACGGCAAGTGTTCACCCAGGCCATGGACGTATCCGCTTACACGTTGCTGGGCATGTCACAGCGGGCCCTGCCTCTGATGCCCAACGGCGGTTCCATCATGAACATGTCCTACTACGGCGGCGAAAAAGTCATCCCAGGCTACAACGTCATGGGCGTGGCCAAGGCATGTCTGGAACACACCACGCGATACCTCGCCTACGAATTGGGCGACCAAGGCCGAAATGTTCGCGTCAATTCAATCTCAGCAGGCCCATTCAAAACCCTCGCTGGCGCAGGCGTCGGCGGTATGGATGAAATGATCGCCCACCAGGAACGCAAAAGCTCACTCAAACGCGCCAACACCGGCGAAGAAGTCGGCAACACCGCCGTCTACCTGCTCTCGGATATGTCCAGCGGCGTCACCGGCGAGACCGTCCACGTCGACTGTGGCTTCAGCATCGTGGGCCTGTGAGATCGGACCGACTAGCGGCTAAAAGCCACTGGCGTAATTCATCGTCACTTTATTGGGTGCTCTGACAGGTTGACTTGTGTCCACCTGTCCGTAGTTGCGTACACCCCTGATTTCAATCGCGGGACGCAGCGCGTCTTTCGCTAATCCGTGCCCGATTGCGGTGTGGCCGTCAATTTTGCAACACGCTCAACTCGCATAACGCTCAACATCATCACGTAATACCACTGACGATCAATCCTCATGCAGGATGCTTTGCCCCATATTAGCCCCCGGTGAATACCGGGGGTCGCCTCAAAGCAACTGCAAAATGATACGGATTACGATAAATACTCGCGCGTAGTTTT
>JAUHYI010000022.1 GCA_030426385.1 Phycisphaerae bacterium
GCTTCATACTAATTCCTTTGCAATCTCGCGGGCTTGTCTGAGATTTTTACTGGGCTTCAAGTTCAAACACCACCACGGACCATGTTTTCAATGTAGGCAGTAGGGCTGTGACATCAGTTTGTGTCGTGATCACTTTCAATTCAGATGACATGTTCGAAACGCCTTGGTCGCAGGTGAGTGCTACGGCACGTTTGACGCGTTGTGCATCGTTGCCACTTAGTGTGATTCGCAAATCGTGAGTGGCTGGCGTCTTAGGATCGATCTGTCCGGCCGTATAGGGTACGGCCAGATTCAAAAGGTGGACGATCAGGAACTCGCGTCCATCGGCTTCGTGTCGGCGATGGACAAAATCTTCCCAACGTACATCGTTGGATGCTGTCGTTACAGTCAGGTGATCGGTTGCATCGGTGACGCGCCTGATAGCAGCGTCCCAGAAATATCGACTGTATCGAAACGTAAATGATCGCCAGGGGTCCGGCCCATTTTCATAATGTTTGGCGCCTCGGCTTCGTGAGGCTGACCATTTCGCGCCACATGCTGTCGTGGCGGCTTCAAGTAGCTTGCTGGTAGTCGAGCAGTATCCCACCGAGCGATACCCGCCGACCTCTCGGGCCGCTTGGACTTCTTTGTGCAGGTAATCAACGTAAACGTCAAAATCGCGGAGATCGAACTTGCCGCGTTCGACGTAGTGGCCGCTTTCCCATAAGGCCATGCTGTCGGTTGCTTTTGCATTGAATAGGCTAAGAGGTTGGCGGCCCGCGTGATATGACACCGCACCTGCGTTGAAATGCAATTCGCAATCAGGATCAATTTCTTGGAGTTTCTGGCGAAGCTCGTTGATGAACTCAATCTGTGACGCAATCAAATCTTTTTCAATGCCTTGATGAAACTTGCCATGCATGTCGTGGGCGTTGCCGGGATAAGGTAGGCCGTCGCTACGAAAGCCATCCCAGTCGAACATTTCGACCGATTGCCGTAGTTGGTCATACAAGTAGTCACGTACTGATTTATCCCAGATGATGCCTGAACCGACCCATACAGCTCGCCGGTTCTTGCCTCGCGCTTCACCGTCTCGCAAGCGATCAAGTGTTTCGCCGTTGAAAATAAATCGTGATGGAAATGCTCGGCCCTGGGCGTCAAAGTTCCATAGCTCGGGGTGTTGTCGCAACCACTCCAGGCCAGCCAATCCCCATGTGGAGCCTTGTAAGTAGGAGTACACCTGAATGCCAGATGCGTGGGCTTGGCGAATCATTTCCTGCAGCGCTGCTTTGGACTCTGGGCTTACGTTTTGACCGGTATGCCATTTGGTTTCTTTGGGGGCCATCGTTTCCCATCCCGAAGGCTGCCAAGAAAAATAGTCGAACGCGCCGACGTGCCAGCGATGTGCCATGCCCATGATCTGGCGTTTGATTTCTGCGGGTGGCAAGTCGCCCATGGAGGACAGGCTTGACCAGTGGCCAACTTTCCAAGGTGTTCCTACTGCGAAAAAAGCCTGGGCATCAGCTTGAACAGTTTCGTTTTGATTGAGCAGTTGAGCATATGCACTGGCACCCCACGCAATGTTGGAAGGGACTTTCCATTGAATTGTCCAGGCCACAGAATCATGAGCGCTGAGTTCTAGCGTGCGTCGAGCAATAGGCAGCTTGGTGTCTAAGTCAGATACAACGCCAAGTTGAATTGTCCCTGCCACGGCAGCGTCGCTTTGATTAACCACATTGATGGTGAATTGGGCTGTCTCCCCGGAGCGGTAGGTCACGCGATCAGCCTGAACGGATAGGGCGACCGAAGAAGGTTTCGCCTGAGCTACGCCAGTTGTCGCAGTGACTGCAGTCAAGCATAGAACGACAAATCTCGCGAATGATAACCACATATTCCTTTGCACTTGATCGTCTCCATTAGCCAGCTGAGGTGAGCTTCTGTGCGAACGCCACGTGACTGGTGTGCGCAACTTATTTTAGATGTTCTCGTTTTTAACAAGGCTCGCGAATGGTGTCAACTGATTAAATAATTAATTTTCGGAAATCAGTGGTTTGGGAGACTTGTTATTGCCTATATTTATGTATTATTTGCATGGAAATATTTGAATTTATCGATTTGTCGATATGGTGTGTCTTGTTAGAGTTTTGTGGATTAGATTTATTAATTAATTTTGAAATATATTGCTTTCGAAAATATCAGGAATAGGCAAAAATGACGATTGTTTACAAGCGACAAATCCCCGTTCGGCACGATGTGGATGTGATGGTTGCCGGTGGCGGCCCGGCGGGTATTGGAGCGGCACTTGCCGCGGCGCGGCAGGGGGCTTCAGTTTTTTTGATAGATAGCCAATCTTGTTTTGGGGGGATGGCAACCGCCGCACTGGTGCCTTCGTATTTCACGCTGTACTCAGACGGCATTAATTTACAGGCTGGCGGTATCGCTTCTGAAATTTATCAACGCTTGGACGCCAGGAATGGGTTTGGGCCTGGCGTTGATTATCGCAACCCAAAAGATCGTTGGTTGCCTTTGCGTACGGAGGTTCTCAAGTGCGTATTCGATGAAATCGTCAGTGAACAGAAAACATTGAAGTTCACCTTTCAAACGAGGTTGATCGATGTGGAGACTGATGGGCGTCGATTGACGCATGCGATTTGTGCTGCCAAAAGTGGTGTGTTTACAGTTCGTGCTCGACAATTTATTGATTGTACGGGTGACGGTGATCTGGCTGCATGGGCGGGTGCGGCATTTGAAAAAGGCAATGGGGATGGACTGCTTCAGCCCGGCACGCTATGCACAGCCTGGACCGATATCGACTGGTTTAAGGTTCAGTCTTCTGGTCTTAGCGCTGAAGCTGAAATTCAAAGAGCGATCACTGATGGCGTATTCAGCGTTGCAGATCCGCACCTTCCGGGTATCCATCAAACCGGGCGTCATACGGGGACCGGCAATATTGGGCATACTTTCGGTGTCGACAATACCGACGAGGTTTCGCTCACCAAGGCATTGATTCATGGGCGTCGAATTACACAGGAGTATCAACGCTTCTACCGTGAGTACCTGAAAGGTTACGAGCATATGGAACTGGTCACGACCGGGGCGTTGCTCGGGGTGCGCGAAACGCGCCGTGTTCTTGGCGACTACGTACTTAATTTGGATGACTATCAAAAACGTGCTGTTTTTGTCGATGAGATCGGTCGATATTCCTATCCTATTGACGTGCATCCTGCGCAACCTACTGCCGAAAACCTGGCGCAATTTGAATATGAATATGAACAGATGCGATATCAGCCGGGTGAAAGTTACGGCATACCATTACGCAGTTTGATAGTGCGCGATCTTGATAACGTTTTGGTCGCTGGGCGATGTGTCAGTTGCGATCGATATATTCAGGGGTCGATTCGCGTGGGGACCGGTTGTTATATCACTGGCCAGGCAGCGGGTGTGGCGGCAGCATTGGCGGCGCAAACCAGGCATGAGCTACGAGCGATTGATGCTCGTCAAGTGCAATCGCGCCTTGTCGAATTAGGTGCCTATTTGCCCAATGTCTAGCTGCTTGATTGTGTTTGATGTCTTGGCGAAACGTCGGCCGAATTCTGCAGGGTCGAGTTTGCCGTGGTTGGTTTCATCACGCAGGTAATCGAGCACGATCATCTCGGCATCGACGATTTTCTGACAAACCGCTGGAAGTTTTGGCACAATATCAAGGGGTACGGTGGTTACGCCGTTGCGATCGCCATGTAACAAATCGCCGGGCTTGATGGTCATGCCGCCGACCTTGGCGGGTACGTTTAAATCGACAATTTGCGGATAGCCGTGCGAACAAACGGTGCTGCCGGTAAAAGTGGGAAAGCCCAGTGCCTCGACCTGGTCAAGGTCTCGACCGGCTCCGCTGGTAATTAGGCCCGCCGCTCCGAAGGCCTGGTATGTCGCGCACATCACTTCGCCGAAAGTGGCAGCGCATGTTGGAACATCAAGGTCTTCAAAGACTACCACGACCGGGCCCGGCCAATCGGAAAAACTTTCGACCTGTTCTTGCAGGCGCTCATACAAACGAGGCCCATCTGAAGGTGTGCTTGCGCGAAAGGTGGCCGTCACGGCATAGCCGACCATGGGTGGAAATTTCGGCGAGCAGGCTTGAATGCGCCCGTCAAGATAGCCTTCGGCTTGCGAACGCACTTTGAATAGCTCGATCGCGTTGCAGATGGTCGGGGTATCGAATGACTGCAATGCCGTAAGCAGTGACGGGTCGATGTCAATCGCAGGATGCGCGGAATCCGTTGTTGATTTATTATTCATGGAGGTACTAAATTTTGTAAAACTATTCGGAGGGTTATGCCTGAACAGAGGCGCTACTCAGGATGCGTTTGAGGTCCGACCAGTAATGACAATCTTCGGCTGCCATGGCCTCAAAGAGGTAAACGCCATCGGCGGTCGTGTCGAGACATTGGTGGATGCCACGCTCCATGCCTTGCAAAAACAGCTCGCGATCTTCCGTGATATTCAGTGGCAGTGGTCCGGGTGGATCTTCCATCTGATCAATCACATACTCCGTTGCTGCCCAAATGTAAACCTTTTTCCCTTTGGCACGTGCTGCGGCAAATTGTGCTTCGGAATGTTCACGCCAGTCTTTGGCGCCATAGCGCCGGTGTTCGGCAACCAATACGATCGCATCGATCAGGTCTTCGTCCACCCAGGTTTCCCAGTCATGATGGAATCGGCCCATGACCACACGTCCGCGTTGGCCGGCAGGGCTTAGGAAACAGCTTGAATCCGGGTAAAAACCGACGGATAACTCGGCCGCGGTTCGGCGGGTTCGTTCCCGGGCTTCACGCAAAAACTGTGTGAGATACTGGCCGCGAAAACGGTGATAGGCTTCAAAGTGAATTGGGATATATTCGTCCTGGCCTCGATCGGCAAGCAAGGGATCATGCCCGGTTGCCTCGCGGAAGGCGTTCACTTCAATGTCGTTGTAGCCGTACAGCAAAAAAGGATTGTTCGATTGCAGCGGAACTGCAAGCACTGGCTGCATGCCGCAATGAGATCGAGCGGTATCGAGATAAATCCCATCAACGCCATAGGCGAGCAGTTCATCAATTTCCGCGAGGCGGTGTTCGCGAACCTCAGGGTATGCATAGCTAAGCAGGCCGCGGATATGGTGGTCATGCCGCAAGTGCTTCCATGTGTACTGTGGATGAGCGATTTCGAAATCGCTTTCCATACCTTCGTAATATTCATCGAACAGTGTCACGTAGGCGAAAATTTTCAAGCCGCACTTGCGTGCTTCGTCAACGGCCACAGCCAGTGGATCGCATTGCTTGAGGATCAAGTGCTCAACACTATTGGGTCGGAACCCCGAATGGATTTTACTTTTGGCGCCGAAGACAGTGCGTACTTTGCTGTGGTAGGTGACTTGGCCAGTCGCTGAAACGCGCCAGTAAATCGTGTCGAGTCCGATGTCAGCACAACGACGAACCAGTTGCCGCAAGTGGGACTCATCGTAGAGATAGCCGTTTTCGTAGCCAATCCTGAATTGATCTGCTACGTCAATACCTAGTAGTAGCTGTTTGCTCATCGCTTTTGCTTGATCCTTTTGAATTAAATATCTACCAGCGCAGGTTCCCCTCCTGGTGGATGGCAATGTCACCACCAATAGCCGTTTACGCTGGTGCTGTATGCGGCGTCGAAGCGGGGCAGGGCTGTCCACGAGAGAACGCCATTGATGCCGTAGGTATCAAGCATGTCGCGCCCTGGTTTAAAACGAACACTGCCGTCGCCATGAGCGACATTGCTTCCCAATGGCATGACTGGTGAAATGCCTGAAGCGCCTCTGGTCTCATGATTGATAAAAATTGCCACCGCGCCATCGCCTTGCATGATCGTGTCGGCTGCAATCATTCCGCTTGGATTGTCTGTGACTCGTGCTGTGCCATTGATGTGGCCACGGTCTGGGGCATTCCCGTCATAAATCATGTTAGCGCCAACGCCACCCATGTCTTCGTGATATCCGACGTAAAGATAACTCGTGTAATACAAGGTGCCGAATGTACCACTGTTAACCTGAATGTAATAGGGGCGTGAAGGGCATTGCCACACCCCGGTTGAATTGTTGGACACGACGCCTATCGGTGGTGCGTCGGATGGAATAACCTGGGCACCCCAATTTGCCAGTGCGTTTTTGTTTTCATCGGTCAGAAAGTGTGGAAACAGGACTCGCGCCCCTGCGGATGCGCCATTACTACCAGCAGGAAAATAACCATCGCAATCGACCGCGTATGAATTGGCTGACTGGGCAATGCTTCGAAGATTCGAGGCGCAAATGCTACGACGTGCCGCATCGCGTGCACCATTCAAAGCGGGCAGCAGTATGCTAATCATCAGGGCGATGATGGTGATCACCACTAGTAACTCGATTAGCGTAAATGCTGTGTTTCTGCGTGGCATCATCGGTTCCTGTCTTAACCACTTTTGCGAAAAAGCCTGGCCTCGTCGGTAGAGGAGGCCAGACTGAAGAGTTAAAGAACATTTATCCGCGACGACGACGGCCCAAGATGACAGGTGCGACACCAAGCAGTGACATCACCAGCGTCGCTGGTTCCGGAATGTCGGCCACTGTTGTCGTAATGAGTACATCATCAATGCGGAAAACGGCGTCCTTGCCCGCGATAATATTGAAGGAGGTGAACGTGTTTTCATTGATGTTGAACGCGATGCCGGTTGAACCGGCGGTCGTTGCGCCACCAACACTGATTGTGAATTCGTGGCTCACGAAATCAAGGTCGAGTGCGATTTCCTGGTATGTGCCGAGCGTGTAATTCAGAGTTGTGTCAACTGTTGTTGATCCGTCGTAGTACACCACATTGCCATTGTCGTCCAGGCGAACGCTGATGATGCCACTGGTGGCACCGTTGTCCAAGTTGAATATGCCGATAGCGCTCGAATCGCTTTGGCTGGATTTTTGGAAAGCAAATTCGATTCGCGCCGAACCGGCAGTTGACACAGCCGATGTGGCTGATGCAGTTAGGTTGGCGTGAGCTTCGGAGGGATCAGGATCAGCTGCGAGGCGCTGGAAGAGCGCTCCCTTGCTGCCAGTGTAAGACCCGGCACTGATCGAGACGTCCCCGGCGTCGTCTTCGACCACGGTCCAGGAATCGCCCACAACCGGTGATCCAGCGGCGTCGCCCGGATTGTTGATTGCGCTTTCGAAGCCATCCTCAAAAACGGTGAGGGGAGCTGCGGATAACTGGGTTGCGGCGCCCAGCACTGAAACCAACATTGCGAAAATGATATGTCGCATAACTAAGACCTCCATTTGAATATTACGAATAAGAAACGGGAAATTAACTGTTCACAAAAAAGGGTGAGATGCATCAGGTGGATGTCATCTGTCAATACAGTCGTTACCTTAACGGCAATGTCCCGTAAATGCAAGAGATTAATAATTTAATTTCTTGGGTTGCTGCTTCCCGGATTTGGGGCCTGGTTTGGTGTTGGGGGATAGTGCCGTGGATTGGCTGGAAAAAACATGGGGCGCCAATGATTAGTTGTTGTAACTGTATAAAATAATCGTATTTGTCGATAATATGATTTGCAAGAAAAATTTCGACGCGTGTTGTAGTGTTGACTTTTATCGCTTTTGAGTTACACTGGGGCTGTAATATATCGGGTTAATTATATTCTTAATTATTGCGAACAAGAATTGTTGGTCGACGCAAGGTTATGGAGATGAAGCAATGGCTGGGCGCCGTGTCACATTAAACGAAGTCGCGCGATTAAGCGGCGTGTCAGTTCCTTTGGCTTCGGTTGCTCTTTCGGGCAATCGAGGGACCACGCGCGTTTCCGAAGACACGGCTCGGCGTGTTCGCGAAATCGCAGGTTCGCTGCACTATCGTCCGACGATGGCGGTGCGAACAATTCGTGATGGGCGCAGCTATACGCTGGGGGCTGTCACGCCAACAACGAATTATGGCTACAGTGAACTTTGGGGGGGCATGATGGCTGCCACTTCTGACCATGGTTACCAGATGATGGTAGCTTTGGCGAAACTCCACAGTGAGGCGTATGAAGAGCAGGTCGATCAATTGCTTAAGCGTGATGTAGACGGCATCATTTTGTTTTCTACTGCTGAGTTGCAGCGTTCGCCTATCTATCAGGAATTGCGTAGTAGGCAGCGAGCTGTGGTTTTTGTCGAGAATGATCCGCATGACGATTTTGATTTTGTCGGCATGGATGAGGTTGCGTCGTATCGCCTGGCTCTAAAACATCTCATCGCGCATGGTCATGAGCGTATTGCTTTTGCTTATGAGCAAGAAGGTGCTGTGCCGCAAGCTCATCAGCGTCGTCTCGATTTCGAGGAAGTTGTTGATGATTTTGGTTTGCCGGTGTTGCCTCGGTTTTATTTTCAATTGCCATCGAGTGCAGGCGGTGAGCAACTCGAGTCGGCTGTTTCGAAAATGCTGGACAGTGCCAACCCGCCGACGGCGATGGTGGTTCGTGGTCATCGGCGAGCAATTAGGCTTCACGAGGTCATACAAAAGCGTGGGCTACAAATTCCTCGTGATTTCTCAATGATTAATCTGACCATGCATTCTTATGAAGAGTCGCGACTTCAATTTGATTCGGTACGTCATGCGGTCGAAGGTATCGCAAAAACTACAATTAACACGCTAATCAGTCGGATTGATGGCGAGTCCGATGGCGGAGCGGCGAAGAGATATCTTTTGCCTGGCACGCTTGTTCCCGGGGAAACCGTTGCAAAACGTGCACAAGTGAGTGGTCGCAAATGACTTTGGCTGATACAGCAATTTCCGGACTCAAGCTGGCGCCTAAGGAAACGGTGTTGATGGTTGACGATTGCGCAATTGCTGATGCGATTGGCGTGACGCGTGAGTTGGGTTGCGCTCAACAAGTTTACGATGTGCCTGTCTTCAAGGCACAGGAGCCGTGGGAAGGGCGTTGTGTCACGCTTTGGGGGTCGGTGTTGTGGGATAGTCGCGATGCGCGGTTCAAGATGTGGTACATCGCATTGCATCCGGATCGCTCCAAAGCCAATGGTATGACGCTGTTGTGTTATGCCTATTCCTATGATGGAATCAATTGGCATCGCCCGTCTCTGGGGTTGCAGTCGTGGGATGGTTGCAAGAACAACAACATTCTTATGGGTGTTGATATCCAGTTGGATACGCCAACGGTCTATCTGAATCCTTTTTCGCAAACCGAGAATGATCGGTTTGTCATGCTGTTGCATCACCGAAAAATGGAGGGGTTTTGTCTCTATGAATCAGCCGATGGCATTCACTGGAATGCGCAGGGTCGTGTGGCTCTCAATGCCAAGGTTGGTGATCGCCACACGCTGATGCTTGATCCCATATCGCAAGAGTGGCGTATCTATCACAAGATAGACGGTCGAGCGAGAACGATCTGGCTGGCGACAAGCAAGGATCTTAAGCATTGGGATGAGCACGGTGAAGTTCTTGCGCCAAATGCGAATGATCCTCCCGAAACCGAGTTTTATGGTTTGCATGGCTTTACCTGTCAAGGCTATCGGCTGGGATATCTTGAGGTGTTTGATGTCTTACAGCGACGTTTGCGTACGGAGTTGGTTACGCTGGATGAGCGTGGAATTCCCAATCGATTTGAGCCTGCGCACACTTTTCTTGATACCGGCCAGTGGGGGCAATGGCATTATGCGTGGGCGTTCCCCAGTCATAATGCGCCGATTCGCGTGGGTGAAGAGTTGTGGATCTATTTCCATGGGCGACAGACTTTGCATTGGGCAATGCCGCCGTGGGGCGATGGGCATGTTGGGGCGATAGGTTTGGCCAAACTCAGGGCCGCAGGTTTTGCCTGTATGGCGGCTAAGAAGCATGGCGTCATCACAACTCATCCGCTGGTTTTGCGTGATCAATTTTTATGCATCAACGCCGATGCTGCAGGTGGTGAATTGAGATGCGAATTGATCGATGAAAGCGGCAGGGCTTTGCCAGGGTTTACGGCAGAAGATTTTTATCCGTTGCGAGATAACGCCACATACTATAAATGCAATTGGGCTGGCGTATCTCAGCTTTCCCAGCTGCGCTCTCGATCCATTCGGATTCGAATATACCTGGACAATGCGAAATTGTATTCGTTCTGGTTGACCAATAATCCTCGCGTCTGACCCATTGCTTGTTTTCAAGTTGCGTTGTGGTCATTGTCGTTGTCGTGTTCATCGAAATTTACTTGAGCTGGTGGTCGCGGTGCTTCTTCTGATGATGAGGTGTAGCGAAGATTGCGTCTGTGCGCGCGAGGTAAAGCTGGGGTGCATGTTGTTTGGCTGGGGTGGCTGAAGGTTTGGGTGGGATCGAACATATGGCGTCAGGGTATGGTTCAGCAATACACGGTTGCTGATTTGCGTTGTTGGGGCAGTGGTGTTGTTGCTGGGCAGTGGCGTGCGGGTCTCTGCAGGCTTGCCCGGGTTATTGTGGGTTGATCCGGGCTGGGTTTTTAGCTCGGGCATACTTGGATTGAGTTGGTAATAAGTCGGAGTGGCGGGGCGATATTGGTGAAAATTGGGGGTTCGGCTGAAATTACTGGTGAGTTATTCTTCACTATTGTGGCGGCGTGATGGCTAGGGTTTGTCCCGTGATTCGCTTTTCCATAGAAGCGGGCAGCTAGCTATTGGCTTCGCATGTGCTAGTTGTGTCACTAATATAAAATTATTTTAAATAAAGATTTATGTGATGTCTATCCGTCGCGTTTTGCTCGCTTTAAGCGGGTTGTTTTTTGCGTGATTGAGGTGTTTTTTGAATCACCTCTCGGTGTTTAATTTTTGATTATCATGATTCAATCCAATTATGGTTGTATTAATTGGATTTTTTGGTTACTCTATTTGAGTGAAATCTACCCAAGTTAAAATTTCGACCGACATGTCACGCCAACAGTCACGTGGCAAGCGACGCAGTGAGGATCTGACATTCAAGCTTCGCACCCGCATCGTCGAGGGAAAAATCAAGCCCGGCGATCGCATGCCCACGCGCACCCAGCTTGTCAGCGAAACCGGTGCCTGTTCCACGGCAGTGCAAGCAGCGTTCGATAGTTTGATTCGCGATGGCTATGTCGAATCTCGCGGTTCCAATGGTTCGTATGTGACTGAAAATCCTCCGCACCTGACTACCACTGCGATTGTGCTCGGGGCAGAGCAGGGGCAGTTTCTGCACTCGTTCGCGATTCGACAGGTCATGGAGGAGGTGGCTCAAAAACGCGACATCCAGCTCAAGGCCTATACCTTGCCTCAGGTCAATCGAACGCCCGGCGACATTCCACAGTTGCTTGACGATGTACTCAATCACCGCGTCGGCAGCATCATCTTCGGTGAAGGTGACGGCAACTTACACCACACCCCCATTATCGATATGCCTGGCATTCATCGTGCGTTCATCGCGACACAGCCCATGCATGGTTACCCATCGGCCTATCCCGATCTCACTGCATTTTTACACACCGCAGTACAACACCTGCTTGAACGTGGCAGAAAACGCATCGCGCATCTGTTCCTCGATCCTTACTACAACAATCCCGATGAGCAGTTCAACATGTTGCGCCAGATCGGCAATGAGGTTCGCGACTCATGGATCCAGCATCTACCCGTCGGTGTGCGAAGTTCTTTCCGTGCTGCAGCTGGCATCGTGACGCTTTGGATGGACCTTGATGAATCCAAGCGACCCGATGCTATCGTTGTCCACGACGACCACATGGTGGAGCATGTGATCTCCGGTCTGATGCGCTGTGGCGTTCGTGTGCCGACCGATGTTGAAGTTGTCGCCATGGCCAACTTTCCTTCTGCCCGACCTTCCGGTTTGCCGATCACCCGGCTTGGTTATGACATGGCTGTCGTTCTCGATCATTGCTTCGATCACATCGAACGCCAGCGCCACGACTCCAACATTGAGCCGAGCGTTACGTTGGTTCCCCCGGTGTTTGAATCCGATTTATCCCAAGCTGTTCATATGAGCGCCAGTGCAGAGCTGCCTTTTTTTGCCAATCCGTCAGCGCCGCATTGAGCGTGGCCTGAACTTTATGCAATAAACGCTGGCCAACAGTCTGTTCACGCATCATGTGTTTGTAATTGATTCATGATTTTTGTCTCGCTGCTCAGTTTGTTATTCAACTTGACCTTAGATTTTAAATGGAGAAATGGAGACTCATGATGAACACATCACTGGCTCGTACCGTTCTGTCGCTATCATTCGCAGCAATCTTGTTGCTGGGCACATCCGTACCCGCCTTGGCTGCGCCGTCCCCAATTACCGCGATCACCACCACTCCGGCGATTCCGGTCGGTAACGCTACCGAGTACCTTTCGCTTACCAGTATTAGCTATGACTTGACCACCACCAGCGATCTGGTCGCCCCAACCAGCGTGCTGATAACTACCAGTGGAACACTCGATTGGTTCATCCCAACTGACGAGAGTATTGCTGGCGTCACGGAGGCCGGTGCCTTATCCGGCTTGGTTATTAACTCTGGTATTTTCAATGGATCAGCCCAGTTTTACTTCACCGGGCAAACACTGACCCTCGACACCCGCTTCTTCCTGTTCGACAACAACGACGATGCCGTTGGTGCCGCAGGCGACCCCGATGCTGCGGAAATCTACGCCATCGACGCGGCAGGTAACCGCATTGCCACTGGCAGCATTTCCAAATCATTTAATCTAGACGCCATTAGCGATCAGAGCCTGTTCCTGTCGAATATCAGGCGGGAGAACACCATTGTATTTAACAACCGAGGTGTCTCCGGCGCTGTCTTCTCGTTACGTGATCTGGGATATTCCGAGGCCGACTTCGGTGTGGGTGTCCTGGCGACCCTCGGCGGGTTCGAAATGGAGACCACGGGTTTAGACGCGACTGTGGCTGGCGTCATAGTAGATCCCATCCCCGAACCTGCAAGCCTGACACTGCTGGGCATCGCGGGCATGATGATTCTGAGTCGACGTCAACAAGCGTCAACTTCCATTCATGGCAGGAAAAACTGACCTGGTCGCCAAATATCCGGCAAGCCCCGCTGTGCTTTATGCCTTGTCTGGGGCATGGCGGGATAGACCTGCTTCTTGTGACTTGCTTTTGGTGTTCTTGATTTTAATTGATTGCTTTTCTGCTTTCTTGATTATCCAGTCTAACGTCTGATTTGTTCGGAGAAACGGCGAAACGGAGATACAACCATGTTTCACTCAATGCCCCGCATGATTTCAACCATATCCTTGGCCGCCGCTCTGTCGCTGGTCAGCAGTGCCCAAGCTGCCACGCAGTATTTCGATGGTGATGGTGCCACTGCTGGCCAGCCCGCACCCAACTCTGGTACATGGGATAGCACCACTGCCAACTGGAATGATGCCAGCGATTTCACCGGCACCTATGCCGTCTGGGGGTCGGACGTGGCGCGGTTCGATTCGTCAGGCACTGCCACCATCACGGTTGATGGAACGGTTAACGTTAATGAACTCATCAACGGCAGTGGTAACCAAAATTACTTTGGTGGCACCATCAATCTGACTGGAGCTGCCTTGGTGACACGTACCGGCGGTGGCGGTATTTCATTCACATCTGACATCAGTGGTACGAACGGCATGACCATTCAGGGGGGCGCAGGTATCAATATGTTGGGTACCACTAAGAGCTTCACGGGCAATGTCACGCTCGCCGGTTCCGCGGTGCTTCGTATTCTCGCCGCCGAGACTTTGCCTAGCGATTCCCAGGTAGTTTTCAATGCGGCTAACTCGACTCTTGACGTGCGAGCCGATCAGACGTTGGCTGGTCTGTCCGGCACGGAAAATGGTTCGGTTCAGCGTGCAAACGGCGGTACAGGTATCCTCAATCTCAATTCCGCCAGCGGTACCCTCACCTACAATGGTCGGTTGAATCATAACTTTGGCCATGTCCATGTCGTCAAGCAGGGCGGTTACACCCAGGTCATCGCTGGCGCCGATGCCAGTATCAGTCGTGGGCCGGTGACTGTGGAAGGGGGCGTTCTGGCGCTCGCAAAAACCGCAGGCGTTGATGCTCTCGGTAGCGGCGAAAGCATAGTCGCCACCAATGGCACCGGCATGATCACGATCACGGCCGGCACCCTTCGACTCGACAACGCCGAACAGATCAATGACACCAATGACATGACTCTCGGCGGTGGCACGTTCGATTTGAATGACAACAACGAAACCCTCGGCGACTTGATCGTCTCGGCCACCAGCACTCTGGCCTTCAACGGCACTGATGCCATCGTGTCTTTCGCCTCGCTTGATGTCACCGGTGGCACGCTCAGCATCACTGGCTGGGATGGCAATGCCACCGGCGGCGGCGCAGATCAGTTGATTTTTACGGCTGATCCGTCGGCATTTCTCGCTTCGTTCGACTTCGGGGGAGAACTGGTGGCCGCTGTGGTTGACAATGGCGGCAACTATGAGGTTGTGGGTGTGATCCCTGCTGTTCCCGAACCGGCCAGTCTGGCGCTGGTCGGCATCGCTGGCATGATGATCTTGAGCCGACGTCAACGGTCGTAGTGTCTCAGTTCAAATACAGGAAGTCTGATTATGTTCACCAGGCCTGTTAAGAGTCGTCGTGGCGATGCGTTCACGCTGATCGAACTATTGGTCGTGATCAGCATCATTGCGCTGTTGCTTGCGTTGTTGTTGCCTGCGTTGAACCGCGCCAAAATTGCAGCCTTGCAATCTAACTGTTTGTCCAACATGCGCCAGTCTTTAATTGCGCTCAATGCTTATGCTGCCGATGCGGATGAGTTTCCATTCAACATGGCTCCGACTGATACGCCAATTACTGGTGCTGGTGGATTGCTCTACGCGCCGATGTTTACGACCCCGGGTCCACATCAAAACGGCAATCAGGGAGGACGCAGTCATTGGCGTGGGTTTCTGCGGCAAATGAATTATGCCACGTCCTACAAAGCGTTGGGGTGCGCGGTTTCGGCTCCGCCGGATTGGACGACGATCGCGGGGGGCAAGAACTTTATCGAAGATGGTTTGACCTACGCCGATATCCCCGAGTTGTTCGATACGCCGCCGTACAGCTATATGGGGCCGGGTGTGGATGTCGCTCGAGCGGGGACGTATTTGACCGGTTTAGAGACATGGAAAAAAACACCGCCTACCGGTGTGGTTCGCACCAGTCGTACTTATCACCTGACGCGCTCGCATCCAATTTTGTTTGACCGTTTTAATGGTTACATTGGCGGCGATCGTTATTTGCCGCATTCGCACTTGTATTCAATGTCCAGTCTCGTTTCAGGTGGTGAACCGCGGGCCAACGATCGCATCTATGAGCATACCATTGGGTGGACCGATGGGCATGCGGCCATTATTACTGGTTTCGGTGTCTATGGTGGTTATGCCAATTTTGATATCGGCCACGACTGGGGCGACATCAACGATTAGATTCTGATCAGGATCGCGAAAGTCATTTTTTAGCCGTGGAAGTCGTGAGGGAAGGTGAGGTTGTGGGTGTGGCTTCAGTGAAGATCGCCAGGAAGCGAACGCGTTTGGTGATGGGTTCGAGTTCGTGAGGTTGCTCAGCATCGAAGTAGAGGCTGTCGCCGGGACCGAGTTCGTGGGTGATATCGCCGACGCGATATTTCATGCGTCCGTCGATGACGTAGATAAATTCCTCGCCAGCGTGGGTCATGGTCTGCGGCGTGATTTTTCCACGCTCCGCATCAAACAGGATTGGCTGCATCATTTTTTCGGCACGTTTGGATGCAAGCATGCGAAAGTGATAGCCCTTGTCACTGCGAACCATATCTCGGCGGCTACTGGCCGCAGGTGTTTGCACAGTGGTGGGGGCATCGTCATCCTCGAGCAGGTTGGCGACGGGCACACCCAGTGCAGCGGCGATTTTCATGAGAGTGGCAACGGGTGGTACGGTTTTACCCGTTTCAATTTTGGAAATGAGCGAGCGCGTAAAACCGGTTTTTTCAGCCAGTTGCTGAAGTGTCCAGCCGAGCCGGCGTCGTGTGCGTCGAATACGTGGTCCAAGGTTTGGGGTCATGCATAACATTGTAGAGAAGATTGTGGCGAAGAAATAAATTCAACAAAGTTGAATAGTGAGATATTTTGTTGTATCGTGTGTGCTGCGAGTTGTGTTACGAGCAAAAACGCGGCGACGTGCAATTCGCGGGAAGGCGAAATCGGTGATGGTGATGAGCAGTAACATTTCGGCAAGTCCATGTTCGACGCCGACGTTGACCCATGAACAGTGTCTGCAGGTTAACAGTGAACGCGGCTATCGTAAGTTTGAGGCGTTCACGTCGTGGGGCGGGCAGGGTAAGGTGGATATCGATGGGGATCCATCGCATGTTCGCGCGATGGCGGACAAGGTGGGGATAACATATTCATCGCTGCATCTACCGCCGATCATGGCGGATGATTTTGATGTGACATTACAACGTGCGATTAAAGCTACGCAATATGCCAAGGCGATCGGGGCACCAGTAGTGTTGTACAAAGCGTCGGATCGTGCGACGTATATCAAAGCGGCGCCAGCGTATCTGGATGCGACGGCGGATATGGGCGTGACGCCGGTGCTGCAGAATCACGCGGGTTCGCCGATCTCGACGTTGGATGATTTTCGTGAAGTGATTGAGGGGATAAGGGGAAGTGTGGGGGGGGGTGTAGGGGGAGATGTGTGTGGGGGGGGGATGAAAACGTTGTTGGAAGTGGGGCATTTTCATGCGGTGGGCGTGTCGTGGGAACAAGGCTATGAATTGCTGGGTGACAGCATCGCGCTGGTGCATATCAAAGACATGGTCGGTTCGCAGTCGGTGCCATTTGGTACGGGCGAGGTTGATCTGGCGGGGTTGTTCAAGCACATGGCAGGCGTGGGATATGCGGGGGACTATGTGGTGGAGATGGAAGTAGCGGATACAGAGAACACGTTGCAATATTTGCGCGACGCGATTGTGTATTTGAAAACATTGGAAGGAGTTCGGCTATGAGTGATCCCAGAATATGTTTGATAGGTGCGGGTGGTCATGCAAGTCGAAATGTCTATCCCTTTGTGGGGAAAGCGAACGGCCACATCGGGGGTGTCTGCGATTTGAATGAGGCATTCGCGCGGCAGAATGCGGCGCGGTTTGGGGGGCGACCGTATACGGATTTGGATGTGATGCTGGATACAGAGCAGCCTGACGGCGTAATAATTTGCATTGGCCCAGAGATGCACGCAAAGCTGGCGCTGCAAATGATTGAGCGAGGGTTGCCGGTGTATACGGAGAAACCGCCTGCGGTGTCGGCGGCAGATGCGTTGGTGGTGGCCCGAGCGGCGAAGGCGAAAGATGTGTTATGCGTGACGGCGTTCAAAAAGCGATATGCGCATGTGTACAGTCGCGCGAAAGAGTGGCTGGATGGTTTCGACCGAACAACATGGCAAAACATTGCAATGGTCCGTGCCAGTGGACACTACTCGAATGAATCGCCCCGGCAGGATTTGTTGCTGGATTTTGAGATTCACATGATCGACCTGGTGCAGTATTTATTTGGTGATGCGAAGCAGGTTTACGTCATGACCAAGGACAAGCATGCGTATTCGATCAGTGTAATGTTTGAGTGTGGGGCGTTGGGTTGCATGAGCGTGTGTGATGGCCGATCGTTTAGCGTGCCTACGGAGAAAGTAGAGATCACGGTGGAAGGTGGGCATTTCATGTCGATCGACAATTCATCGCAATACAAGATTACGAGTGAAGGTAAGCCAAGCGAGTGGTATGAGGCGCCGGTTTTTGCCAGCGCCGGAGATGCGGGCAAGGATTCGGGGCATATGACGGAGTTGGTTGAATTTATGGATGCGTTGCGCGATGGTCGCAAGACGAGTCGGTCGAGCATTGCCGATAGCTATCGATCGATGGTGCTGTATGAAGCGATGGCGACGTCGGCGTCGCGCGGCGAACTGGTTGATGTGAAATACGAGGAAATTTGAACGATGGAAAAGTTTGTAATAACGGAATCGGACAAAGCGGAGCAGGTGGATTTTGATTGGGGGCGTTTGTACTGGTATGCGAGTGGGCCGCAAGGTAACAGCGATCACATGACCGTGGGTAAGTGCGTGCTATCGCCGGGCCAGGAGAATCCGAAGCATTACCACCCGAACTGCGAAGAGGTTTTGCACGTGATCAGCGGGAAAATCGAGCATTTTGTGGACGGTGATGGGTGGACAGCCATGGGGCCCAGCGACACGATCACGATTGCACGTGATGTGTGGCATCAAGCGCGGAACGTGGGTGATGTTGAGGCGCATCTGTTGATTTGTTTTTCGTCGAAGGATCGGCAGACGGTTGGGGAATGAGTTGGAAAATACGGTGGGCGCTAAGCCGCAAGCGGCTGGAGAATCGTTTTTAAAGGTGGTGTGTGATGTGCAAAACCGTGTTGATGATTGGTGCGTTTGATACCAAAGCTACGGAGTATGCCTATTTGCGTGAACGGATATTGGCTGGCGGTTGTGAAGTGCTGGCGATGAACGTGGGTGTGATGGGGGAGACGGAATTGTTTGCGGTAGATGTGGGCGCGGCGCGTGTGGCGAAGGCTGGTGGTGGTGATTTGCCGACGCTGCGCAGGAATCATGATCGCGGTGAAGCGATGAAGGTAATGGCCGCAGGTGCGCCAGTGGTCGTACGAGAGTTGTATGAACAGAAAAAGTTTGATGGCATCATTGGCATGGGCGGAACGGGTGGAACGACGGTGGTGACGTCAGCGATGCGGGCATTGCCGTTGGGTGTGCCGAAGGTTTGCATATCGACGGCGGCATCGGGCGATACTTGGGGTTATGTGGGGACGAAGGATATCACGATGATGCCATCGGTTGTGGATGTGGCGGGTGTGAATCGTGTGAGTCGAATGATATTTTCACGGGCGGCGGGAGCGGTGTGCGGGATGGTGAAAGCGGAAGTGAGGGGAGTTGTGGGAGATGATGGAGAGGGAAATGGTGAGGAAAACAGGGGAAAAAGCACGAAAAGTGGTAAGGGAAGTGAGGGGGTGATTGTGGCGTCGATGTTTGGGAATACGACTGAATGTGTGGACGCGTGTCGTGAAGCGTTGAGTGCGAAGGGTTACGAAGTATTGGTTTTTCACGCGACGGGAACAGGTGGCCGAACGATGGAATCGTTGATCGATGAAGGATTGGTCGATGGTTGTCTGGATATCACGACGACAGAGTGGGCTGATCATGTGTGCGGTGGTGTGTTTGATGCGGGGCCGGATCGGTTGCGTGCCCCCGGTAGGAATACCGTGCCGCATCTGATCGTGCCGGGTTGCGTGGACATGGCGAATTTCGGTGGGATGGAAACGGTGCCGGTGAAATATCGCGAAGGAGGACGATTATTTTATGAATGGAATCCATCGGTAACGCTGATGCGAACGAACGTGGAAGAGAATGTTCAGATGGGCGAAGCATTTGCCGAGGCGGCGAATGATGCGGTTGCGAATGGCGCACCTGTGGCGGTGCTGATCCCGTTGCGTGGGGTATCAATTTTGGATGGGGATGGCGAACGGTTCTGCGATCGTGAGGCGGATGCCGTGATGTTTGATGCGATGAAGAAAAAACTGCGTGATGATATTGAGGTGGTGGAAGTGGATTGCAATATCAACGATGCGGCGTTTGCGAAACGAGCGGTGGAGATGATGTTGAAGTTGATGGGGCGCGTTTGATCGATGCATTGGGGCCGGTGTGGATCGCGGTGGAACGAGGATATTGCTAAGGGAACAGTGACTAGTCAGCGATGGCAGGTATGGTCAGAGACGGGTGACATGAAGGTCGGAATATCACGTAATTCAGCGGGGAAAGTAGAGGCGTCGGCACTGATTGGTGCTGCGATGTTGCATGGTTTTGAGGGGATTCAATTCAAGACAAGTCAGTTGCGCGAATGGGGATTTGATCCGGAAATATTGCTGAAAATTGAAGATCAGGTGAAACGGGGGGTGGGTGGTGTGGTTGGTTGTGAGGGAGAAATCGTGAAAGGTAATGCGAGGGATATGGGAGGTGGAGGGGTGGTGTTTCATCCGGGTGGTGATTTTGGGAAATGGGAATTTATGACGGATGATGTGTTGCGTTTTGTGCAGCGGGTGGGTGGGGAGCATGTTTGTTATTGTTTTGCGCCGGAGGGAAATCAGGAAGAAGTCGCATCGCAATTGCTGGCGACGGGCCAGCGTTTTATGGATGCGGGTGTGGCGTTTTCGTTTCACAATCATGTGAACACAATTGTTTGTACGTTGGAAGAAGTTGGGCAAATGTGCGAGCTGTTGGATCCGTCGGTCTGTGGTTTGACGTTTGATACGGCACACGCGGCGCTGGGGGGCATGGATGATCTGGGGAAAGCGATTCGGCAATTGGGGCGCTGGATCACCAATGTGCATTTGAAGGATCTGGATGAAGGCGGTGGGGGGAGTGGGGGAAGTGGGGGGCGTGGGTTTTGTCCATTGGGGCAGGGCGAGTTGGATCTGTCCCCGGCGCTCGAAGCATTACGAGAAATGGATTATCAGCATTGGCTGATCGTCGATGAGGAGTCGCCGAATTGTACTGCTGATAAAGCGTGCGAACTGTCCGCGAATTATCTGATCAAGCATGGTGTCATGAAAGCACGCGGGTAGTGCCTGCGTAAAAAAGGAAAGACAATGACGATAACACGTACAGAAATATTGAAGCGATTGCGGAAGAACATTGAGGCGGGTGTGCCGATTGTGGGCGGTGGGGCGGGCAACGGCATCAGTGCGAAATTTCAGGAAGCGGGCGGTGTGGACTTGCTGATTATCTATAATTCCGGGCGTTTTCGTATGAACGGGCGTGGATCGCTATCGGGTTGCATGCCGTATGGCGATGCGAACGCGATCGTGATGGACATGGCGGGCGAAGTGTTGACGGTGGTTGAGGACACGCCGGTATTGGCTGGTGTGTGTGGTACGGACCCAACGCGATTGATGACCGTGTTTTTGAAACAGGTCAAGGACGCGGGATTCAGCGGCGTGCAGAATTTTCCGACGGTGGGATTGTGCGATGGCGTGTTCCGCGCGAATCTGGAAGAGTCGGGGATGGGCTATGAGTTGGAAGTGGGCATGATCAATCAAGCGCACAAGCTGGGGCTGTTCACATCGCCGTATGCATTTGATGTGAGTGAAGCGGAACAGATGACCGAAGCGGGTGCGGATGTGGTGGTGGCGCACATGGGATTGACGACCAAAGGGTCGATCGGCGCGCAGACGACCAAGACGTTGGACGATTGTGTGCGTGATGTGCAGGCAATTGCTGATGCATCGCGCGGTGTGAATCCGGAAGTAATCGTGTTATGTCACGGCGGTCCGATCGCACAGCCAGAGGACGCCGCGTATGTCTTGGGGCGCACAAAAAACGTGCATGGATTTTACGGCGCATCGAGTGTGGAGCGATTGCCAACGGAAGTGGCGATTAAATCGCAGATGGAAAAATTCAAAGCGGTGCGGTTTGAATAGCACAGCATCTGTTTTTTCTCGTGGGGCAACGCTTCAGGTCTGGTATGTGTCGTAAAACTAATGAGCCATGACGACTGGAAAGCTACAGCGTTTGCGTCCCACAAAAGCGTCATACATCAGGGCCTGGCCGTCGCTGGCTTTGCGGTGTTCGAAACTTTTACGCGAAACCAATTCGAGGATATTGGTGTCGAGCATCTTTCGGATGAGGCCCGAAAAACCTGAGCGATCATGGCTGTCGTCGAGAAAATCGCTTTTGATGGTGAATGCGATCCAGCCGTCATCTTCGATGCGGTTGTAGGCTGCGACGAACACCTCGGGGGGGATGTCGCCGAAGCCGAGTGCGGCGACGCAAGTGAGGCAATTGAACGAATGGCTATCGAGTGTCCGGGCATTAGCATCGGAGAGGTCCGTCAAATCGTCGATGACGAAATCACTGTAGAGCTCAGGTCGATCGCGCTCGGCAGCGGTGGCGGCGCTGGGGTTGATGTCGATGCCGACGAATTGTTCGACCCCGACCTCAGACAAAATTCCCGCGACGTAACCATTGCCAGCTCCCAGATCCAGGACCGACAGTGTCTGCGGGGAATGGTCCGCTTCTTCAAGACACGATAGTAATTGGGTGCGCACCTGTTGAGGTGAGCGGCAGCCCAACACATCGTATACCCATTTCTCATAGAGGCCGGGCACGGCGAACAAGTCGTTGTAATCGTGTAGACGTATCTTTTTCCATTGTTTTTCGTGATGGACCACCACCCACTCTTCGTCCTGTTCCAAGCCTGTGCCAACCCGAGGGAAAGCCAGTTGCAGGCGTTTGATGGCTTGTTTGAGATCGCTGGAGCACGAATCGGTCAGAACAGGTGACATAGTTTCGGTCAGAGCAGGTGACATAATTGAGGATACCTCGGTCGGGAAAGCGTCGGGCAAAAAATACTTAGAAATCAAAGTATATGGGCAGGGCATATTGACTGCAAATAGCTGTTACAATCGTCTTAAATGGTTTTTTGGGTATTTTGATATTTTGCTCTGAAATCATTTTTCTCTTTATTCTTAATTTCCGCGGCCACTCGGAGTACGCTGTGATCGAACTCGAACATGTAACGAAGACCTTTAATGATGGCGAAACCTACGCTGTCCGGGACGTTTCGCTCCACATTGCAGAGGATGAAACGTTGGTGTTGCTCGGCGGGTCGGGGTGCGGAAAAACCACAACCCTCAAGATGATCAACCGATTGATCGAGCCGACCTCAGGCACGATCCGTGTCGATGACTGCGACATCACGCAGCAGGATGTGTTAGCGCTGCGCCGATCGATTGGCTACGTGTTTCAGGACATCGGCCTGTTCCCGCACCTGACGATCCGTGAGAATACGGGAATGGTTCTACGGCTATCGGGATGGGCGCCGGATCGCCGGGCAACTCGCGTGGATGAACTCTTGGAATTAATGGGGCTGCCGCCAGCGGAATATGCCGACCGCTACCCTCGGCAACTTTCGGGCGGACAGCAACAGCGCGTTGGCATTGCCCGCGCGCTGGCAGCCGACCCGCGATACCTTTTGATGGACGAACCGTTCGGAGCGCTCGACGCGGTGACACGTGAGCAATTGCAAACCGAGTTGTTGCGCATCAAACGGGAACTCAACAAAACAATCGTCTTCGTTACGCACGATCTGTTCGAGGCTGTCCGTCTGGGTGACCGGATCGCGGTCATGAACGAGGGATGTATCGAGCAAATTGATGAGCCGGAAACAATCATCGCTTCGCCCGAGACGGAGTTTGTGGCTGAACTGTTCGGACATGCCACGCAACAGGCCGAACGTTTTCTGGCTGGAGGTGCGGCATGAGTCGACGAATGATGATTGGATTGTTGTCGGCCTTTTTGGGATTGGCCGTAGGTGCCTGGCCCGCGTATTCCCAAACGATCCGCGTAGGCAGTAAGAATTTTACCGAACAGGCCATTCTCGGTGAGCTGGTGGCGCAACTTATTGAACGCCATACTGAATTGGAAGTCGAGCGTCGCTTCGGTTTAGGCGGCACGGATGTTTGCCACGCGGCCATGCTGGCTGGTGAGCTGGACATCTATGTCGAGTACTCCGGCACCGGTTTGCTCAACGTGCTTAAACAGCCGGTCATCCATGATCCTGATGAGGCATACCGCATGGTGGCCAGTCAGTATCGCCAGCAGTTCGACATGGTCTGGCTGCCGCCGATCGGTTTCAATAATACCTACGCCCTGACCGTCCGCACGGATCATGCCCGGCAGCGCGGCTGGGCCGCGGTGTCTGACTTGATCGATCTCGACGAACTGCGGGCTGGTTTTACTGCAGAATTCATGGAGCGTCCCGATGGCTTGCCAGGTCTGCGCGAGCGCTACGATCGGCTGCGATTTGCCAGCACGATCGATCTTGATCCGGGTTTGATGTATCAGGCTGTGGCCGATGATCAGGTCGACGTGATCTGCGCGTTCGCCACCGACGGACGGATTCAAGCTTACGGGTTGACGACGCTTCGGGATGATTTGCTTTTTTTCCCGCCTTATGACGCAGCCCCCGTGGTGCGGGCGGCGCTGCTGACCGAACATCCCGGGCTACGTACCGCGTTGGCTGCACTGGCTGGGAGTATCGATGACGCCCAGATGCGCCGGATGAATTATGCCGTCGATGTCGAGGACATCAAACCCGCCGACGTGGCTCGAGCCTGGTTGGACACCTGGCCCAACACCGCAGAACATCTGGGGCAAGCGTTGCAACAAGTCGCAACCGAACAACCCAAAGGCTTCATCGCGTTGGCCATCACGCGGCGCGGCGAGTTGCTACACAAGACGCTGGAGCATTTGGTGCTCACGCTCAGCGGCGTAGGCTTGGCAGTGTTGATCGGAGTGCCGATCGGCGTATGGATTCATCGCGTTGCTCGGGTTCGCGGCCCAGTGTTGGCGGGCATCGAGATGATTCAGACTGTGCCGAGTCTGGCGATGCTTGCGTTTCTATTTGCTGTCTACGGTTTGCTCGGAGCGACTCCGGCGATCACCGCATTGGTGTTGTACGCGCTGCTTCCAATCGTGCTCAACACTTACACCGGACTAAGCGAAGTGCCCACACGCTTGATCGAAGCGGCCAACGGGGTGGGGATGTCTAAAGCCCAACGCCTGCGCATCGTGGAGTTGCCCTTGGCCTTGCCGATTGCGGTCGCAGGGATTCGCGCCGCGGCCGTGCTGACTGTTGGGATCGCCACGCTGTGCACGTTCATCGGGGCCGGAGGGCTCGGCGATTTCATCGCACGCGGTCTGGCCCGAAATGATCCACGACTCACCTTGCTCGGAGCCATCCCCGCTGCGATCATGGCGGTAATACTGAGTCTGGTGATTCGCATCATTGAACGGAAATTGCGACATGGCTGAACCTGCTGTCAATCCATCCTTGCCCACGCTCACGCCGGAAGAGCAGGTCATTGCTTCGCTGCGCCGCATCATTCGTGCGGTTGATCTGCACTCACGCAAACTGATGGAAAGTTCCGGCCTCACCGGCCCACAGCTCGCTGCGCTGCAAGAAATCAATCGGCAAGGTCCGATCTCGGCGGGCAACGTGGCGCGAGCCATCCATCTTAGTCAAGGTACGGTGACGGGCATACTTACTCGCCTCGAAGCACGCGGGCTGGTCACGCGCGAACGAAGCGAAACCGACCGACGGGCCACGGTGATCAGCATCACATCCAGCGGAGAAGCCGTGCTGTCCAGAGCCCCTTCGCTACTCCAGGAAAACTTCCTGCAACGACTGGAAGGCCTTGAGTCTTGGGAGCGATCGCAGATCTTGGCCACCCTCCAACGCGTGGCCTTTCTGATGGAAGCCCACGCGATTGATGCCGCGCCGCACCTCACCACGTCAATCCAACCGCCAGACAAAACCGAACATGCCGGTGATACTGGCGACTGACATTGCCAACCCAACTTGGTAGTGTCACTGAATTCATTGGCCACAGATAGGATTGACCTCATACCAGTTCAGCCCAAAGTCAGATTGTCAGTCATTCGTCAACAATAAAAGTTGCTCGCCCGCGAGAAAAGCCGGGACGATTAGGGTTTGAAAGACTATGCGTGTCGTGATCGAGCGCAGCGAAAGCGCATCAGGTATCAGCGTGTGTAGGCCTAAGCAATCAGCTTGCCTGCGGCGGTGGGGTGGCGTCGGTTTGGGGGGTGCGATAAAGGGGGTCGGAAGGCGTCGCGGTTTGTTCGAGGGCTTGCAGGCCCAGAATTGTCATGAAATGAAAATGCCCGGTAAAGCTGGGGAGCGGGCGATTGTTTTTGAGAATCCAATGCGGTATTGCACCGTGCAGATCGGGGTTGTCCGGGCATTGCCAGGTGCGCAGTAAAGCTTGCAAGGCAATTCGGCATGCGATCTCTCGATAGAAGGGTTTGTTCGTGAGTTTGCTGAGCCATGCCAGGCCGACAATCCCATCGTGAACCGACGAATGCCAGTAGGGGCCTTCCGTTGGTGTCACGCTATCCAGGTCACCATAGATGACTGAGCCGAGTTTGGTGTGTTGCATGGCGAGGTACCAACCCACGCGTTCTGCCAATCGTGTGAGGGCTGGTTCCTGTGGAAACAGGCACGCTGCTTTTGCGGTGCCGTTGAGGATGTAGTGGTGGAAGTGGCCTTTGGTTTGCGGGCCGATGACTTCGAAGCGTTGCGTGGCGATGTCTTCAGGAAATGAACCGTCAGGATTTTGATATCGCTCCATGCCTTCCAGAAAATGGGCGAGTGCATCGCGATAAATTTGTTCGCCGGTGTGTAGATGCATTTGCACGAGTGGCAGTGTTGCGTAGCCAACGCGCGAATTGATTTTGTGGTCGCTGATATACATGCGCGACAGTTCTTTCTGTCGAGCTGCTAATGTCGGGTCTTCAGGTAGTCGTGGCGTCCATCCTTCGCGCAGTATGCCGGTCTCTTTCTGTTGGCTGATTATTAATTGTTTGCCAGCAAGCTCTGCGATTTTTTGGAAGTGTACCTCACCGGTTTCATCGGCCAATTCTAGAAACGCAGGCGTTACGCGAATGGTGTAGTTGGTGACATACACGCCGACGTCTCGCCAATACCATACCTGTCCCAGGCCATCTTCTTCGTCGCCTTGGTAGATGCCGCGCACAGGGTCGTCAGTCATTGCTTTGGCGTAGCGTATCGCCACGTCACGATACGTCGGTTCATTGAGTCGTTTGCTAAGCCAGAGAAACGCGCTGATTCGCTCTGATGAATTTGAGCGAGGGAACTCCCATTGATATGTGCCATCTTCGGCGTATTCAAGATCGCGGTAGCCGGCACATTTTTGGGGATCATCAACATCGACGTCGTTTGTGTCGGCATGGTCCACGGCATACACGGTTTGGGCGGCCCAGCGTGCCATTTCCGGCAGCACGCGTGGGATTAAGCCCGCGAGCGTTTCTTCGGCCAAGCCTTTGTTGATAGGGCCCAGGGGTTCGATCATATGTTGGTTCTCGTCAATTAGGTTTACGATCCGCCGCCGTTAAAGTAAACATTTATGAGGTTATATGTTTACTGGAATTTCTGGCGATACGGCGATTTTACCTTGACGCGATAAAATATTCAAGTTATATTGCCGAAAGAAGGGGTGTTTCGGGTTGGATTGCAAGAAGGCAGTTGGCAAAAACGAGTAAACATTAGTAAACATTAATTTGGCCGAGGCAACAGTTATGGCAACTATTCGCGAAATCGCCCAACGAGCGGATGTCTCACCCACCACGGTTTCGCTGGTGCTCAATGGCCGTGGTTCGATTTCAACTCAGACCAAGCGGCGGGTACTCGAGGTTGCTGATCGCATTAAATACAAAGCTCGTCAGCCCGGCCGACCAAGCCTGGAAAAGACCGGGCGTGAAGTTCACAATATTGTCGTTGCCTATCCCCAACGTGTTTTGCGTCATGGGGTGGCATCGGAACTCACATTGGCCTGGCTTGCTGCGATTCGACAGGAACTGGTTCAGGCGGGGCATCATCTTTCTTTGTTGTCGGGAGGTGATCATGTCAGTCATGATGAAGTCTTCGGAAGAATGCTCAAGAACAAAGAAGTCGATGGCGTCATCCTTATCGGTGTCACGCCGAACGACGGTTATCTTGAACAATGCTTGCAAGCACAGTTGCCCCTGGTGGTGATGAACCGTAAGCCTAAGAACGATGAGTTCAGTTACGTACGTATGGATAACTATGGATCAGGCGAGCGTGTGGTTGCTCATCTTAAGTCTCTGGGGCACACCCGGATTGGCGTTGTTGCTTGTGCTGATCCTCATGAGTATGCCGATGATTTGCGTGATGGTGTCGCTGCCAGTTTCAAAGCCCACGGTATCAAGCCGGTCTGCTCTGAACAATTGATCACCGATGTGATTGATGAAAAATTAGTACGCCGCGTTTGCGAGAAAGTCATCAAGTCAGGCGCTACTGGCGTGTATGTGATGGGTGACATGCTTGCGGTTTTATGCATGGATGTCTGGCATGAAATGGGCGTTTCCATTCCCAAGGATCTTTCGGTTGTTGGGTATGACGATTTGGGCTTGGCATCATCGACGGGATTAGTGCCGACATCCGTGGGTTTTGATAAAGAATTTATGGGCAGCGAAGCCGTTCGCATCTTGCTCGACCTCATTAAAAAGCGACCACGCGTTTATAACCAGGGATTGATCGTTGAGACGCAAGTGGTCAATCATGACACCACCGGTCCGGCGTCTTGCTGACGTTTTTTAAGCTAATTCACGGGCGTTTTTTGATATCAGGCATCACATCACTGCGGTCAAGGCGAATCGTTCGCAATGGTCGTGTCACATAAAAATATAGCGGACGAATCCGTTATTAAAGCTACGCAAGTCATATCCTCGTTCACCCATTTTGGAGAATTCTCATGTCAAAATTCACGATCGCACTCACCACGAATCTCATGGCCACCGTTCTGATGCTGCCGGTCATCGCCGAGGCAGGCGTTGTCACCGGCCCACCCGTGGCTGGTTTTACAACGGTGGATAATACCAAAGACAACGTACTAACCAGTGCCAGTCCTACGTTCGCGGCAGACATGTCAACCTATGCCACGTTCGCCAGTGAAGTTCACAGCTTGCTCGGCGACAATACAACGCCGGGCCAATCGGATTTTGAGTTTCAAGATAACACCAGTGCCGATGGGATACATGGCGATATTTTTCTGCCTTATGCCATGGTGGGTCGCGCTGCCAATGGACAGAACGGTACCGTGCTTTACAAATTCGTGGTTCAGTCCGGCTATGAAACTGCTGCCGGTGGAACCATTTCAGCCAACATGTATTTTCGCCACGATCCCGTGGGTGCGCACGGTCAGAATGCATGGATTGGTGTCACGACCAATACGCCCGTAATCGCAGGTGATTTAGGTGGCTTTGCGTCTGATGCTGGTTTTACCACCGTCACCATGGAAGATCGCTTCGGCCCAGGTAGTGGCTATGCTTCGTATACCGGCCTGGTTACGCTTGATGTTCCTGTTGGTGCCACAACGTTCTATGTCGCATTCAGTGACGTCTTTCAAGGGATCGATGGCAGTGCAGGCAGTAGTGCTCGGCTGGCTATTGGTGGCTTGAATGTCAATGCCATTCTCAGTTCAACTTCCATTCCCGAACCGGCGAGCCTGATGCTTCTGGCTGCGGGCGGTGCGGCAATGTTTATTCGCCGTCGCTAATTCAAATCCATCGAGTGCGGATGGCTAACCCTGTTCGCACTTTTTTGCTCGACACTTGTTTGATCGTTTACGCCATCGCGAATTTTAGAACGTATCCCATACGTATCCAGCTCGCATCCACGACCTGCTTTGCCAGCCTTTGAGGATTGAGGATTCAGGATGTACGTTACCCACGCCAAACACACACGACACAAGAGTCTGGTCGCATGCATTGCATGTGTCATTGATACGGCCAAGGTTTGTTGGTTCGCAATCGTGCTGGTTGTGGCTATGGATCTGACTGCCGCGTCGGGATTGGCCACCGTTCCGGCTGGATACATTGACGCTTCCACATTTGATTACAACACCACCGACGCGACAGCCGCATTGCAGGCCGCGATCGACACCGGTTCCAATGTGTATGTCCCTAACCTCGGCACGGATTGGAATATCACGCCCATCACATTGACACATTCGAATCAGGAAATTCGCTTCGAAAGTGGCGTGGTCATCGCGGCTAAATCCGGTGCTTTCCAAAATGTTGACGATGCGCTGTTTTCGGCGACCAATCAAAGCAACATTAAACTCACGGGTTATGGTGCGACGCTGAAAATGCAAAAAAGCGACTATCAGCAATCGCCCTATACGGCGGGAGAATGGCGGCACGGCATTAATCTCCTGGATGTGTCAGGGTTTGAAATCAGCGGGCTAACTATTCGTGATACCGGGGGCGATGCGATTTATGTTGGCACACAAACTCAAACCGGTTTTTCTCAGGATATCACCATTCGCGACGTTCGCCTTGACAACAATCATCGGCAAGGCATCAGCATTATCAGCGTTGAGAACATGACCATTGATAACGCCACGATTCTAAATACCAATGGCACCGCGCCGGAAGCGGGCATTGATTTTGAAGTCAATTATCAAACGCAACGCATCAAAAATGTTCAAGTCAGTAACACAGTGATTCAAGCCAACAACACCTGGGGAATTCTGTTCGCAGGCTATGCGGATCTCACCGCTGGTCCGATTTCAGTGGCGATCGATCACGTCACCATTTTGGGTAATCATGCCGACGGCATTCGTATGTACGAGCCATTGCCGCAAGTCACGATTACCGATTCGTTGATTGTTGGCAATGATGGATATGGCGTTCGTGGTACGCCAGTAACCAATGAACTGATTCTCGGTGAGATAGAAGGCACAGGCTCACCACGTAATTTGATCGAGTTCAGCGCGCTGTGGAGTAATACGGACGGTGCACACACTGGCTGGACCAAGCTCGGTACGGGTAGCATGACGAATGTTGAGCCGATTTTTTATTCGCTGGATCCTGACAGTCCCTATTTTTTATATCTCGATCCAACGACGCCCACGACGATTTTGCATGGCGCTTCGGATGGAAATTACATCGGCGCTCGGCCTATGTTTACAGCCATTCCTGAACCAGGCAGTGTCGGTCTGTTGGCCGTCAGTGCGCTGTGGATTTTGAGACCCTCACGTCATCGTCACCGTATTTGATCGTTAGATGTCCGCTGAATTTTTAGTTGAGAACCAACCGCATGATTTGTCCAATTTCAAAAATTAAAACCTTGGTCGTTGCAGGAACACTTATTGTTATGTTGAATACATTGAATACCACTGAAAATCAGGCACAGGCTAATCCGCGTGACACCGAAAGTCCATTGGCTTGGATACATCGGGAAAAAATCCGCATGGGCTGGTCGCCCGAACGTTACGAACAGTATCATCGCATGGCCGACGCAGGCATGAATGCCGTGATGCCGCGTCATGAATTGGACGTAGTGCTCGAATACGATCCAGCACAAGCCGAGACGCCGCAATCCCCAAATGATGCGAAGATTATCGAGATGATTCGTGATGGGTCTAAACTGTCCAAAGATTTGGGCATGCGTTATTTCCATTGCCTGAATCTAGCGGCGGAAAGACAGACCTATGAAGTAGGGTTCCACAATAATCCTGCGCGTGAAAATGATGGTCGATTGCCGTCGCCGGTGGACTATGTTTACTGGAAGCGTACGATTCTCGATCGCGTAAGTCGTGTGCTCGATCTGTTGGAGGATCAGGAAACGTACGCATTGGATGCCATCATCCTCGACCCGGAAATGTACGCCCTTGGCGATGCATTGCCTGGGCATGCGGACTACGGGAAATTTGCATTTGAACTTTACTTGCAGGAAACAAAGCAAGCTGTTTCGAGTTCTGAATTGACAACGCCAGACTTGCGCCGTGATTGGTTGATTGCCAAAGATTTGCAAGAATCATACGAACAGTGGCAATTCGATGTGATCGCAGGATTCGGCCGTGAATTGCGTGAACTGGTACACGCTCGACGCCCTGAGTTGCTCCTTGGCTACATCATCTATGAAGACAAGATGTGGTTTCATGCCATGGCCGCAGGTTTGTCGACCCCTGAGATGCCGGTATTCATCGGCCCGGAAACCACCTACAGCGGCGTGATGGATGATCGGATGATCGCGTATCTGGCTGGAATTCGCGAGCAGGTCAAAGTGCCCACGATCCTCGTCCCGGGCATCATGATGATGATGGACAATGGGCGCGTTCCGCATGAATTTCTCGAAGTGGTGCCTGGGAATGTTTATCAACGATGCCAATACAGCGAAGGCTATTGGGTCTATGCGATCTACACGTTCGGCGATACCGATGAAGAGCAGAGCGCGTTTTTTAATGCACTAAAAATTGTTGATGACGCTTTAGATGAACAGGCGCGTACCGGTAAGGTGGTTGATCTGCCCGCATCGCCACTACCGATTAAAACGCCGCTGGGTTTCAATGAGATGCTGGTGGATGCTCGCGATTGGAAGCCCTTGGCCTCGCCGGTGACGCAGGCGACTCCATCGGATATCACGGCCAAACTGCGTGGCAGTTATGCGATGGTACTCTGGCCGCAAGCCAACGAACGAGAGCGTGCCACGATTATTTTGTCGGGCATTCAATTCGGCGTGTATCTCGATGTGTGTGAGGCGATGTTGTTTGATGAGAACAATCAATTGATATGGAAAGACCTGGTGCCATTCAATCGCACGACAGGATTGAAAGTTCCGGAAAATGATTCCAAGGTCATTGGTGCGATCATCAGTTCCGGCATGAATGCGTATGCGATTTTAGACACCACGTGTCCAATGATGATCCTGCCGGAGAATTATCTGGAAGTCAATGCTCAACAGGGACGCGCGGGCCGATTCTATTTTTATGTGCCTGCGGGGAAAGATCAGTTTCAAGTGGCACTGGCAAACACACAAGGTGAGCCAGCGGATTACACCGTGTACGACTCGATGGGTAAACCTGTCACCACCGCCGAAGCCGTAAACCGAAATCAGACGATTGATGTGTCCGTTGCGGGGAGCAGTGGCCCGGGCGTGTGGAGTATTGAAGTGCATCATGTTTTGGATGATGCTGCGTTCAAGCTTGTTGATCTGCCGAATCGTTTTGCATTGCGTCCCGAATACATCATGGTCGACAGTTATGAATCGGCTCAGTAATCAACATCCTGGCCAAAAACTGGATCATCAACCAGATCATCAAGGAGATATTTCTTGAAGTATCGAAAACCAGCATTCACACTGATTGAATTACTCGTGGTGATTTCCATCATTGCGATGCTCATCGCTATCCTGCTTCCCGCTTTAAGCAATGCGCGAGAATCTGCTCGTGTGTCGGTATGTGCCAATCGATTGAGACAGCTTGGGCTAATGACAGCGATGTATGCGAATGATTCGCGAGATGAGGTTCCGCGTGGTGTGTTCTTTCCGGGGAATTCAACCTTGATTGCCTTTTTAGTGAACCGTCCTGATTTTCTCGCCTTGGGCGATTATGGCTCCGGGACCGGCGAAGAGTTTCTCGATCCCAATGCCGAGGGCACGCTGCTCGGTTCATATCTTCATTGGAAGGACCCTGCGTATGCCGCTTCGACCACGTTAAGCATGGGTTATTTTTATCTCCTACGGCCTGAAGGTGCCGAAGATATTTCGCCTGGATACATCACGGGTAATGATGACCATCGTGGCGTAGGCGGCTATGGCACCAAGGCAGTTTTGCGTTTGGTTGGCGATGGCAATCGTATCACTCGCCAGGAGTCTGAGATTCCTGTGTTCTCCGACATCGTGATGACCATCAGTTCTGCCAACACCACGCTTGATGCACTGTGGGGTATGCATCCATGCACGTGGGCAGACAACTATGTGCCTCCCACAATTTTTCCTGGCCGACCTCTGACCGGTGCCAATACGGTTTTTATGGATGGTCACGGCGAATGGGTCACACCTGAAAACCTCGGGCCTATGGGCCAGGACCTATCGTCGGCCGTTCGGTATTATTCGTGGTGGGTGGCTCGGCCTTAGGGCAATGCGAGTTGCATCAATTCCGTTCGGCGTTCTTGGAAATATATCATGCAGGTCAATCAATCGATGGCGGGGCAGGTCGCTCTGGTCACCGGAGCGGGCTCAGGTATCGGCCGAGCCACGGCCCAGCACTTAGCGCAGTTGGGGGTTCACGTTGTGGCGATCGATCGCAATGCGAATGGCTTGGAAGCACTGGTCGATGGTTCTGCGAATATCGAATCATGGTGTGGCGATGTCACCGATTACGAACAGTTGGAACAATGTGTCAATGCATGGGCAACGACTCACGGACGTATTGATATTCTGGCGAACATTGCGGGGATTTGTCATTACGAACGATTAACGGATAGTTCGCTGGAGCATTGGCGACAGACACAGGCGATCAACATGGAAGCCATGTATGTGTTAGCCAAGCTGGTGACACCGCACATGATGGCCCGGTCGTATGGCCGAATTGTGAACGTGTCATCAACGCAGGCGCTTGCCAGCGAAGCGATGGTGGGAGCTTATGCGGCGAGTAAAGGTGCGATCAATGCATGGACACGCTCGCTCGCTGTTGATCTGGCCGAATACGGTATCCTTGTGAATGCCGTTGCTCCCGGATGTATTCGCACGGGCATGAGTTTGGTGAATGGTGTCGATGAAACCGAATCCGAGTTGTTCCAACAATGGTATGTTAAACAGCGAAAAATTCCGTTGGCAAGACCTGGTGAAGCGAAAGAGGTGGCCAACGTCATCGCTTTTTTATGTGGTATGGGCTGTTCTTATATCACGGGGCACACGCTTGTCGTCGATGGCGGATTAACGATTACTTTTTAGATTGGGGCCACTTACTTGCTATTACATCCTGACAATGTCAGCCTTATCGGCGATGGACTGGATCATCCGGAATGCGTTTGCGTGAATCATGATGGCACGCTCTATGCGGGCGGTGAAGCCGGTCAGGTCTATCGCATCAACGCCAATGGCGAACAAACCGTGATGGGTTCCACGGATGGTTTTCTCTTAGGGATAGCGCTTGATGGTCATGGCGCTATCCATGCTTGTGATATTAAACGCCAGGCCGTGATGCGAGTCGCTGCCGATGGTTCGGTCACTGAGCGATCGCGTGGCACATCCGAACGTCCGATGCTTGTTCCGAATTATCCTGTGTTTGATCGTGCGGGAAATCTTTATGTGTCCGATTCTGGTGACTATTGGGACAACACCGGCACCGGATGCATTTACAAAATTGATCCCGACGATGTGACGACCGTATTCCATGCGGGGCCGTTTCGGTTTACCAATGGCATAGCGATTGATCCTACCGGGCAATGGCTTTATATCGTTCAAAGTACCGCTTCCAATGTTGTGCGCGTGCCGTTAGATTCGAACACTTCCGATGCCCCGGCTGAGGTGATATACACCTTGGCCAGTGGAACGGTGCCCGATGGCATTGCCTTCACTGCAGATGGCCGATTGCTCATCGCATGTTATAAGCCTGACACGATCTACCTGGGTGAACTCGACGGAAGCGTTGGTGTTTTGTGTGATGATCCGACGGGCGAGTTGTTGAGTCGTCCGACGAACGTGGCGTTGCATGATGGTCGGATTTACATCGCGAACCTTGGCGGTTGGCATGTGACTTCGATTGCCTGCGACGCCCAACCGGCCACGATTCATCGTCCTGTCTGAGATTTGCCCTGCATATTGTTAATAGCGATGGCTCTGATGCTGATCCTACAATCAACACAAATCATGGTGCGTCTTGACCCGCAGCACGGCGGTGAAGTGATCGATCTGATCGATCTTGCCAGCGGACGACAATGGTTAGGCCGTCCACCGTTTGGGAGTACCTCTCCTGTGGCAGGCGATCTTGATGAAGCGACGTGGACCGATGCGTATCGTGGTGGCTGGCAAATGCTGGCACCCAACGCAGGCAACCGGTGCGTCGTGGATCAGGTGACGCATGGGTTTCACGGGCGGGCCTCAAACGATCCTTGGCATGTCGAGACACATGACGATACGTCGGCTCGTTTATCGTGGACGGGGCATGGCCTGAAAATTTTTCGGCACTATCGCGTCGTGGGCGATGCGCTTCGTGTGGATGTTCATCTTGAAGCGATTCACGATCATGTGCCATTGGTTGCTGTGGAGCATATCGCATTGGGTTTGCAGGTGCTTGATCCAGAGGTGACGATCGAATTGCCGCCGACTGGCAATGTGGTGGAGTTGGATGATGCTGGGAAAATTCCATTGTCAACACAAAACGCATCATGGCCCAATGCCCGGATGCTCAAGGGATCGATTGAGCGTGTTGATCAGTGGTCGAATGCCACATCGTGTAGTCGAATGCTTAGTGTGAGCGATCTCGCTGGCGGTCGTGTGGTGATCCGTAACCACAAACGCAAGGTCGGTCTGATCATCGAGTGGGATCATCAATGGCTAAAGCACTTGTGGATTTGGCATGAAGTTCACGGGGCTGGTGGTCCATGGCGACAATGCGCCGAAATGTTGATTATTGAACCAGCATCGGTTCCACATCACGCGGGGTTGGCTCATGCGATTGAACGTCACGATGCTTTATGGCTCGATCGTGGCCAAACCCAGCAATATCAGATTTGCGTGTCGCCGCTAGCTGAAAATTAACGTCCCTCCGTTTCAAATGCAATGGCATGCATGTATGCGTGCTAAGTCACTCAGGATTGATCCATGAAAATTACTCAAATTGATTGTCACGTTTTGTTGGTTACAGATTACGATGCTGACGCGTGCAGCTCTGCGCAGGATGATCTGGTGGTAGTGATCCACACCGACGAAGGTATCACCGGCGTTGGCGAAACAGATACCAATCCATGGATTGCTCGTGCATGCATCAAGGCACAGGGCACACATTGCATGGGACGCGGATTGGAAGAAATGCTTATCGGTGAAGATCCGATGCAACCCGAAGCCATTTGGACCAAACTCTACAGCGGATCAAAAATGACGGGCCGACGTGGTGCTGTGATTTGTGCGATGGGTGCGATCGATATGGCTCTGTGGGACATTCGGGGCAAAGCGTTGAATCAGCCGGTGTATCAGTTGTTGGGTGGGGCGGTGAAGGAAGACATCACGCCGTACGCGAGTCTGTTACCGACCGGAAATACGCTCGATGATTACCGTCATAGTTTGGTCGATAAAGCGATCGCAGCCAAAAACATGGGGTTTCGTGCCGCCAAGATAGAGGTGTGTATCAAAGGGCCGTATACCCATAACGCGCTGCGCGAAGGTGATGATGCGATGGTTGATCTGGTCGCGGCTTGTCGTGAAGCGGTTGGGCCCGACATGATCATGATGGTCGACGTAGCGTATTGCTGGTCGAATGCAAAAGAGGCGTTGCGTGTTTTAAATCGTTTAGAGCCGTACGATATTTTTTTCCTGGAAACGCCCCTCGATATTGATGATCTGGATGGCTATGCCTATTTGCAAACGCATAGTCCGGTTCGCATAGCGGCAGGCGAATGGCAGAATACCCATTGGGAATTTCTTGACCTGGCTGATCGTGGAAAGGTTGATGTGTTGCAGCCGGACGTTGGGCGCGTGGGCGGGTTCACTGAAGCAAAAAAAGTCGCGCAAATTGCCGCAGATCGTGGCCGACTGATCGTACCGCATTGTTGGAAGAGTGGCATCGGCATTGCCGCTAGTGCTCATCTTTGCGCAGCCACTTCGTGTTGTCCGTTCATTGAGTACCTGCCTGCAGAACTGTCTGAATCCTGCTTGCGTCGCGAGCTGGCCGACGATGGGTTGACCATGATTGATGGCCGACTCGCATTGCCAAAACGTCCGGGACTTGGCATCACACTCAACGCCGACGCGATCGAACGGTTCAATGCCGATGCACGCCATGCGACCGTGTGCGGCTGAGCAATGCCTTGGGGATGTTGCGTCAGACGTGTAGCTGTTTTATCCGACGGATCATCGTGTTGTCCGCGTGTGCGTTTTTTATGACGGTTGAACAGATCGATAGACGGCTATTTCGTGGGTGGTGTCATTGCGACAGCAGGGCGGTGCAACAATAGCATGGCCAAGATAGCCCACAGGCACAGCACCAGATTCTGGATGGGCAGTTGCAGCGATAATTTCAGGTTGTAAATCACGGCAACGGCAGGAATCCATACGCACCAGTTCGCGACCAGCAATGGTATGGCGCGACGGCGATACCAACGTGATCCGAGATGTTCGAACACTCGACGCACGTCATAATTCACCGCAGGCAAGGCGTAAACCAACAGCATCGATGGCACGGCCCAGATCGGGCAATACACAAACTGATCGATGATGACTTTGATCAGCACGGTGGTGAAGGTGCTGTCGTTGCCGACGAGCCAAGCTTGAGCGTGATAGAACAGATCAAACTCCATGCCACGCACCGCCCAGAAGACGCACAAGTAGGGCAGCAGTCGCCACGCGCCGGGCTGGCGTGACTGAGGCAGTGCCTGTTGCATGAGCATGGGGATGATTGCGCCGAACAGCGTGGTTGAAACCATGGCGAACGCGAGGCCGGTTTGTTGTTTGAAATCAGCCAGACGGTCGAGCCACAGTGTCATGACTGGCACATGGTGATAGCCGATCAGGATGGACAGAGCGATGGCCATCAGTAACGAGCCTGCGGGCGCAGACTTTCGAGCTGCGCGTAATCCCCGTTGCCACGGCGAAATGTCGGGCAATTGGACAGGGGTTACGCTAGCAGGCGAGGTCAATTTGGTCATGGATTAATGGATGGGAATCGGCCGTGGGTAATGATGATGAGGTTTGATGTTACCCGAGTGGCCAGGGTACCATCGGCAGATTGGTTTGCGATTCGATCCACAGCATGCGGTTGTATTTGGCCAATCGTTCGCTTTGTGTGATTGAACCATTTTTAAATTGATCACCCGCCCAACCAACGGCCAGATCGGCTGCCCAGTCGTCTTCGGTTTCGCCGCTACGCACAGATATGGTGACTTGCCAACCTGCGTCTTTGGCTAATCGATAGGCTTGGGCTGCTTCGGTCAGTGTGCCGATCTGGTTGACTTTCAGCAGCAGCGCACTGCAACTTGTTTCAGTGATAGCTCGTTGGATGCGCTGCGGGTTGGTACACAACAGATCATCGCCCAGCACCAGTAATTTGCTTTGTAAACGTTCACACAGATGGGGCCAGTGATCCCAGTCGTCTTCGTACAATCCGTCTTCGATACTGACGATTGGCCAGCGTTCTGCCCATTGCGATAACTTGTCGATCATCGCGTGACTATCGATGGCCTTACCATCGAGTTGATAATGATTGTTCTCATAAAAATGGCTGGACGCCACGTCGAGTGCCAAGGCCATGTCGTGGCCGGGCGTTTGTCCTGCGTTTTTAATCGCTTCGACAGCGGTGTCGATCATCGCGTCAATACTTTCAAACGGCGGAGCTAGTCCACCTTCGTCGGCGGTCAATAGACGCATGCCGTACCGCTTGTACATCAGGTCGGCCGCGGCATGATACACGTCGTGCGTCATCACGAGGCTTTCGTCGATACTCGTGGCGCTGGCGGGGACAAGCAACACATCCTGAATGGCCACTTGTTTGCCCGCATGTTTGCCGCCGCTGAACAAGTTGATCGTCAGGCGTGGCATAGTTTGCAACGGCTTGCCCAGCATGTCGGAAAAATGCTGGTACAACGGCACCTGACGTTGGGTCGCACAGGCTCGGGCGAACGCCACCGAAGCAGCCAGGATCGCATTGCCGCCCAGGTTGGATTTATTGTGAGTGCCATCCAACTCGATCATTGCCTGATCGAATGCCGCCTGCGTATCGAACGGCTTGCGGCAAACATGATCGGCAATTACACCGCTGACATTGGCGGCAGCCTTTTGGCATCCTTGGCCACTGTAACGTTTGGGATCGCCGTCACGCAGTTCAAGGGCTTCGGCGGCTCCGGTCGATCGTCCCGATGGTACCGAGGCGCTGGCGGTGGAACCATCGTCCAGAATGCAAGTGGCCAACACGGTGGGGTAACCCCGGCTGTCGAGGATTTCGCGGGCGGTCAGTTCGGTGATGATAGCCATGGGTTACAACCTGTCGGTGAATTGAGTAATCAGTTCGTCAATGGCGGTGATGTTGGCAATGTCAGTGATCAGCGTCACGACGATTTGTTGCTGATGCTTGCGTTGCGTTTCATTTAAATATTCCAACGGCGATCGGCCTGCAACACGAGCAAGCAGGCAAGCCAAAGTGTGACGCACGACAAAAGTTTGAAACGCAGGATCGCTGGGAAGTTTGGAGTCAGGTAAGACGTTGCCGTTGGCAATATAGGATTGCCAGTAGTGTTTGGCAGCATTGCTAAATTGATCGCGATGTTCTGATAGGTAATGCGCTTTGCTCAATAGATGTGTGAGGCTAAAGCCAAGATCGAATGCGGGGTCGCCGAAATGAATGACCTCGTGATCGAGCAAGATCAATTGGCCTTGGTGAATCAGAATGTTTTTTGGGCTGTAATCACCGTGTACCACACACAGTCGTCGCTTACGTGTGTCGTCGATTAATTGGGTAAGAAATGGCTGAACCTCAGGTACCTGTTTGGCCGCGAATGCGTAGTAAGGTTCGAGGCGTAAGGATTCAAAGTAGGACGTGTCGCTGAAAATTTCAGCCAGTCCCGGATCATTGCGTGAGCCCGTATGAATCGCTGCGAGCAGGTGCGCGAATTGTTCGATGTGGTTCGTATCGATCTGGCCGTTAAGCAACAGGTCTTTCCAGTTGTCGTGTGGTTGAGGAACTGCTTGCATCGCCAACAGCTGGTGTTCGTTGTCCTCGAATACCAACGGCGTGATGGTGCCTGGCGGGGCCAGTTGTTCTAAGTGGCGCAGTCCCGCCGCTTCGCGAAGAATGCGCATGGGATCGCTGAACCAATCGGTTTTGACACGCAGCTTTTCGAGAGCTTGCTTGACGACCCAATGTCGGCCGTCGGCCATTTCCACGAGCACGGTACGATTGGATACGCCACCTGTGAGCATGCGACAGTGTGGAGATTCATCAGATTTGATGAAGCCACCATTACGCAGGTAGGCAATCAGTTGTTCTGTTTGCTCAATATCCACCGTGCATCATCGTTCCGGAATTAAGTTTTAACCTTTGTTCCAGGTGGTACCGCCGTACACGGCTGTGTCACCCAGATCGTCGGCGATGCGCAGTAATTGGTTGTACTTGGCGTTGCGGTCACTACGGCAAGGAGCGCCGGTTTTGATTTGACCACAGTTCGTGGCGACTGCGATATCTGCAATCGTGGCATCTTCTGTTTCGCCAGATCGGTGACTGAGAACCGCGGCGTAGTTGTTACGCATGGCCAGGTTCACCGCGTCAAACGTTTCGGACAATGTGCCGATCTGATTGACTTTGACCAGAATGGAATTACCACAGTGAGTGTCGATGCCCTTTTGCAGGAACTTGCTGTTGGTGACGAACAGGTCGTCGCCGACCAATTGCACTTTATCGCCGAGTTCTTTGGTGAGTTTTTCCCAGCCTTTCCAATCGTTTTCAGCCAGGCCGTCTTCGATTGAACGGATGGGGTATTTCTTGCACCATTTTTTCCAGATCGCCACCATGTCGTCGCTGGAGATGACTTCGTTGGGATCGGATGAGAAAAAGCAGTAGCCCTCTTTGCCTAGCTTTTCGGCTTCGTTCCATAGTTCGCTGGTCGCAGGATCAAGAGCGACAAAAATCTGTTCGCCGAACGAATAGCCGGAAATGTCGACAGCTTCTTCAATGATCTTGAGCGCGTCTTCGTTGGATTTCAGGTTCGGAGCAAACCCGCCTTCATCGCCGACTGCCGTTGACAGGCCTTTTTTCTTGAGCACGCCTTTGAGCGCGTGATAAATTTCAACACCGGCTTGCAGGGCGTCATGGAAATTATCAAACCCCCATGGCTGGATCATAAATTCCTGGAAATCAACGGTGTTGTCCGCGTGCTTGCCACCGTTGAGGATGTTAAGCATTGGCACAGGTAAGGTCTTGCCCGCCGAACCACCCAGATAGCGATACAACGGTAGGCCGCAGGCGAATGCTGCCGCTTTGGCGACGGCCATGGACACGCCCAGCATGGCGTTGGCACCCATGTTTTTCTTGGTGTCGCTGCCGTCGAGTTCGCACATCAAGCCGTCAATCGCCTCTTGTTCGCGAACGTCGATGCCGATCAGTTCCGGGCCGATCTTATCGTTGACATTGGCCACTGCTTGACGCACGCTTTTGCCCAGGTAGTACTGCATGTCATCGTCGCGCAATTCGACGGCTTCGTTTTCGCCGGTTGATGCTCCGGATGGCACCATGGCAGAGCCAATCGTGCCGTCCAGTAGGTGGACCTCGACTTCGACGGTGGGATTGCCTCGGCTATCAAGGACTTGTCGGCTGTGAACGTGTTCAATTTCAAAACTCATCGGGGGTCTCCATCGAGCGAGGCGTTTGTTGGAATATCGTAGGTTTGACTCGAGCCAACTAGTGTAGCAAATCGCGGAGGCGAGTTAGTGGGCGCGGGTGGTCGGGGTTTCATTAACAGGATGCGGTTCGCTGTTTTTGCGAACGATCTCCAGAATCGGTTCACGCAAAGTCATGGCAATCGCATCGTGTCCCAAGTTATTGGGATGGATGTAGTCGCGGTAGGGGGACATGCCATTTTGGAACCACTCGATGAACTTCGGGGCAAATTCGTAGGTGGGTATGTTCATTTCTTGGAACAGCTTTTGCCATTCGTGGTAGGCCGGATACGGTTCGGTTCTAAGCTCGTCCCATTCCTGATGCAGGCCAACAATCAAGGGTGTGTGATGTTCTTTGGTCACAAATTGAACCAGTTCGCGGACGGTGGATTCGGAAGTTTGTTCGGGATCCCACGTGGTTTGTATTTCTATTTCACTCGTAGGCGTATCTTTTTCAAAGCCCGCGATGTGTTCATTGGATTCTTGCTGCAGTTTCAACAGCGTGGGTAGGTAGCGAAAGTAGGCTTCGCCAAGAGCCGACAATGGTTTCGTGCGTGGGTAACGTGAATCGCTCGTGTCTTGGGATAAGCGAGCGGTTTCGTTTTGTCGCCAATCATGGGTGGACAGAATCAGGACCACCACGTCAGCATCGAATAAGCCGTACTCACGGACATAGGCCAACATATTGGTCGGGCTCCATCCGCCGCATGCCGCGGTAGCCACGACGACCGGCCGTTTGACGAGGGTTTCCAATCGGTGTTGCAGAATGGTAGCGGGCAGGTCCTCGTGATCAGTCAGATTCCCGCCGAATATGATGCTATCGCCGATGAGCAAGATGCGTAATTCATCGGGGTTGGTTTTTTGGGGAGTGATCGGCTTGCTACGCATGCCATAGATGTTGGTCACGATGTGGTTGCCAAATCGAGTCATATCCTGATTGGGTTTGGCGGTGTAACCTATGGTGGGGTGGTCGACATAGAGCAAGGGGCTGCCCAGTCCGTAGCGCATGCGCAGGAAAATTTCTCCGGCGATGGCCCCGGCGATTGTGATGGCAATGAAGGCAATGCCGATGCGACGTAACCACCGCACCCATGTTGGACGGGTGTGGCGGGCATCTACCGGTTTTGAGCCCGGCTTTGATTTCTTAGATTTAGCAACGTTAGACATCGAATAGGTATCCGATGCTATAAATCCTGCGGCGAGCTGGAGGACTTAGCGGTTAGGCCAATTCGCAAAACGCCATGGACCAGGCATCAATTCAGTATTTGCGAACGTTAACGCTACGTCCAACGCGGCGTTTAGCGTTGAGCATTTTGCGGCCCAGGCTGGTACGCATACGGGCGCGGAAACCAAATTTACGGACACGCTTAATCAGGCTGCGGCGCTTGGGGTAATGCGTGGGCATGGCAATAATCTCATCGAAACGGTGTGGAACGTTTAAGTCACGAAATCCGCCAAACGGCTTGGTAGGGCGGAGGTAAAACCGATATACACAACGGCTTATCTGGTTTGTTTAAAGACCGGGTAGGGTCACAATGATAAACTTACGCACCGTGTTTTGACGATTGTCCATGGCTTCAACCATCACAACCGTCTCGCCGGGCGAAAGGCCATTTATACTAACGTGAAATGTTTCCGATGTCGAATCCAGAATCATATCATCCGGCAGAACAGGGCCTCCCACGCCTCCGGCCTGACCACTGCCCGCTGTGGCTATGGCCTGATTAAGGCTGTCATTCGTCTGGCTAGGCATCGTTTTATGCCCCGGCAACAGGTAGCGAATGCTCCGGATTGGGGACAACGCGTCAGAGGCCTTGCCGGTAATCACAACCTGATTACCCACAATCTCATGGGACAATTTCAAAGTGGGGGGAGTGGTGTCGACGAGGACCGGATCGCTCAATCGCACCGCTGTTTTGGCCATATCGAGCGGATTATTCGTCAGATCCGAGGCGGTAACCCGCACGATATATCGGCCATCGGGGACCAGTCGCAACGCCCACTCATGGCTGGTGCCCGTCAGACCGTCGGCCAGTGGCAGCCAGGATTGGCTTTGGGCTGGGCGATAGTCCAATGCGTAGATCAGGGCGTCACTGTTGGGGTCCTCGGCTTGCCATTCAATGGTGGCTGCAGGGATGGGCTCTGGACTGGTCTGCTCAGCGGTGATGGGCGCAAGTTCTGGAAAATTAACCTGTAACGCCGCGATTTTGGGTTTCAGATTAGGCGTCAAATATGACAATGCCACCCGATCGATGGCAGGGGACGTTTTGCCATCGCTGGACAAGGTCAGGCGATATTGCAAGAAACGAGCTGGTGGAGCTGCGATCTGAGTCTGACGCGGAGCCAGGGCACTTTGGGTATCGCGGTGGTTGACCTGTTCGGGTTCGGACCACGAGGACCATGCGGCCTGATCCGGATCGGCGACGTTGCCCGATCGGGTTTCAAAGGCCACGTTCGTGCCCGCAGGTAATGTGGCTGTGAGATGAGCAGCGCCCCACAGACTGATCTGGCTGGCATCCAGGGGTTCGCTGACAAATGTACCTTTCGCCGCCACCCGATGATCCAACTGAATCAGGCTGGCTGGATTCGCCGTCCCGATGATCGCCGCTGATCCGGCCTCGTCGAGCAACATCACCACCGTCTGTTCGGGTTCCAGATTGGCTAACACGGTGGTTTCATCCGTGGTCAGATCGGTACGAAATATTTGCCCCTCGTTACCGGTGGCGATCAGGATGCGATCCTGATTGTCGGTGGCCAATCCCAGGATCATGACCGATTCGCGGAAAATTTCAGTGACGAAACCTGCGGGATCAATCATGTATACCGCGTTGCCCTCTGCCCCTGCGGAACCACCACCGTGATTGGGTCGGCCCATGGCCATATTGTTGGGCTGATTGCGGGCGATTCCCGGGTTGGGCCTGCCGGGGGCGCCGGGGGGGGATTGCATCGCGCCGGTTTTGCGGGCGGTTTGCAGGCGTTTGCGAATCACATCACGCAATCGATCTAATTGCTCCGAGGTGGGGGCAGAAACTTCAGCTTCAGCGACGGCCGTCTCTTCGGTTGCCTCAGGTGCTTCAGATGTTTCGGTTTCTTCCGCATTTTCGGCAGACGCAACGGTCGCAGTGGTGTCTGCGGCCATCGCATCATTTTCACTTATTTGCCCACTTGCATCGTCAGAATTGCCCCCAGCCGATGTCTGGTCCAACGGTTCGGGCGTCGGTTGTCCCGGCGGCTTGGGAGGCCCCCCCCCATCGCCCCCATCACCCCCCCCATCACCAACACCCTCATCTCCCCCTTCATTGCCATCGCCATTCCCACCACCTGCGCCCTCGATATTCGGCGTATTCCCCGCGCCGACCCGGCCGGTTTCCTCGCCCACCGGTTCATCCAATCGGCCCGGTCTGGCCTGATCGGCATCGGCAGTCCCGGCAAAAACCGTCCCATCGGCGCGAACCAGTAACGCGCCGATTTCCGGCTCGCCTGCGTCGTAAATCACAAACGATTCAAAGGTGCCATCGTCCCGAGGGGTCAATCGATAAATCAAACCATCGGTGTCGGTGCCCACATAAATTCGATGCTGCGCGTCCGTCCCCAGGCACAACAGATTGACCTGCTCAGTTTCCAGAATTTCAGTGATGATCATGTCACTGTTGTCGTTGTTCTGATCGGGTTCAGCGTCTGGATCAGCATCGGAAACTCGCCACAGTTTGCCGTCCGTACCCGTGGCTACATACATCGCATCGCCGACAATGATCATGTCCCAGATGTATCGCACTTCTGGAAACTTGGCCTGAGCTTCATCAAACGTGCCATCCTTTTGCAGCACACCAATTCGGCTGTTTTCGCCACTGATCGCTACGAGCAACGTATCAAGCGGTCCGGCTAGCAATGCAAAAATCTGTTCGTTTTCCAATGTGACCAAGGGCGTGATGGTTCCGTCTTTCATCGCCAACACGGTGCCGGTCGGGCCTGCGGCGATGTAGGTCGTGTCGCCGATTTTGACCATGTCGTAAATAATGCTGACGTCTTCGGGCAGTTCGCCAATGGTGGTCGTTTCGGCAGCCAGTTTGATGTCGCCCAGATTGGTGACCACCACGTTCTCGGTTTCGCCCGGCTCAAAATCTGATTCGGTGGTGTGTACCCATTGTTGAGGTTGCACGGCCAGACTGAAATCGGCTGCGGCGATGACGCACCCCCATGCCATCATGATCACCAACGCAAACCGATGACTGGACTGGCTCGCCGCGTGAGGACGCGGGCGGTGGTGCGGTGATGTGTGGTGTGGGGTGTGAGGAGTGGGGGGGGCAACCATATTCATGGGGTATATTTCCAGTGCCAATTCAAACAGGCTTCGTGATGCCTGTGGCCATAAAGCGATTCACAACACGTAGCGATTCAGATTCATGGAGAATGATGGGAATGGGTGTTGTTTTTCGTATTGTGATCTGTTGGTGATTAGTGGGGATTTCGACGCACAGTAATGTTTAAAGCGAATTGACCCGAGGGCACGCCATCGACCTGCGTAACCGAGGTGACCCAGTCACTGTATGCGGTGACGGCGGAGGTCGTGGGTGATGCAATCAAAGCCCGTCGGCTCGAGGGTAAACGCGGTAATTCTGTACGTCCAACAGCCAGTCCCTGTTCGGGCAACATCATCAACATATAGACGGCTGTGTTATCCACGCCGAAAAACTGTTGCACCAGATCCAACAATTCATCGGCATTGTGAATCTGCATCAAATGCGGTCGGCTCAACAATGCCAGTTGTGCATAGGTCGGGGCATCGCACACCATGATGCTGTAATCACCATCGGGCAGGTCGTCCGGAATGGTCAGTGCAACCTGCGTCGTGATTTCGCGTTGGCCGTAAGGCATCATCGTGATTCGAGCGGCGATGGTTTCGCCCGGCTCGTATTCGATTTTATCCAGTCGAACGTTCTGCATCGACAAGGTCTTGACCACCGGCTCCACATCGACAGTCACGTTTAACGATTCGAGCATCGCGCTTTCGTAAGGATTGTCGATCATCACACTGATCGGCGGCAGAATTTCATATGCCAGGTCATAGCCGGTCGCACCGGGGAGCAACGTATCGACTTCTAAAACGCGCGGCTTTCTTTCCGACGCTGTGGCAGACGTACCATCACGCACACCATCGTTACCATGATGCGGCGAATCGGCGAACGTCATTTCGTAACGCACACGCAACGTGCTTAGCGGAGGAATGCCTTGAATGGCTTCAATACTTTCCAGCGTCATTGCTGCACCGAGCATGGCCGTGTAATTTCGATTCTGGACCAGTTGCGCCTGATACGACCGCTTGGGTTGGCCGGGTAGTCGCACGGTGACCTTTGCGTCGGCAGTGGTGAACACCTGTTGGTCGCGCGCGATGACGGCGCTGTTTTCATCACGCATCAGGGTGCCGACAATTTTGCCTGCGCCGGACATTTTGAAACTTGACTGCAAATGCGGTTGGATGAAATGGACATAACCCGTGGCCACCGGCAACGCGATCGGCCCTTCGCCCAGGCCGTTGTCTCCCATGCCATGGCCAAATGCCAGCACGGTGCCATCATCGAGTACGTCGGTCACGGTGCCCGCGGCGGTGAAATTCACATCACCCCAGGCGAGCGGAATGGCCAGGATCGAACCCGGCGCCAGTTGCAATGCATCCACGTCAATCCCATTGGGCGCTCGGCTGAGTTGGCCGCTGGAACCTGACCCACCCGTGGCCTGGCCGGTAGCAATCGCTGACAATCCCAAGGCCTCAAACATCGGCTGCATCGTTGTCGTGACCGAGGCAGACATGCCGGTCATCGGCAACAACATCGGCTGGACCTGTCGGCTATGGCGATTGGAATAGTAGGGCAGTTCCGTGGGCACGGTGCGCGACGCCAATGCGTGATTTGTGTGATCCGCGTGATTCGTCTGAACGCGTGTCGCGATGTGGCTCGGTTTGATCAGCCGTTCAAGGGCATCCATTTTCCATGCGCTACGACCATAGCTGCTGGTGTGGGCCGTCGATTGTTTGAGAGCCTGTAATAATTTCAAGGTGACCTGGCCATCGCCTTGATTACTTGGATGGCGGGGATTACCTGAATGGCTTGGATCGTGTGGCCATGCATCGCCCATCGCACTGGGGCCTTGTTCTTCAAGTTGTTGATTCAACCGTTGGGCCACCGCGCGCATCTGACCGATGGGTTGCACGCCGACGTAGCAATCCTTACCCAGGCCGTACCCGAATGCGAAAGCCCCGATCAGTTTTCCGTTTTGGCCCGGTATCCGATCAGACTCGGCCACATCATCAGGCCAGACATAAATCGGCGAGCCACTCATCCCCTGCACCGGTCCGGTCAATTGCATGCGATCACCCGGGCAACGAATCCAGATCGAATTCACCCCAGGCTTGTCATCGGTGACCACGCTGACAATTTCAATCGGAAACGGCTCAATTTTATCGTCGGTAAAAACCGACATGCCATAGCCAGTCATGCCGCGACGTAACTGGTCCAATCCCATCGTGGGCACATCTGCCCGCGCACTCGGTGATGTGACCGCAGCCATGACGCAGACGATCGCCATCAAGGCAACCTTGATATAGGAGGCGAGATGGTGGGGAGGGTGGTGGGGAGGGTGGTGGGGAATGTGTGGGGGGAGGGCAGGGGAAATGTGGGGGGGGGTCGGCATGGTGCAAGCGTAATCCTTGGTTGGCACATTGACAAGCGTGCGGTTGGTTCTGATACTTGCTCGGGTTAGATGATTGATGAAGCCCAAGCCATTCTCGGATACCGGTTCAATGATGAGGCGTTGCTGCGCGAAGCGCTCACGCATGCGTCGATTGCTGATCATCGGGTGAATTCCAATGAACGGATGGAATTTTTAGGAGATTCTATCCTTGGGTTTCTGGTTTCCGAGCATCTGTTTGTTAATTTTCCCGACGATCTCGAAGGCGATCTGACCAAGCTCAAGAGCGCGGTGGTCAGCCGCAAAGTCTGCGCAGCGATCAGTCAGCGTTTGGACCTGTGTTCGCTCATGAGTTTAGGCAAGGGAATGACGAATCGTCCGAAACTGCCACAGAGTGTGGCCGCGGCGGTGCTCGAATCTATTATCGCCGCGATCTATCTGGACGGGGGAATCGATCAGGTGCGTGATTTCTTGATCCGTCAGGTTCAGCCGTTTATTGATGAGGCGGCTCAGACTGCCCACCAATATAATTTTAAGAGCGTGTTACAACAGCACGCTCAGCGACACATGAACAGCAACCCGGTTTACATGTTGTTGGATGAAAAGGGCCCGGATCATTCCAAAGCATTTCAAGTGTGCGTGGAGATCGATGGTTGTCGATATGAGTCAGCGTGGGCCAATTCCAAAAAGGAAGCGGAACAACAGTCTGCCTTGTTGGCCTTGCAGCGGTTAGGCGTGATCAGTGAACACGAAACCGATCAAAACGGCCAGGCCCAGGCCACAGAACAATCAGAACAATCAGAACGATAGAACAATCGAAAAGCCACACCACCGATTTAACGCACACGCAGACGGCAGATGCACACGCAGGCGCAGATGCGGTTATTGATCATTGGCTATTGGTAGGGCGTTGATCGTGATGTTGATCGCGATTTGGATTTCAAATCGTTGTTCGCCGCCGTCCTTGGACGGCGCGTCACCGCCCCCCCACATCCCCCCCACGCATTACCCCCCACACACTCCCCCCGCATTCCCGGGCCCTTCCACATGCCGCTCCTCACACGCGCCGCCCAAGGGCGGCGGCTAACGGGAATTACATACACGCAAGGATTTTATGAAATCGGTTTTATGGAATCGGTGTAGTACGCGAGGTCTTGTCACAGTAACGCGCGAGAATCAAGCGAATAGCAAACGAAGATCATGTCCAAGCCCAGACGCAGGCGTCGCATTACATGCCGGTTTTTAGTTCGTCTTCAGCCTGTTGCCAGATGGTCTGGTCGTGGCCGATCGGGCGTCCCTTGGCGAGCCAGATTTGATAGGCGCGATTGGCGATCTGGTCATGGGTCAACTCATGGGTTAATGCCATGGCGACTTCCGGCATCGCTGCGGATTCAGTTGTGGGTTCGGCAGGTTTCACCGTTTTTTTGACGGTGGTTTGACGCGTGGCTTTGGGCTTGGCGGCTTGCACTTTGACTTCAACAGGCTTGGCAGGCTTGATGGTCTTGGTCGCCCCTGATTTTCCTGCTGTTCCAGTGGCCTTGGTTGGCTTAGTCGCCTGGGCAGTTGTGGTGGATGATTTTGTGGTGGTGTTGGTTTTACGGGTCGGTTTTTTTGCCATCGCTAGCAACCTTTACCATATGCGGGCCATCGCGACAGCGATCGCCCTTGGTGTGAATGTAAAACTTCGTAATGACCCCGGTTTGTCGCCATGGCGACGGTACAGATATCCCCGCTTGGTCTGCCCCGCAAGTTTTGCCAATGTGCTGGTCACGTCTGTGCCTTTCATCGACTTACCTATCTTATCAAGTTTTATCCGTGTTGCGATGTATAAAAAAAAGTTTTTGATGAGCGCGCGAAAATTGTACGAGCTAATACACCTAACGCATGTGCAAGTGCCAAGTGCCAAGTGTCACCTGTCATACGGATTCCATAAAATCCATGTGCGTGATTGCTCGTTAGCCGCCGTCTTATCGCGGCGTGAATTGTGCGTTAAACACTGGCTATCGTGCGTCCTCCTACTAAAGGCAGTGGCTAATGGGATATGTTTTCGGGACATGTTTTCAGGACACGTCTTTGGACGCGTCTTTCAGGACAGCCAGGACGGCCTTGGCATGATCGGCGACTTTGACTTTGTCGAAACGGTGGGCCACCTTGCCCGCAGGATCAATGACGTAGGTGGTGCGCACAACGCCCATGTACTTTCGGCCGTACATGTTTTTCTCTTGCCAAACGCCGTAGTCGGTGCAGGTTTTTTGCTCGGTGTCGGCCAGCAGTGGAAACGGCAAATCAAATTTATCGACGAATTTTGTGTGACTCTTTTCGTCGTCCGGGCTGACGCCTAGAACGACCGCTTGGTTTTTTGTGAATTTTGGAAGATTGTCGCGAAATTGGCAGGCCTGTTTGGTGCAGCCGGGCGTATTGTCTTTGGGGTAAAAATAAAGCACCACCCACTGGCCTTTGTACTGCGAAAGCCGATGGATTTGGCCGTTCTGGTCATTCAATGCGAAACTGGGGGCTTTTTTGCCGATTTCGACCAGGGAAGCGGTTGTCATGTTTTTTTCCTGAATGAGTTCTTAGGGTTTGACGGATGGGGTAGTTACCGGGATAGTATGACGGAATAGCGGTATGAGCCGTGTTCTTTTGACATTATTAGCGAGATGAGACCCTTGGCAAACCAATCTACCAGTAATAGCAGCGACTCAAAACGTGCCCTGATCACCGGTATCACCGGCCAGGATGGATCCTATTTGGCGGAACTGCTCTTGTCGAAGGGTTATGCGGTGCATGGTCTGGTGCGTCGGTCCAGTTCGTTCAACACCGATCGCATCGACCATATTTACAAAGATCCGCACATGGCTGGCGTGAATTTGCACCTGCACTACGGCGATCTGACCGACGCGAACAGTGCGAGCAAATTGATTCGAGAAATCAAGCCTCACGAGATTTACAACCTGGGCGCTCAATCGCATGTGCGCGTGAGTTTTGATCAGCCGGTTTATACGGCTGAAGCGACCGGCATCGGTACGATCAAGTTGCTGCAGTCAATCCGTGACTATCAACAGGAAACCGGCGAGCAGATTCGTTTCTACCAGGCATCGAGTTCGGAACTGTATGGCAAGGTGGTTGAAACACCGCAGTCGGAAACCACGCCGTTTTATCCGCGTTCGCCGTATGCCTGTGCCAAGCTGTATGGCCACTGGATTACCGTGAACTATCGCGAAAGCTATGACATGCATGCGTCGTGCGGGATTCTGTTCAATCACGAATCACCGCGTCGTGGTGAAACATTTGTGACGCGCAAGATCACACGCGCGGTCGGTCGCATCAAACATGGCCTGCAAAAGAAACTGTATCTGGGCAACCTGGATGCCAAGCGTGACTGGGGTTTCGCTGGCGACTATGTCGAAGCGATGTGGCTGATGCTGCAACAGGAAACGCCTGAGGAATACGTGATTGCGACCGGCGAGATGTGGACGGTGCGTGAGTTCTGCGAACGGACGTTTGCACGCGTGGGATTGGATTACAAAGACTTCGTGGAAATCGACCAGCGTTATTTCCGGCCTGCGGAAGTGGACCTGTTGTTGGGCGATTCGACCAAGGCCCGTACCAAGCTGGGATGGAAGCCAAAAGTGTCTATTGATGAGCTGGCGGCGATGATGGTGGATGCGGATCTGGAACTGGCCGAACGTGAGCGTGTACTGCTGGATGCGGGTCATTCGGTGGCCTCATCGTAAATAAACGTCCGTTAACCTTATTTTGACGATGATTTTCTGAGGTTGGCACGCGGATGAGGCTATAGTTTGGACGATGAATCGAATATGCCCCACAGATATGGGATATGGGCATCGGTCTCGTTTCCAACCACAGAAAGCTAGCTATGATTGATCTGACTCAAATGCGCATCACGGTGACGGGCGGCGCAGGATTTCTCGGAAGTTTTGTGCGGGAATCACTTCGCAAGCGTGGCGTGACCGACGAGCAGATTTTTGTGCCGCGTCGGGCTGATTATGATCTGACGCAACAAACTGATGTGGAGCGGATGTACGACGATGCCAAGCCCGATGTGGTGATCCATCTGGCGGCAGAAGTGGGGGGCATTGGGGCGAACCGTGAACATCCCGGCCGATTCTTTTTTGCCAATATGGCCATGGGCATGCTGTTGATTGAGCAGGCCCGTATTCGCAATATTCGTAAGTTTGTGCATACCGGCACGGTCTGTGCCTATCCCAAATTCGCACCGGTGCCGTTCAAAGAAGACGATATCTGGAACGGCTATCCTGAAGAAACCAATGCGCCCTACGGCGTGGCGAAAAAAGCATGTTTCGTCATGCTCGATGGTTACCAACGCGAATACGGCTTGAAAAGTTGTGTGCTGGTGCCGGTGAATCTGTATGGGCCTGGCGATAATTTTGATCCACGATCGAGCCATGTGATTCCTGCGCTGATTCGCAAATGTGAAGAAGCGCGATTAGCTGGCGATGGCAAAATGGTTTGCTGGGGAACCGGCTCGGCATCGCGTGAATTTCTGTATGTCGAAGATGCGGCCGAGGGAATCGTGCGTGGCGCTGAACGATTGGATGTGCCGACGCCGATCAATCTGGGAACGGGCCGGGAAATCAAAATCAAGGCCTTGGTTGAACTGATTGCCAAGCTGACTGGTTTCGAAGGTCAGATCGAATGGGATTCAAGTAAACCGGACGGCCAACCGCGTCGTTGTCTGGATACCACGCAAGCGAAAAACCAATTGGACTGGACCGCGGGCACCGATTTTGAAACCGGATTGCGGGCCACGATTGATTGGTGGCGTGAGCATGGACAAAAACCTGATGCTGATGCGAATTTCCAGGTGGGCCACGCCTCGCGTGTCAACTAAAGCCAAAACTATTCAAAGTGATCGTTGTCATTTGGCAGGCGTATTTGCCGATTGGTATCGATGCGCCTGTGATCGATAATATCCATGAGTTTGCTATAACCGTGTCATTGTTTTAAACAATGCTGCCGAATTGACGTTTTTATATTTATTCCGTTTGTTATTTCTGGTATACCCATAGCCATGCTCAAATCACCCGTTGCCTCGACCAATTCCAGTTACATCACCGTTGCCCAACACATCCTGCGAGGACAGACGAATTATCCGACGGCCTCGGGCGAGTTTTCGTGGTTATTGTCTGCGATTACGCTGGCCACCAAAATCATTGCCGCCAATGTTCGCCGAGCGGGCCTGGTTGATATCACCGGCTATCTGGATACGGCCAACGTGCAAGGTGAAGTGCAGCACAAGCTGGACATTATTTCCAACGATGCTTTGGTGCAGGCACTCGGATCACGCGGTAACGTGGGCATCATTGCCAGCGAAGAAGATGATGAGCCCCACGTGTTGCAGGAAGTTGATGCGGGCGGGAAATACATTGTCATGTTCGATCCGTTGGATGGTTCGTCCAACATCGATTCATGCGTCCCCGTGGGCACGATTTTTACGGTATTCCGCAATCCTCCTGAAATCAGTTCGACTACCGAGAGCGTGTGTCAGCCTGGGGCAGAACAACTGGCCGCAGGTTATGTGTTGTACGGTTCATCGACGGTGTTGGTGATGACCACCGGGCATGGCGTGAACATGTTTACGCTCGACCCCTCGGTGGGTGCGTACATGCTGGTGCAGGAAGACATCAAGATGCCCGCACATGCGCCTCAGTATTCGGTGAACGAAGCGTATCGATCAACATTTCCCCAGGCGTATCAGGATTACCTGTTCTGGGCCAAGGGCGAGCGTCAGATCGAGGGCCAACCCACGCCGCCGAAGCAGGGATTCAGCCTGCGTTACATCGGATCGCTAGTCGCGGATTTCCATCGCATCCTGCTCAAGGGTGGGGTGTTTTTGTATCCCCCAACGCATAAAAATCCCGAGGGTAAATTGCGTCTGATGTATGAAGCGAACCCGCTGGCGTTTATCGCGGAACAGGCCGGCGGTAAGGCCACCGATGGACATGAACGCATTATGGATAAACAGCCGACCGGCGTGCATGATCGTACCTCGTTGGTCATTGGTGGCCGCGATAACGTCGATGAGATTTTGCGTTTTGTGAATCCCGATGCTCTGTAATAGCAGCGAGTGGCAACCCACGGCAACCAACGGCAACCAACGTCAGCCAACGACTACCAGCGATAGCGAACGACAGCGAGCGATGGCGATACTGCGAATGATGATTGATCCGCGTAAGATGATATGGTCATGAAGCGGGTTATATCGATTGGTAATTTTGACGGCGTGCATCGCGGGCATCAGGCATTGATCCAGCGAGCCCGAGCGATTGCGGACCAGCATGATGTGCCTGGGGGGCGTAATGGGGGGCGTGATAGTGGGCGCGATGGGGGGCGCGGTGGGGGGGCGCAGGTGTGCGTGTTGACGTTTGATCCACCTCCGATTCGCATTCTGCGTCCTGAGGTGGTGGTCGAACGTCTGGCCAATCGTGATGACAAAATTGCTTGGCTGCGCGAGGCGGGCGCGGACGAAGTGCGGGTGATCGAGCCGACCGCGGACATGTTAGCCATGTCGCCGACGGCCTACATTGAACAACTGGTGCACACCTTGAACCCGATCGCGATGGTGGAGGGCGATGATTTTCGATTCGGGCATAAGCGAGCGGGTGACATGGATCTGCTGCGTGAGTTGGGACAGCAACACGGATTTGAAGTGGCCACGGTCGAGCCCGTGATGGTGCATCTGGATAGCCATCATGTGGCACCGGTGGGCAGTTCGGTGATTCGAACCCTGGTACAACTGGGACGGGTGGCCGATGCGATGCGCTTGCTGGGTAAGCCGTATGCCCTGACCGCGCCGGTGGTGCGTGGCGAGCAGCGCGGCCGAGAATTAGGGTTCCCCACGATCAATCTGGATAGTCAGGCCATCGAGGGCTATGTTATGCCGATGCTGGGCGTGTACGCAGGCGATGCGCAATTGGCCGACGGATCGCATCATCCTGCGGCGATCAGCGTGGGGGTGAAGCCGACGTTTGCCGGCGAGATGCCATCGCCGGTGATCGAAGCGCATTTGCTCAACTATGCTGGTGATCTGTACGATCAGACGGTTCGACTGTCGCTGATGCGCTGGTTGCGGGATCAGACGCGATTTGATGGAATAACAGCCCTGCGTGAACAGTTAGCTCGTGATGTGGCTGCGACCGAGCGTTTTGCGGATACAGGGCTATTAAACCCAAGCCAGCCACCTATTGAACCGATAATCCCTATGCCCGTTTGACACGGCCACTGTAAACCTTCCAATTACCCTCAGTTATCCCCAGTTACCCACCCAATACGTCTCCCTCCATCCCTCCCCACACCTACCTTCGTCTCACCCCGATTTTACTCGGCCACCCGATTCGACAGATGTATTTGTAAAACCGCGTGACCCAATCCTACGAATCCAATTTGAGCCTCGAACAAGCCGCTGAAAAGCTGCGTGACGCCCAGCGTCTGGTGGTGACCACCCATGCGAAGCCTGATGGCGATGCGTTTGGGTCGGTCATTGCTCTGACCGCAGCGCTGCAGCGCATGGGCAAGCAGGTCGATGCGTTTTTCATGCCACCGCTGCCGCATTCCTTGCAGGCCATGCCGGGAGCCACGTTGGCCACGATGTATCACGAGGGCGATGTGTTGCCCGAGGCCGATTTGTACGTCGTGGTCGATACCGGGGCGTGGGCGCAATTACAGCCGATCCAGGCCCAGCTTGAGCCCCAGCTCGCACGCACGCTCATCCTCGACCACCACCTGACAGGCGGGGCTGCTGCCGCGTGGAAGTACATTGATGGCCAAGCTGCCGCTGCGTGTGAAATCATCGCTCAGGTGATTGACGCCTTAGCAGGGCATGGCCCCCAAACGCCTGATGCTGCCACAAGCGACCCGCTAAATGATCCGACCATCGCCAATGCGTTGTTTGCAGGCATTGCGTCGGACACCGGCTGGTTTCGTTTTTCCAACACGCGACCCTATACCCATGAACTCGCCGCTCGCCTGCAACGGTTAGGCGTGGACCATGCGGACCTGTATCGCCGATTGGAACAGGCAGAACGGCCCGAAAAAATCCTGTTAGTCCGTCGTGCGTTGGACAGCCTGGAAATGTTCGCCGATGGCCAGGCCGCGCTGATGGTGTTGCGTGCGTCTGATTTTGCCGAGACCGGTGCACAGCTCGAGGAAACCGAGCGCATCATCGACATGCCCCAGGTGGTCGAATCGGTGCGCGTGGTGGCTTTGATTACCGAGTCGCGTAACAGCCGCAACGAGCCGGTCCGTGTGAGTTTCCGTAGCAAGCCCCCTCGTCCTGCCGGTGCCGAAGACGGTGCGGCTGGCGGCGATGCTGATAAAGCTGAGCATGATGCGGTGAATGTCGCCACATTAGCCGCGCGTTTTGGCGGCGGTGGCCATGCCCGTGCTGCCGGCGCCAAGATTCACGCCCCGCTCGAGGATGTGATCACGCAAGTCGCGACTGCCATTACCCAAAGCATTGCGTAACTCCGCGTCAAGCACTGAAGCACTGTATGTGTGCATGCGCGCGCTTGCGCGTAGTGGTGCCGTGTTGTTGTATGTGTGCGCGGCTAGAGCGGATTCACCTTCTCTCTAGCGCCACGGTCATGAATCGGTTATGACATAGGCTTCACGACAAGGAGGTCGATATGGCACAGGCATACTC
>JAUHYI010000177.1 GCA_030426385.1 Phycisphaerae bacterium
TTAAAAGTTAAAAGTGGGGAGGGGCATGGTGGGGGAATATGTGGGGGAATATGTGGGGGAATATGTGGGGGGGGGCTAAGCCGCAAGCGGCGGGAACCTGTGATGGTTAATCGCGCAGGGGGAACGTGGGGGGGGGGGCGGGGGAAATGTGGGGGGGGATGTGTTAACGTGCTGGGCTATGACGGTACGTCAATGGCTGGTTCGCATGGGAGGGTTGGGTTCGCAACGTCGCACGGCATTGCGGCGGCTATCGCGCAATGTGGCATTGGCCGCAACGATCGGCGTGGCTGCGGGATTGACCGCGGTGGGATTTTATTTTCTGTGCCACGTGGTGGAAGTTTTCACCATTGAGCACTTCGCCGGTTACATCGAACCCGGGCCCAAGGGCGAAGAAAATCTACACGGATATTTCGAAGACCCCACCACCACGTTTCGGCCATGGATGATTTTGCCGGTGATCACCCTCGGCGGATTGATCTCGGGATTGTTGATTTACAAACTGGCACCGGAAACGGCCAGCAGTGGCACCAACGCCACGATCGATGCCTACCACAACAAGCGTGGCCGCATGCGTGAGCGCGTGGGGTTTGTCAAAATCCTGGCCACGGCGGTGACGGTCGGCACCGGTGGCTCGGGCGGTCGCGAAGGCCCAATCGCGCAGATCGGTGCGGGGTTCGCCTCGATCGTGTCGAATCGTTTGAAGTTAAAAGATCAGGAACGACGCACGTTAATGGGCGCGGGCATTGGCGCGGGCATCGGCGCAATTTTCCACGCACCCTTGGCCGGTGCGATTTTTGCCTCCGAAGTGTTGTATCGCGAAGCCGATTTCGAAGCGGAAAATCTCATCCCCGCATTCATCGCCACGACCGTCGCCTATAGCGTGTTTTGTCTGGTGTATGGTTTTGATCGGCTGTTCGAGGTCGACCCCGTGGTGATGCATGACTTGCGTTTGCTGTTGCCCTTTTCATTGTTGGCGGTGGTCGCTGCGTTTGGATCGTTCCTGTTTGTCAAAACCTACGAAACGGTTCATCTCGGTTTTGATCGCCTGCCGGTCAAGCCCTATCTCAAGCCGATGATCGGTGCGTTTATCACCGGCGTGATTGCCGTGACGATTTACTACGTAGGCGGCATGGCCAACTTCGGCCAACAAGCGCAGTTCGAATCGCTCAACGTGCTCGGCGTGGGTTATGGATTCATGCAACGCTTGCTCTCGGGCGAGTTGCCACCATCGCGACACATTGCCATCACCTTGCTGGTGCTCGTCGCGCTGGGAAAAATGCTAACCACCTCGTTCACCGTCGGGTCCGGTGGGTCCGCAGGGATATTCGGGCCCAGCGTGGTCATCGGCGGATCGATCGGCGCGTTGGTCGCATTAATCTTGCAACCCTATTTTCCCAACCTCATCACGCGCATCGATCTGTTTGCCATCTTAGGCATGGCTGCGTTTTATACCGCCAGCGCGAACACCCCGGTCAGCAGCCTGATTATTGTCAGTGAAATGACCGGCAATTATGAATTGCTGCTGCCATCGATGTGGGTATGTTCGCTGGCATTTTTACTCGGACGCGGCTGGACCATGTACCCTGCCCAGGTGCCCACGCGATTGGAATCACCGGCCCATCGTGGCGATTTCATCGTGGATGTTTTGCAGGGCTTAACCATTCGCGATGCCTTGCCTGCGGCGAAAACGCATTTCATCACCGTCCCACTCGACATGCCCCTGACCGAAATGAATCAACTGATTACCGACACACGACAAATCTGTTTCCCCGTCGTCGATCGCGATAGCAAATACTACGGCCTATTCGGGCTCAACGACATGCGCGAATATCTCTATGAATCCGGGCTGGCCTCGCTGGCGGTCGCAGAAGACCTCGCGGTCACCAATGTCACGCC
>JAUHYI010000140.1 GCA_030426385.1 Phycisphaerae bacterium
CGCTGTACCATCTGTTTGTGGATGGTCATTTACCTAAGGGTGCGACGGTGTTGGGGGTTAGCCGAACGAAAATGAGCGATGATGACTATCGCAATTACCTGCGTGATTTTGCGAAGGAAATCGGTAAACCGTACGACGAAAAGCAGTGGGCTGAGTTTGCCCCGCTGGTGCATTATCACGCGGACGACGCGACGAATGTGGAATCGATGCCGGGGTTGAACGCACGGCTGAAAAAATTAGCCGACGCCCATCAGACCGGCTCGAATCGATTGTTCTATCTGTCGGTGGCCCCGCATCTGTATGAGCCGATCATCAATAACCTGGGCGCTGGTGACATGGTGACCGAAGGCAAGGCCTGGTGCAGCACCGATCGGGATCACCCCACGTGGCAACGAATTATTGTGGAAAAACCATTCGGGTCTGATCCCGAGACCGCCGCGCATCTGAACCGTGTGATCGGCCGAGTGTTCGAGGAAGAATCGATCTATCGCATCGATCACTATCTGGGCAAAGAGACGGTGCAGAACCTGTTGGTGTTCCGTTTTGCCAATACGATTTTTGAGCCGATCTGGAATCGGGAATACATCGATCACATTCAAGTGACCGCGACCGAAGCGGTAGGCGTTGAAGCGCGGGGTAGTTATTACGATTCACCGAGCGGCGGTGCGATGCGTGACATGATCCAGAGTCACCTGTTGCAGGTGATGGCCGTGGTGGCGATGGAACCACCAATCACGATGGCCGCCAATGACATGCGTGTGGAGCGGAATAAAATTCTAGCCGCGACGCGTGCGCCGACTGCCGATGAAGTGCCACGCATGGCCGTTAAAGGTCAATACGGCCCAGGCCAAATTGGTGGCAAGTCGATTATTGGCTATCGCGAAAGCGAAGGCGTGCATCCGGAGAGCCAGACGGATACATACGCGGCCATGCAATTGAATGTGGATACATGGCGATGGGGTGGCGTGCCTTTTTATCTGCGCAGTGGCAAAGCGATGACGCGCAAGCTGACGCAGATCGTGGTGAATTTCAAGCCGACGCCGCATTTGCTGTTCGCGGAAAAGCGAGGCGAAGGTGGCGCACGTCAGTGCAATCAGTTGGTGATCAATGTGCAGCCAGACGAAGGAATTCGCATTCGGTTCAGTGGTAAAGTGCCGGGGCTGGGCACAACGATCAAGCCGGTGGTGATGGATTTTGATTACGTCGAACAGTTTCACGCTGAACCGCCCGAAGCCTATGCGACGTTATTGCTTGATGCGATGCGTGGCGATCAGACGCTGTACAAGTATCGCGAAGAAATTGAGAACTGTTGGCGAATCGTGCAGCCGGTGTTGGATTACTGGGACGAGAATCCGCAATCGGATTTGCCGAACTACGCAGCGGGGACGTGGGGCCCGTCGTCATCGGACATCATGTTGGCCCAGCACGGCGCGCGTTGGCATGATCCAAGACAGATGCCGCGCGGTAAACGGTAAGATTCGAAAGTTAAAAGTTAAAAGTTAAAAGTAAGAAATAAGAAAATAGATAATGACTGAAGGGGGAATGTGGGGGGGGCAATTGGATTAATACAAGGTGAATAGGTTTATGGCTGATGGATTAGTGTTGCCGGGATTGATGCGGGTTGCCGATGATACGGAACGGTTGTTCTACGACCTGGGTTCGCACATGGCCGACGCGGCGATGAAAGCGGTGCGTGATCGAGGTGTGTTTCATGTGGCATTGTCGGGCGGGTCGACGCCGGAACCGTTTTATATGCGGTTGGTGACGGACCCTGCGTTTCGCGGATTTCCCTGGGCACAGACACATATCTGGATCGTGGACGAACGTCGGGTGCCCGAGGATCATGAGAAGTCCAACATTCGAATGATCCGCGAATCGTTGGTGGATCATGTGCCGATCAAATCGCGGCAGGTGCATGCGATGCCTGTGATGGAAGACGATCCTGCGGGTTTGTATGAGGCAGCGCTGCGTGAGCATGTGGGTGTGGGCGCTAAGCCGCAAGCGGCGGGGAATGCCGGGGAGAATGAGGGAGGAAAAACGGCAGAGAATGCAGGGGGAAATGTGGGGGGGGTGGTGGATTTTATTTTGTTGGGGATGGGTGATGATGCGCATACTGCGAGTTTGTTTCCGGGGTCGGGTGCGATTGATGTGTTGGATCGTTGGGTGGTGGTGAACGAGGGGGCGAACGTGACGCCGCCGGATCGTGTGACGATGACGTATCCGTTGATTAATGCGGCGCGTGATGTGGTGGTGCTGTGCGTGGGTGCAAAAAAACATGCGACGTTGCAGCGTGTGTCGGATGCGGTTGCCGATGGCAGCGCGACCAATGACACGTTGCCGATTACGGGGATCAAGCCGCGCGGTGGCGTGTTGGCGTGGTATCTGGATCGTGAGGCAGCGGGGACGGGGGGGGGGGGGAATTTCTGATTTCTGATTTCGAATTTCTGATTTTTGATTTTTAGGAGTGGAGCTAAGCCGCAAGTGGTGGGGCGATTGGGAATGGGATTGTTATGTTGGATTTTTCGGATAGGCCATATTGTTTTTTTCCACCGCGTGAGTCGGTGATTTGGCGGCCGATGTTGTTGGGCTATAACCGTTGGCGATATTTGCCGAAGGTGCAACGGGTGGTGGGGGTGCGTGTGAGTTGGGATTGTGATTTGTCTGAGCGGGTCCGGCGTGGCGATCGGTTGTTGTTGATGCCGAATCATCCGACGCATAGCGATCCCTATGTCTATCTGGAAGCGCTTTCGCAAATGGGCGTGTCGACGCGGGTGATGGCGGCGTATGACGTTTTTTTGCGTCGGCGTATGAACCAATGGGTGATGCAGCGATTGGGCGCGTTTTCGGTGGATCGTGATGCGACGGACAAAGCGGCGCTGCGCGTGGCCAGCGAGACGTTGCAGGATGGACGCGAAGGGTTGACGATTTTTCCTGAGGGTAATGTGCATTTGCAGAACGATCGGGTGACAGCATTTAACGATGGTGCAGCCATGCTGGGTTTGCGTGTGGCCAAGGGATTAGCCAGTCAGCGCGTGGATGTATTAGCGGTGCCTGTATCGATCAAGTTGACGTATGTGGAAGACGCGGCGGACGTGCGGCGTCGGGTGGAAGAACAATTGGGCGAGGTTGAAAAGTTGTTGGGAGTGGATGGGCGTGCGCATGAGGCTGGTGAAGATGGGATCGTGGCACGATTGCGTGCGGTGGCGATCAATGCATTGGGACGGAACCTGCAACAGCGCGGGATTGCGATGCCCGAGTCGGGTGATGATTTGTTGGATGTGGTAACGCGGGCAGCCGGTGCGGTGATCGAAGGACTGGAACACAAAATCGGGTTGGCGTCGCGCGAAGGTGATACGTGGTCGGATCGATTGCGAAAAGCTCGGCGGGCGATTCACGAAGTACGCTCGGATGATGAGCGTGCGGTGGATCATCGGGCGGCGGCGATGTGGGCCGACGAAGCGATGTTGGCGGTAAAAATTTTGAGCTACACGCCGAACTATGTGGCGGCGCGGCCGACGTTGGATCGTGTGGCTGAGACGGTGGAGAAACTGAGCGAAGATTTGCACGGTCGCGCTATGACGCCGATGGGCGATCGGTTGGCGCTGGTGCATTTCGGCGAGCCGATTTCGTTGGGCGGACGTCTGGATGCATTCAAAGCATCGGTGCGGCAAACGACGCGGGCGGTGACCGATGAGGTTGAGCAGGCGGTGCAAGCGGGCGTGGATCGCATCAATGAAATGCTGGCACAAAGCGGGACGGATGCGGGAACACCTACGAGGGCGCATGCGTTGACGAGTACGGGTTCGCGTGCGTGGTCGGAGTGATGCGACTAGAATCGGGGCGTATGACAAATTTTGCAGATCTCGGCATTTTTCGAGATATGCGGTGGATGGCTTTCAACGGGGATGTAGAGAGGTTAGCGATATGCGTTCTATCTTGTGGTTGTTTGTCGGCATGTTCATGTTGGGTTTGTCAGGCCTGAATCAGGCGGTGATGGGGCAGCCTGCGCCGGCGTTTGATTTTTCGGATGTGATGGATACCTATTTCGATGATGAATCGGGATTGCTGTCGCTGGATCGTTTTATCGTGGCGTTTACGTCCGAGGAAAAATTTGTCGGCGAAGCGGTGGTGGTGAATTCGAAGAATGAAGTGTTGGCGCGTTATCCATTTTTCCAAACGTATCAAATGCGTGATGGTGTGTTTGGTCGAGTCAGTGTGCAAGGGCCAGCGGAGGTGAGGCTGACCGAGCCGGGCGTTTATAACCTGGTGTTTCTGGTGGACGGCAAGCCAGCGACGCGGTTGGCATTTATTCTGGAGCAGACATCCGCGGGTGAAGATCCATTTAATCCGGTGAAGAAGTATCGCTTCGATGGACTGTGGCGGATGTACGCGTACCTGACCATGAAGACGTTTAAGGATGAGCCGTATCCGGAATTGAATTTCTGGGTCGGCGGTAAGGACCTGCCCGAAGGTGAAGACAAGGATATGTATCGCGTGGACCTGTATCGCAACGGCGAAGCGATCGGTCACTCGAAAAAATCACTGGGTTACATCGGCAACGGACATTTCAAATGGAACAAGATCGATGTGTATATGCCGCATGAATATAAAAATTCTGTGAATGCATTGTTGTTGCCGTGGGCCGAGTGGGTGGCTGATGGCTCGTACGAATTGCGTGTGTCGCGTCAATCGGATGGGCAACTGATCCGTTTGTTTACGTATGAGGCAAAGAACGGGAAGATTGTGGAATTGCCACAGACGAAAATGGGATTTGAACCGCAACTGGATTACATGATGCCACGGGTCAAACGACGGGGTGGGAGCATGTTCAAGGTGATCGAAGCGATCTGGCTACGCGGTGTGGTGGGGAATAAAGGCAGCGAAAAAGCAAGTGAGAACGATGAGGCGACCAGTGGTGAGTGAGGCGAGAGGCGCTTGGGATTAGTTGTCAAGTGCATGGAAAAATGGCCCGGTTGAGGTGTGGTTGCACGAGAAGCCACAGACCTGTTAACATACCGGCCCGATGCACGCGTAGCTCAATTGGATAGAGCATCGGTTTACGGAGCCGAAGGTTCCAGGTTCGAGTCCTGGCGCGTGTATTTTTAGTTTTATCCGTTATTCGGGAAATCGAAGTGAGGGGCGGGGTGTTATTCCCGGGTGATGATGTGGAGGGGATAGGGAAGGCGAAGGGCGGGGCGTGTGTTGTGTGGAGGGAGTGGATATAAAAGGGGGTTAACTATTTTTTATTCTGAGTGTAATTGCCCATGGCCAGCCAACATTTGCCGACGCCTGCTGAGATACCATTCAACACGTACACGATGAAAAAGCCGTTGGTGGGGACGGTGGTATCGACGGAGATCGCCACGGCAGCGCATCGGGCCCCGGGTGTTGAAACACGGCACATCGTGATCAAGTCGCCGGGTCTGAAATATCTGTCGGGTCAAAGTATTGGTGTGATTCCGCCGGGAATTAATCCGCGGAACAATCGGCCGAATGTGTTGCGTTTGTATTCGGTGGCATCGTGCGGACGTGGTGATGATCGTCGCGGAGATACGGTGTCGGTGATCGTGGCACGGCATTACTGGGACAACGAAGAGACTGGCGAAAAACAGGTGCCGGGTGTGTGTTCGCATTATCTGTGCGATGCAAAGGTGGGCGATGAATTGCAGCTCACCGGGCCTGTGGGGAAACGATTTTTATTGCCCGTGGATTTTGCCGAGCGCGATTTTGTGTTCCTGGCCACGGGAACAGGGGTGGCACCATTCCGTGGCATGTTGGCCGACCTGTTGGAAAGTGGCTACGAAAAAACAGTGACGCTGGTGCTGGGTGTGCCGTATGCCGATTCGATTTTGTATGACGCCGAGTTTCAGGCACTGGTGGCCAAGCATCCGAATTTTAAATATGTGGTGGCAGTGAGTCGGGGCGAGGACAAGAATCAATACAGCGATCTGTTTCCAACGCGCGGGGATAAAGTTTACGCGCACATCGCCATGTGGGATCAACGTGATGTGATCGGCCCATCGTTGATGAAAGATAACACCGCGGTGTATATGTGCGGTTTGAAGGGAATGGAAGTCGGACTGCACGAAGTGATGAACAAGATGGGCCAAACCTACGGCAATGTCGAGGACCTGGTGGCCAAGCTGGGCGACGAGGGACGGTTGCTCGAAGAAGTGTATTAATCGAAGGTGCGGGGAGGGGGGCGGGGAATTTCTGATTTCTGATTTCGGATCGTGGGTGGGGCGTTTTTTGTTTTTTTGTGGGGATACCGCGATGGGGGACGCGGCGCGGTGAGGCTGCGCCCCCCCACATCCCGGTAGTGGTTCACTTTAACGAGCCGCGACCGTCAGGGAGCGGGTTTCCAGCAGCTTTGGCCCGCTCCCTCCCTGACGGTCGCGGCTCGTTAAGCATTTCAAAATGTACCACTGCCGGGGAACGCGGGGGAACGTGGGGGGGGAGGGGAGGGAAATGAACAACGCCGTAGCGGTGAGGCTACGGCGTTGTTTTTTTTGTGACCGGTATGTTGGGGCAATGACCCCGACGGGACTAGTGACCCCCGATGTAAACGACCGTGACGACAGGGGGTTGCGTGACCACCACGAACATTCTGACGCAGAATCCGACGCAACCCCTGCGGCACGCGAATTGCTACTCGCGATCGATCGATTTCGCAGGACGCCACGTGAGCAACGACACGCGGGGGTAAATCACAAAACATCAACACCAAAAGGGCGGCAACCGCCCCCGGAGCTATAACCGCATGAATAACACCCATGACGAACCCGCTGTAAACACGTCTCCCGATCCAGAGGCACCAACACCATCAAGGCGAGGCCGGGCCATACCGACGATCCCCTCATGGATCACCGAGCATCGCCGATACCAGGCCATGCACTCGGGTATCCAGAAGACCCTTGCCCGGATGGCGAGCCGAGGCACGCAGCTATCAAATGGCGCGGTCGTCGATATTTCGGGAGGTCGCGAGTTGTGCGAGGCGATCGGCATCAAGAAACGCGCCTTTTTTACTCACGCACTGGCCCTGGCTGACGCCGGTTTTTTGGTGATCACCAGGCATGGTGGCCGCTGCGGCCAAACTGTCACCAGCAATATGTACGGTATTCCCGGATCGGACCCACGAAAAACAGAGGCGTATGTTCCACCGACCACGCGACCAGTCGTTTTGCGGGTGAATCGTTTCACGGTGGGCGAGCGCAAACGCTACGGCATGGACGAGCGGCAGCACTCAGGGCACCCGGACGTTCACCGCCTAAAAACCGAGCAGATTTACGAGGGTGTGCGCGGGAATGTTCATGGGATCATTTTGGCCAAGCTCGAGGATGGAGCCGAAGATGTGTGTGTGGCAGCCATTCGCTTGCAAGAATTGGCCGCCGAGTTAGCAAGGCGGGCCATTGACCACCCGGTGGCCATAACGTCGTCAGACACCGACCTGACTTTGCTTGGCCTCAATGGATGAGTTTATGACACCACCTGACAATAGCATTGTGATTTCCGGCGAGGCCAGCACCGCGGTGCGGCGTCTGTTTTATGGCGCGTTGGGCAGTGGGGTTTTGGTGGGGTGTTTCGTAGTCACCACGTTCGTATCGTCGCCTATTTGGTTCCCCATTATTCGCGATTGGGTGTCGTGGCAAAACGCTGACGCGGTTGACGGTCGCGCGTTTCGTGATAGCGGGGACCGGTTCACGAAGGGCGACATGGACGCAGAGCGCGTTCGTGTGGACAAATCGGTGGATGAAAAGATTGAGGCGAGGATGCGGGTGCAGGCAGAAACGAATCTTGAAATGAAGACGAGACTGGAGGGGATAGACGCGCGACAGCGACAAACCCTGATCGGTATGGAGCGGTTGAATGCCAACATGGACCTCGTGCTAAAGGCTATCGACAAATGATTGACCCAATTGCCGAAATCGAAAATCTTACCATCCCTATGGAGGTCGTCGCCTGCCAGCCGAAGGGGGTATCGCTCAACGCTCGCAACACCACGCCGGATGAGGTGGTGACGATTCGCGGCAAGGCGTACGTGGGGAAAGGCATACCGTCAAACGATAACCGCACGGTTGGGATTGACATCAACGCGCCGGTGCGAGAGGTCAATATCATTGGATGTCAACTGTCCAATTTGGCCGAAGGCATCGTCATCCAGCAACGCGATGCCACCAAGCCACCTATTGAAGTGGTGCGAATCATTGGTTGCTGTATTCGAAACATCTTCAACACCACGCCCACGAATGATCAGCACGGCCACGACACGCGGGGGCAAGGCGCATTCTTCTACAACGTCAAGCGCGTGGAGTATTGGAACACGTACACGGACTACATCGGCTGGCGTGATGAGCCGAAAGAGTTCGACACGCGCGACGATCGATCGCACGGCATCTACGTGAATCTCACCGCATACAACACCGAACTATTCGTGCGGAACAGCATCTTTCGGCGGTGCGCGATGCAGGGCATCAACGCGGGGCCGTCTGATCTTGACGGTGTTATCTGTGCCAGCAACGCGGTCAACTTTTTGACCAAGGGAGGCAGCGCGAGCAGGCTGCAAAACACGTGGTCGATCACCCCGTACACCGACGAGCTAACCAACGGCAATGTCATGGGCCTGCATTACAACGGCTCGCACGGACACTACCACGACGACACGGTTCACTCACTCGACACCGACCCAATCGACTGGGGTGTGGTTGACGGTGCCAAGTGGGGCGAGTGGTACGACGTAGCGAGATCGTATCTGTCGCCACCGGTTGAAAACGCCCCCCACACCCCTCCCACCGACGGCGCCAGCGAACCGACCGAGCCAACGCCAAACCCCGACGCGATGACCGTCGAGCAATACGTCGCGTGGAGCCGCGAACACCAACCCAACGCCGACGCACACCGCAACCGCATCGAGAATCGCATCGACGCCAACGCCGCCCGCATCCGCGAGTTGGCCGAATCGCTCGGCGTCACGCTCACCACACCGGAGGTGCCGCGCTAATGGCAACCTCAACGCCCGCCATCATCCAGAACCGGTTCAATTCGCAGGGCGCAATCAGTTCGGCCTCGCCCGGCGATTTCGACAGCATCTCTGGCAGCGGATCGCAGCGTAAGGTGCCGGTCGGTGCGAGGCTGACCAGCGACACGCACCCTTTTGGTTGGTCGTGCT
>JAUHYI010000023.1 GCA_030426385.1 Phycisphaerae bacterium
GTTGGCGATTGGGCCAACCATGTGATGAGCGTTTGTTTTTGTTGATCATTGAGCTTGCAGGTGGGCCCCAGATGTGGCTTGGCCCGAAGCGCATCCCACCCGCCATCGTGATACACCCGTCGCCAGGTGCGAATGGTCTGCGGGTGACAATCGAGTAGCGTCGCGATGTCGTGGACATCCAGGTTCCGCTCAAACATCCGCACCGCGATCCGTCGCCGTTCGTTGAGCGCCTCAATGGTCCGTTCCAACGCCATGGCCAACAAAATAACCACAACCCCAAAAATGCGCAATGCCTAACATGCGCCGTACCGTGCGCACAGACTATCGAGTGATCAATAGCGGGCGACGCGCCAGCGTCCCGCGTTTCACGTTTCATGTTTCGCCATGGACACATGGGCGGCTGCGCGGCTTCCCGCTAAACATAAAATTGAAACGCTCTAGAAACTCGCATGCAATTATTAAAAAGCGCGTATCAGTTGCCTTCGTTAAGTTCAACCAGATCCATCTTGAATTGTGAGCCTTGCGATTCTCCGCGCACTCGCACCATACCGCCGGGAACGTCCTTACACATCCAGACTTTCCCGCTCACAGGCTTACCTTTATCGACGGATTCGTAGCTGTACCACAAACAATCAAACGATCGCCCCGCGACCTTGATCGTTTCGTTGCCATGTTCGACTTGGCTGTTTTCCACGGAATTCGGATCCTGGTAAACCGGATCGATCTCGCTTGATTCAACTTTGGCAGCCACGGTTTCGGTCTGCGTCGGCGTGGGCATTTCACGGCCACCCATGATCACGGTGGTCGCGTTGGATAAAACCGCTTTGTCACCATCGAGCGCGGTGAGTGTGGTTACTTTTTTCATGGTCACCACCATGCCCTGCATCGCGGCTTCACCGCTATGGGTTGTCGATGCCCCAACGCCGAACTGCGCCCAGGTTTGGTACTGCGGATTATCAACTTTTTCCGCCTGCGCCCATGCCGGTGCCAACGTCATCACCATGCCCATCATCAGCAACACCATTAAAACCCCAGAGCGCATCGGGGCTTTGGTTCCGGTGTGGGCTGGGGCATGAGAAAACAGTCGCGATTCACAAGTGTTTGACCACATCGTCGAAGCCAATAATAAAGTTCTGTAAACCATCGGAACGCTCCTGTCATTGAATGATAAATACATGCGATTCTAAAAAACCTGCGTTGGTATGCTCGCTCGAATGAGTGATTGATTGCTCCTCATTCGGCTAGCGCAAGCAACAATGATAAGTAAAATCCTACACTTTGCCAGTGAACATTTTAGCCAAAAATGAAATGGCGATTTGTACACACATCGGCCATGTGACCGATGCATAAAATAATTCTGGCACTATGCTTGGGCTTGTCATAACAATTTCACAATCACATTTATCAACCGTTGCCAATTACTTTCCGGGCCTGGCATTTCATGGGTGCTCTGGGCTGTATGAAAAAATCATTGCGGGATGCTAGCCAATTCTTGTGGGACGTGGGATTGGCTGCGCTGATTTATACGCTCACGCTGTGGGTTTCATCGCAGCTTTTCGCACCCGACACCGAGCGATTCGGCCTCATGCCAATCTGGGCTGCTTCGGGTATCGGGTTCGGCCTGGCCTGGCACATCGGGTTTCGTTCAGTATGGGGAATCTTCATCGGCGGGGTGTTCTTTTCATATGCCAGTCCCGGAGCGTGGGATTTTAATTTTCCCGGTCCGATCCTCAACGCCCTCGAAGGCTACGCCACCGTTTGGGTCATGCGCCGCGGTGCTGGGCGTGAGGCCGACTTCGCCCATGTGCGCGGAGCATTGTGGTTTTTTCTCGCAGCATTTTTCACCACCGGCCTGCATGGCCTGATTGATGCTGTGGTCGTCTGGTTTAAACCGCAACATGCCGATCAAGCTCTCAACGTCTTGTGGGTGATCTGGCTCACCAACGGTTTGGGGTTACTGCTGTTCGGCCCGATGTGCGTGGCCTGTTCGCCTGGGCATCTACCACACTGGCCGTTACGCCGATGGCTCACACTTTTGGCCGTTGTGCTAATCGCCCTGGTGCTGGGTGTGGTTCTTTTCAATGCACCTCATACGTTGGGCGAAATCCAATTTCATCCCCTGGTTTTTTTGTTCTTGCCCATCACGGTCTTCTGCGCCTTTCGGTTGGGACTGGCAACCACCACAGCCATAACTGCGTTGATTGCCATCATCACCATCACTGGCACGTTGCACAGCCGGGGCCCGTTTCATGGCGAAGATGCCGCGATATCACTGTATAACCTGCAACTGTATCTCCTCATGCTCGGTGCCGCCCCCCTGCTGTTCGCGGCGATGTTTGCAGGCATCCGTCGCGCAAAAACAAAAATTCAAAATCATGTTCAACTTGAACGCCAACTCTATAACGAACTAGATCACCGCGTGCGCAGCAACCTGCAATCATTGCTTTCCATGATTCAATTGGCTGAACAGCGCCAACAGAATGCTGACGAGTTGGCTCAATCGTTACAGAGTCGCGTCCAGGCCATGGCCAACATTCACGCTCTGCTCAGCGGCAAATCTCTTAAGACACTCAGCCTGCAACAACTGCTCGCGACATTTTTACCACCCGGAGCCAGCAATCGCATTCGGTCCCAAGGTCCACATACGCCGATACCACATCCCAAAGAGCGTCCGCTGGGCATGATCTTTCATGAACTGATCACCAACGCCAATCAACATGGCGTGCTTAAACATCCCGATGGTTTTATTGATATCCAATGGAAACGAATCGATCCGCAATACATTCAGATCGACTGGAACGAAATGATCAAAAGATCCATCCTCACGGCCAGCGCCGTGGCTGTAGAACAATCAAAACAAGCACAACGCACTAAATCAACGCAACAATCCAGCGCGGAACCCGTTCGCCAAGTGCATGATGCCTCAACCCATCACGCCCACTTCGCTCAGGAATTTGATGACTTCAATCCACCCAAACCCTGGGAAAAAGCTCGCGAAGGCATCGGCCTGACACTGGTCCGCAATCTATGCCAATACGAACTCGATGGCCATGCCACATTGCACATCACGCCCCAGGGCACGACCCACCAACTTGTGGTCCACATCGAACAGACATCCGAAATCAAATAGTCAATAACGAATAACGACTGCTTCCTCGATCTCACCAATCCATACTTCCAGACCTCGGCCCAAACTCTTGCCTACCACCAACACGCCAACCTCTGAATCGCACATACCAGCCGAAACGCTCGCGCAGCCTGCAGCGCACTCGCATCGCTACCAAGCCGCCAGAGACATGGCCATATCAACGGCCATCTATGGCCTGGCGCAATGGGCATCACTAATCATGTGGCCCATCGATGAGTCGCGCAACAGTTTGCTACCCGTATGGCCAGCGGCGGGCGTGGGCTTCGCCCTTGTCTGGCTCATGACAAAACGCGCGACAGCATCGATACCTGCGGCGCTGGGCATTCTGATCGGCGGTACGGCTGTTTCTTTTTTTTATGCCGCCGACTGGACCTACATTCTCATAAGCCCATGCCTCAATGCCCTTGAGGCGTGGATTGCTGTGACTCTCATGCGCCGCGGCGCTGGTGCTGAAGCTGATCTTCATCATGTGAAGGGCGTGCTCTGGTTTTTTGCGGTGATCATCATCGCCACCGCCATTCACGGCATCGGCCATGGATTGATCAATGCCATTCGTTTTTCCGATCCGATGGTGGGATGGCAGAACCTCCTGATTATTTGCCTGACCAGTGGCATGGGCATTTTGCTGTTTGCCCCCACGATCATCATCTGGCTCCAAGGCATCACAACCTCAGAAAAAAATACTGCCCCAATTCGCTGGCTTGAACTAACAATCATCGTCGGCATCACGTTGGCATTGTCATCGTGGTTTTTCGTGACCACCTATCCGTCGGGCCAACTCGAATCACACCCACTGATCTTTTTATTCCTGCCCGTCGCTGTACTCGCTGCATTTCGTTGTGGCATGCATGGCGCCACCACCGTCATCGCGATTGTTTCGTTCATTGCCCTGACCACCACGGTTTTTGGGTACGGCCCATTTTATTGTGACGATGTCTTCAGTTCGCTGTACCACCTGGAAATTTATTTGATTGTTCTAGGCACAGCCTCGCTATTGTTTGCCGCCATGCTCGCTGATGAAAAATTAGCCATTGCGGAACTGCAACATCACATCAAGCTTGAACGTTTGCTGTACAACGAACTGGATCATCGCGTTCGCAACAACCTGCAATCCCTGCTCGCCTTGATTCAACTGACCAAGAAACGCAGCAGCACCAGCAACCGGGTGGACCAACTGGCTGATTCCCTGCGTGGCCGAGTCCAAGCCATGTCCAACGTCCATGATCTGCTGGGCAGCCACTCGAACGAATCGCTGGACTTGCATGAGCTGATCCTATCCGTGGCACCGCCTGAAACCACCAATCGAATCCACTGCAACGGCCCGAAAATTTCCGTGTCACAACCGTACGAACGGGCCCTGGGTATGGTGTTTCACGAACTGGCAACCAATGCGATAGAGCACGGCGTAATCCAACATCCCGAGGGAGCCATTCACATTCAATGGCAACGCATCAATCCACTGGCCGTTCACATTCAATGGACCGAATCACTTGCTCAAGTGTCGCAGACACCCTCTGGCAACTCGTCCGATATGACCACCTCATCCCCGCCGCCGCAATCACAACCGCAAACACCGCCACACTCAGGCACCGGCCTGACATTGGTGCGTAATCTGTGCGAGTACGAACTCGGCGGCACTGTGGAATTGCAATTTACCCAAGCGGGCGCACGTCATTTATTGATGTTGACATTGCCCACAGCGTAAACCCATTCACGGCAAATCCCATGCATGAAAACTGTCGCGCATGACGGCTGTGGCCTGCGCGATTGGTCCAGACAGACAAAGCGGATTATTCATCTCAGGCAGACGAAAGCCACCAATCGATACAACCGGCAGGGCTTCACAACCAACCTTGCCTAATTAACGCAAGTGGCCCAGAACGCTGACCGATCCAGATTACAGAATCGTGAACTTAGGCAAATTGGGAAAGATTTGCCGAACACACCGACGGAGAGGAAACAAACGTGGCAGATTCCAACGGTAAAACTAACGGCAATGAATCCAACAATGCCCCCGAGGGCGAAGACAAGCAGGTCTATACCACAGGCGAAGCGGCCGAGGTCTGCAAAGTTTCACAGCAAACTATCATTCGCTGTTTCGATAGCGGACGCCTCAAAGGTTTTCGCGTGCCTGGCAGTCGGTTTCGTCGAATCCCTCGGGAAGAGCTGATTCGGTTTATGCGCGATAACGATATTCCAGTCGATGAGCTCGAAGGCAGTAAGCGTCGGGTGTTGATCGTGGATGACGATGAACAGATTGTGGAATTGTTTGTCGACGTGTTCGGCCGAGACTCGCGATTTGAAATACGCACCGCGACGACTGGCTATGACGCGGGCCTGGTCACCGAACAGTTTCGCCCGGAGTTGATCATTCTTGATTACATGCTGCCCGACATCAATGGCAATGTGGTGTGCCAATCGATTCGTAAAAACGCAGACATGCGCAATACAAAAATCATCATCGTCTCGGGCGTGGTGAATAAGGATGAAGTGGAAGACCTGCTGGATGCAGGGGCAGACGATTTCATCAAGAAGCCGTTCAATATCGAAAAGTTATTGGGTCGTATCGGGGAATTGCTTGGCATCGAACCCAACATCGCCACCCGCGCCTAACCCCCCCCCACACACACGCATCCACATAATTACCCAACGACCCTCACGTTTTACGATAATTTTCCACGTTTTCCTTGTTGGCAATCATTCCTGCACGAGCGTTGCCACACAAGCTGGGCCGAAAACCACCCCTCGATTCATTGATACGGACATTGCCACGGATCATGAATCATAGGTGAGCCAAGATGACCGCAACACCAAGCATCATGTCGAACCCGGGCCAAACACCTGCTGCCAATGCGCAGCACGTGGAAACGATCCTGCGTCAAATAGATGTGCTGCCCACATTGCCCGCCATTGCCACGCGATTGTTGGCCTTGACTGCGGATACCGAAACGCATGCGAATCAGGTCATCGAACTGATCAGCGCCGATCCGACATTGACCGCCAAGGTTTTATCATTGAGCCAACGCTTGGGCCGAAACCATCGCCAGGATGTAACCACCGTCGAGCGTGCGGTGCAGATGATGGGCTTTAATGCAATTCGCAATGCGGTTTTGTCCGTCACTGTGTTTGATTTATATGGACCCTCGGACGACGAGGGCGAAAAAGATTCCACCAATTCGGAAAGCGAGCCCTTCGGCACGTTCGATCTCACAGAATTCTGGTGGCATTCCATCGGCGTGGCCATCGCAGCGCAAATGATCGCCTCGCGTCACCGCCAAGAGCCCGGCGTCGATGCGGACGAAGCGTTTGTCTGTGGCTTGTTGCACGACATCGGCAAAGTGGCATTGGAACAGATATTGCCCAAGGCCATGCAGCGTGTGGTTGAACTGGCGAATCTTAATCAGGGCAACATTGCCGAATTTGAACGGCGTGTGATGGGACTGGATCACCACACCGCGGGCAAACGCTTAACTGAGCAATGGAATTTGCCGCACATCATTCAGGATTGCGTGTGGCTGCACGGGCAAACGTTCGACATGCTGCCCGATATCGATCATCGAAAAATGGTGGGAATCATCTCACTGGCTGACCTGATTGTGCGCCGCCATTATGTGGGTTACAGCGGGAATCACCAGATTCGCGAAGATCCAAAATTGCTGGCCATGCAGATGGAACTGGACCCGGCGGTGGTGGACGAGGTTTCCGAAAAGCTGCATATCGAGTTAGGCAAACATGCGGCGGCCTTGGGATTGGCCGAGAAGCCGTCGGTTGAATTGTTTATGTCGTCGATTCAAAAAGCCAACCGCGAGTTGGGCCGACTTAATGACGCTTGGCTACGCAAAGGTCGATCGAGTGATCGACAAAGCAAAATACTCAATGCAATCACTGCGTTTCATGCCGAAGCCGAACCGGGCCGATCGATTGAAACGGTTTTCGAATCGGTGGTGAGCAGTGCGATACGAGCGCTGGGTCCGGCTAATTATTCAATTTTATATGAGCACGAGGCGCACAAACATTGGTGGTTGGCCACGTATAACCACGAGGGCAAACGGGCTCGCGATGAAATGCTGACCCCGCCCCCCAATGCACCGACCCTGACTCAAATCGATGCTCAGGAGCCGGGCCAAATTGGACAAATGGGATTGCTGCCGTTTGTGGCAGACTATCTAGGCGATGACGTGGACGTGCGCGAGGTGCGATTAATTCCACTGGGATGCGCGTGGGGCACGGTGGCGGTGTTGATGCACGACATAAAAGATTTGCCGCCGTGGCGCGAGTTGGCGTCGATGACCACGACCTGGGGCGCGGCCATCGCGGCCACCCAACAACACGCTGGTGCTAAACGCATGAGTGAACAATTGGTCGAATCGAATCGCCAATTGTCCGAAGCCCAGCAACGTTTATTGCAAAACGAATCGTTGGCACGACTTGGTCAGATGACCTCGGGCGCTGCGCACGAAATGAACAATCCGTTGGCAGTGATCAGTGGGCGTGGCCAACTGCTGGCGATGAAACTGCAGCCGGGCTCCGAAGAACAAAAAGCCGCGCAGGTGGTGTGCGATCAGGCCCATCGCTTGAGTGATCTGATCACATCATTACACCTGATGGCTGAGCCCCCCGTCGCGAATCGATCACTAACGGATGTGCGCAAGCTGTTGGAAAAAACAGTGGCCCAGGTGAAAACCCAATTGTCCCCAGCCTTGACGCAAGTGCCGGTGTCGTTGCAATGGAAAGCCGAGTTACCGGTCGTTCCGATTGATGCAGAACAAGTCAGCCAGGCGGTGACGGAATTGTTACTCAACGCGATGCAAGCCTCGCCGCAATCGTGTGTTCATTTATCGGTCCGAGTGGATTCGGCCGCGACCGCATTGGTCATCCAGGTAACTGACGACGGGGTCGGTATGGATGAACATACGCTGGCGCATGCGTTGGATCCGTTTTTTAGTTACAAGCCCGCAGGCCGTCGAACCGGGCTGGGATTGAGTCGCGTGCAGCAATGGGCCAAGGCACATGGCGGCACAATCGACCTACGTAGCACAGCCCGCAACGGAACCGTCGCAAGTTTGACATTACCACTCGATTAACTGGGTTGATTGCCCGATACAAGAGTTCGGAGAACTACGCGATAGCTCGTTTGGAGAATGAGTTATCGTGACCAAGGGATTGCAGGAGAAAGTCAGTGCCGCATCAGAAACCGCATCAAGTCGATTCCCTAATCGGGATCGAAAATGGTACCGCTCATGAATCGCCGAACGGGTCGAAACCGTTTCGCGTTCTGCTGGTCGACCACGAAGCGCAAGTGCGCGACGTGATGCGACAGGCCATGAGCGATCGAATCATCAAGAATGAAGTCGATCTGTCTGTGGTGGACAGCATCGAACAAGCCAAGGCGCATTTGGTCGAACACGCCACGGATTTGGTGTTGATCGAGCCGAACATGCCGGCGCATGAAGGTCAGCCCGACGGCATGAGTTATGCCCGTGAATTGACGCGAACACGTCCACAAACGCAAACGATTTTGATCACCGATGAGCCGAACCTGAAACGCGCGATCGAAGCGATCCGCGTGGGTGTTTCGGATTTGATTGTTAAGCCACTGGATCTGAATGAACTCAATGAGCGGGTGCGTGAAGCCATCGCTCGACATGCGGATCACAATCGACATCGCCGACGCGTGAAACGTTTGAAAAAGATTTGCCAGAAATTGAACACGTCACGCCAGGAAATCAGCCAACAGGTTGATACGCTGTGCAACGATCTGGTGACGGCCTATCAAGAGCTGGCCAATCAGATGCAACACGTGGTGCAGACACAGGAATTTGTGTTACGCATCAAAGACGAATTGGACCTGGAACAGTTGTTGCGAACGACGCTGGAATATTTGCTGGAAAAAGTCGGACCAACCAACGCTGCCATTTTCCTGCCATCCGAAGCGGACCAGGATTACACGCTGGGCGGTTATGTCAACTACAGCTTCAGCGATGATGTCGCTGACATGTTGTTACAACATCTGGCCGATGTGTTATCACCGCGCATTGCGGAAAGCCCTGAGCCCGTGCTCATCAACGACAACAACACATTGACCGAATGGGTGGGCGATGATTTCGCGTACTTGGAAGACAGCCACATTCTGTCGTTCCCTTGTGTGTGCGATGATGAAACATTGGCGGTGGTGGTGTTATTCCGCGATCAACGTGAACCATTGAACGACGCGGATGTGGAATTAGCTTCGGCCATGATGTCGCTGGTGGGCGAACACCTCAAGCGCATCATTCGCGTGCATCATCGACAATTGATGCATGACGATATTCCCTCCACGTTTTCGTTTGGTGATGCCCAGATGGAAAGCGATGACCCCTCGAGCTGGGGCAAGTCGTGGCACCCTGATGACGACAACAGCCAAGAAGATGACGAGGACGGCATGGCGATGTGATATCGATCCATTGAACGTTTAGCTCGCCTAGCTCGTCTAGCTCGTCTGGCTCGAAGCGAACAAAACACGAAATACCCCAAAACCCACGGCATTACGCCGTGGGTTTTGCTTTTAACGGCAAAAATATTTGGGAAACAGCCTGCACGCGGTTAGGATAATGAGGTTCAGGAGTGTTTCTATGAGCCGTTTTCTGCGTTCGCATCGTATCACTGTTTTCACATTGGCCGGTTTGATCGGACTGCCTGCCGTGCTGTCACTGGAGGGCATGGATGGCTTGGATGGCCTGAATGGCTTCGTCAGCACAGCCGAGGCGGTGACGCGCGACCTGGGCGTGGCCGACAGCATCGCGTTGGATCAGCCGCGCGTGTTCGTGCAATTTGAAACATTGCCCACGCCGGGCGACACGCCGGGACCTATCGAATATTTCAATGGGTTTGTATTGGATACGGGCGCCAATGCGACGCTCGTCGGATCAGCGGCCTACCTGGAATTTACCGGCCTGTCGTTTGAACTGAATCCAAACCTGTATGAAAGAGCGCAACGTACGGATACCGATGCGATCAATGCGTTCGGGCCCAGCATCAAATATTACGAACAAGGCGTGGCGGGGTTATCGCAATTCGATCTACTCGCGCCGATGAACCTGAACTATGCTGGACACAACGGCGATGTGTTGGGTGATTTCCAACAAACGACGTCGGCAACCATCCCCGCACAATTCGCGCTAGGCGCACCGGAACTCGACCTCGGCGGGTTCGGCGGCATCGTGGGCATGCCTGGCATGGTCGACAAAATCGTCAGCATGAATCTGTCAGCGATGACGCCCAACGATGGGTTTTTCCTCGGATACCTCGGCGTTGATTTCCCGGCCTCTGCTCCGGCAGCACCGTCGCCTGCGGATAGTTACACCGTGAGTCTGGATCAGTTGGCGCCCGTGTTTTCCGGCAAAGAACATCCCACCGACCCTAACCCGACATTTTCGCCGTTGCCATTAATACCCAACATCACCACAGGTGCGAATGCCTTGACGACCACCGGCTCATACCTGCTCGATACCGGCGCTCAACTATCAATGATCACAATGGACACCGCGCTGGCGTTGGGCATCGATCCCGAAGCCGACGCAGTGGACATTCTGGAAGTCGGAGGCGTCGGTGGTTCCACCTTTGTGCCCTTGGTGGAAATCGACACGATCACCATCGCCACCAACGACGGCACGGATCTGGTTCAGAACAATATCACCGTGGGGATCCTGGATGTTGAGGGCTTGCCTGTCGCTGGGATTTTCGGCATGAACCTGTTGACGGGCGGGTATCTGGATCATCTATTGCTCGATGGCGATGATGGCATGTTCAGCCAGATCGTCATGGATTTCACCGACGAAGAGGATTGGACGATGCGACTGGATGTGTCGCCCGGCTATGTGCCACGCACCAGTGCCGACGATGTCAATAACATTCTCGGCAATACGTCGTTGTACCGAGATCAGGCACTGCTGGCATTCGATCCGGGCATCGGCAATCAATTTCGCGGTGTGCCCGAACCTGCGACCGCCATGGTGGTTTTACTCACCGGTGCGGTGGCCAGCATGTCGCGACGTGCGTTACACTGTCGCCTATGAGCAAGACCCCAGACACACCAGCACAACCGAACAGTCCAAAACCGTGGGAACATGCGAAATCCGCAGGTTCCGCAAGCGATCCGCTAGCGGTACGTTTTGTCGAATCCCTATCCTATGATCGACGGCTTTACACGCATGACATCACCGGCTCGATTGCCCACGCACGCATGTTGGCCCATGTCAATCTGATCACGGCCGACGAGTTGACTCAGATCGAAACCGGCCTGCGCAGCATCGAACAGGAAATCACCGACACCGGCGATGCCTGGCCCGGCTGGAACATGGAATTAGAAGACGTGCACATGTGCATCGAAGCAGCGCTGATCGAAAAGATCGGCGATGCGGGCCGTAAATTGCACACAGCACGGTCGCGCAACGATCAGGTCGCGCTCGATTTGAAATTATGGGTTGAGGATGCGGCCAACGAATTGCGCGAATTGTTCGATGGACTGTTCCGCGCCCTGGTCGACCTGTCCCAAAAACAGGGCATGATCGTGATGCCCAGCTACACGCATTTGCAACGCGCTCAACCCATCGTGCTCGGCGGCGAACTCATGGCATGGCTGTCTGCGTTTGATCGATGCCAACGACGCGTCACCGCGTTGCGCACGGTCAACAAACGCAACCCCATCGGGTCGGGCGCGATTGCCGGCTCAGGCTTACCCATCGATCGCGATCACACGGTGGCCGAACTATCCAAACTCGGATACGACGTCGGCTCACCCACACCGAACAGCATTGATGCCACTGCGTCGCGCGATGCAGCGCTCGATTTTGCTTATGCCCTATCGATGACCGCGATGAATATGTCGCGATTGGCCGAGCAATGGATTCTGTATGCATCAACGGAATTCAATTTCGTCACCATTGATGACAAGTACACCACCGGCTCATCGATGATGCCACAGAAACAAAACCCCGACATGCTGGAACTGATCCGGGGCCGATGCGGCAATGTGTACGGTGCGCTGGTCGCCTTGCTAACCATGTGCAAAGGCATCACCGTCGGCTACAACCGCGACTTGCAGGAAGACAAACGCCACCTGTTTTTCGCATTCGATACCGTTCGTGACAGCTTGCTCATGACCACGCGAATTGTGTCGACGGTGACATTCAACGAACAAGCGATCGGCGAGCGATTGCAGCGCGGTTTTCTGGATGCCACCGCATTGGCTGATTATCTGGTCATGCAAAATGTGCCATTTCGTACAGCCCATCAAATCGTCGGCAAACTGGTGCACACTTGCCAGCAGCGCAACCTGACACAATTGAGCGACCTGTCCGTCGACGAGATGAATACATTGGCCGACCATTCGAATTGTTTCACCGATGAGGTCTACCAATGGCTGGGCCCCGCCAACGTGGTCAAACGCTATCAATCGCAAGGCAACGCAGGCGTCAGTGGTTTTGAACAACAGTTGGATGCATGGGTTAAACGACTGGGATAGGCCCAATGTAGAAAAGCTGATGTAGAATTGATTCGTAGAATCGATGAACAACTTCTATTCCTGTGCTGACATGATCGGCGAATTATCCATCACAGAACCGCGCGACGCGCAACAATCGACTGCGACTGACACCTATGCTGATCCTCACCGTATTACAAGGCCCGGACAAAGGCAGGCGATTTGAATTGCCGGATTATGAACCGCAAATGATCGGGCGGTCCAGCGAAGCCTTGCCCTTGCTTGACCAAACTATTTCGCGTCGACATGCTGAGATGACACCCGACGATGGGCGTTGGATGATTCGCGATCTGCATTCGGCCAACGGGACATTTGTGAATGGCGTGCGTGTGCGCGAACGCCGACTGCTGGAACCGGGCGATCAGGTTCGCACCGGCAAAACATTATTTCTGTTCGGCCAGGAAGCCAGTGTGCCGCCACGTCGCACCGGCGTGCGTGTCGGTCGCAAAGATGAAATCAACGCACACGTCGAAATGACCACGCCGTCGAGCGACGAATCGATGATCATGGCGGTGCCCGAACCCAGCGAAGTGGCCAGCCTGCAGCTGCGCGTCATTTATGAATTGACGCAGATCATCGGCTCGATCGAAAACAAGCAGGAACTGCTGGAGCGCATCATGGATGTGGTGTTCGAATATCTGCAGCCCGACCGCGGATTCATCTTGCTCCAGGACAAACCTGATCAGCGCCCCGACCCGATTGTCATAAGGCATCGCATCTCTGCGGAAAACGAGGAACAGCAGCGCACTGGCCGATTGCCCGAAGGCCGATCCCCGATCCCGATCACCGTCAGTCGCACCATCGTGCAACACGTCATGCAAAAAAACGAAGGCGTCCTGTCGAGCAACGCCCAGTCCGACACACGTTTCATGAAAGGTGACAGCGTCCACGGCCTGGGCATCCGCTCAGCCATCTGTGTGCCCATCCGTTTCAAGGAACGCTTGTTCGGCGTTGTTCACATCGATAGCCTGATGGCCAATTACACCTTCACCGAAGACCAGTTGAAGTTGCTCACGGCCATCGGCGTACAAACCGGCATGGCCCTGGCTAATTTCGAATTGTACGAACAGCGTGTTCAACGCGAACGATTAGCTGCGGTCGGCGAAACCGTCGCATCCCTCTCGCACTCGGTAAAAAACATCATCCAAGGCCTGCGCGGCGGCGCGGAAGTTGTCGACATCGGCCTACGCAAGCAGGACCTCAACGTTGTCACCAAGGGGTGGCACATCGTGACGCGCAACCTCGATCGCATCAGCAACCTCACCATGAACATGCTCGCGTTCAGCAAACGCCGTAAGCCTGAAGTGGAAATGACCAACCTAGGCGTCTTGCTCGACGAGGTTGTCGAACTCGTGCAAAAGCAATTCGATGCCAAGCAAGTCGCCATCATCAGCGACCTCGATCACAATATGCCCCCCGCGCCCGTCGACCCCGGCGGTATTCATCAAGCCATGCTCAACCTGCTCAACAACGCCCTCGAAGCAGTCGAATCCGAAACCGGCGTGGTCACGCTCACTTGCGATTACGATGCCCCGCAACATCAAGTCGTCATCCGCGTGGCAGACAACGGCCATGGCATGGACAACAACACGCGACGCAATCTGTTTGAGCCGTTCCATTCCACCAAAGGCATGCGCGGCACCGGCCTGGGATTGGTCGTCACCAAAAAAATTATCGACGAACACGGTGGAGCCATCGACGTTGAATCCGCACCCAATCAGGGCACCACGTTCACGATCACCCTCACGACGCAGATGGACCACATCCCCGCTTCGGCCGACACACATGCGCCGGGTGCCAGCGTGTGATTCCCCGTTAGCCGTCACCCCTGGATGGTGCGTGTAGAAGCGCCGGGTTTATTGAGCGCGACGCGCGAATTGGTCGCGACATGGCTATCAGTCGTCGCAAACACGCGAAGAACCATCGATGATGCAAACAACCCCGGACCGAAATCCGGGGCTGTAAGAATGCATGACCTATCGCCGATGAGCTGACCGCGCTCCGAATTATTGCGCTGATTGGTCGGCCAATGTTTTCCAATTTTCATCAGCCTTGGCCACATAACCCGCAGAATCTTCATTAAAGATATCCGCAATTTTGCCATGCAGATTCAGGTATAACCGCTCGTTTATGATTTTCCAGACCGTAGGATCGCCGGAAAATTTTTGATTCGCCGCGACCCCATAGGCACAGTAGCCACCGTATTGCGGCAGGTAATGCGTTGGGTTTTGCGCGAATAAATCACGATGGCCTTCATTGATAAACCAGTACGTCGCACCGCGATATTCAAGGGTGATTTGGAAATCGCCTTTGACGGGTTGCCCCATCGTGAAATAGGCCACCGGGTCATATCCGCCGATTGCCAAACCCGTCCGGTCGGTGTTAACCACATCGTCGGCATAAACCGAAGGCCCAACAATCAAGAGCAACGCCATCGCCATCGCCGCAGGCACAATCAACGAACGAATCCATTGAGACGAATGACCTTGCCGAGAATGTGATGGACGCGAAGAAGATGGTGTAGACGATCGAGGTGACAAAAATGACAAGAGGTTGTGGCGAGCATGAGACAAGTGAGACGAACGGAAGGATTGGATTTTCATCATGAAACTCCTTAGCACAAAACGCACGGATACCCACAGCGTCGGAACACCCGCGCCGATCGACCCGCATTGGATATTTAGAAACGACACCCGCACCTACATGATCGCGCCATGCGAAACATGTGTGTGCTTTGACGATTGACAAGTCATGCCTCTCGTCTGTGGCTAACTATCCAACCCATCTCACTGACTGTTTGTTCCATCACGATGCAATTTTTTGTCTGGCATCGCCAAATCTTGCAGGCTCATCCCTTCCCCCAATCGGCCCATCTTCTCTAACCCCGCAACAAACCCCAGTTTTCTCTGCCCTTCATCATTGTCTAACCGTCAACTGACCCCAGTGAAACACGACATACCGATAACGTTGCAACCACATTCATGCACCATCCACGCTCACGCTATGCCAAGCGACCTCGATCATGAAACCGCAACACAAATTACACTACCGTACGGTCTGGATCAGTGACACGCACCTTGGGTCAAAAGGTTGCCGCGCCGAGGAGCTGTCCAAATTCCTCAAGCACATTCGTTGCGACACGTTGTACCTGGTCGGCGATATTCTCGATCTGTGGCGATTGCGACAAAAATGGTATTGGCCCGCTCATCACAACGCGGTCATCCGTCGTATTCTCAAACATGCCAAGCGCGACACGCGCGTCATATACATTCCCGGCAATCATGACGACGCAGCCCGCCAATATCACAATCTCGATTTCGGCGGCGTCAAAATCCTCCGACACGATGAACACACTACCGCCGACGGCAAACGTCTGTTCATCTGCCACGGCGATCAATACGATCTGGTCGTCAAGCACTCGCCCTTGCTCTCCAAATTCGGGAGCTTCGCGTACGAATGGCTGCTCGTGTTCAACCGCCTGTACAACCAGGGCCGAGCGCTATTGGGCATGCCCTACCTGTCCATGTCGCAGGCCATCAAGGGCAAGGTCAAACGCGCCTGCACTTTTATCAGTCGATTTGAAGAGCACCTGATCAGCGAAGCCCGAAAGCGCGGCTATGACGGCGTGGTCTGCGGTCACATTCATAAGGCCGAGCAGCGCACCATCAAGGACGACAATCCCAATAAAAAAACATCTCGCGAACTAACCTATCTCAACTGCGGCGACTGGGTCGAAAGTTGCACTGCACTGGTTGAACACACGAACGGCCGCATCGAAATCGTCGATGGCATCGGCCTGATCAATGACCTGAATCTTGACGAATCATATAAAATGGCTGACCATCACGACCCGGAATTTTTAGAGCATTACGATGATGACGATGATCACGATGACGACATGTTGATGGATCCACGCGAGTTACTGCCGCCGGGCGTGGCCCACGCACCATCACATTCCCGTGCGCGTTTCACATCCATACTTAACAACTCGCCTCGCACCACTGGCTCTCGTTCGAACTAACCCAACTCACGTCGCTTTCTATTGAAAATCACCTTGTGAATATTCTCCTGATTACTGATGCATGGGAGCCGCAAGTCAACGGCGTCGTCCGCACATGGCAACACGTGCGCGAAGAGTTGCAGAGCATGGGCCATGGGTTTCGTGTGATCCACCCCGGCCTGTTTCGCACCATCGGAGCACCACGGTATCCGGAGATTCGCCTGGCCCTGTTTCCACGCTGGTCCATACGCAAGCACATCGAATCGCAACCCTTCGATGCGATCCACATCGCGACCGAAGGCCCACTCGGCCAGGCTGCCCGCGCGTATTGCCTCAAGCGAAGGCATCCCTTCACCTCGTCCTATCACACACAGTTCCCGCAATACCTGCATCGCTATTTTCGCATCCCCACTGCATGGACTTACGCATTTGTCCGACGCTTCCATGGCAAAGCCACCGCCACACTTGTACCCACTCAAGGCGTCAACGATGAACTGACCGCCAAGGGCCTCACGCAAGTCGTTACATGGTCGCGAGGCGCGGACACCAATCTTTTCAAGCCCGGCAAAAACGGCATGTACGAGACGCTCAACTTACCGCGTCCGATTTTTATCTATGCCGGCCGAGTCGCGTTGGAAAAAAATCTCGACGCGTTTCTCACACTCAATCTGCCCGGCAGCAAAGTCATCGTCGGCGACGGGCCACCGCGCGCTGCCTTTGAAAAAAAATACCCCGACGTCTATTTCGCCGGCTACCAGTTTGGTGAAGAACTGGCCAAACATTATGCCGATGCTGACGTGTTCGTCTTCCCCAGTCTCACCGATACATTCGGCGTCGTCATGCTTGAAGCCAACGCATGCGGATTGCCTGTCGCTGCCTTTCCCGTCACCGGACCCATTGATGTCATCAAGCCCGGTATCAACGGTGTGCTCGATGACGACCTGGCCAGCGCATGCCAACGGGCTCTTGATATTGATCCCGATCAATGCGTGCAATACGCTCGGGAAAATTCCTGGCGCAAATGCGCCCAAATCGTCCTCGATCAGGTTCAAGCTATGGCCAACCAGCCACCGTCATAACCCCTACCCACTGCACCACGTCCCCACGTCCCCACGCCTCCACGTCTCCTAACCTCGCCACACGGCCACGCAGCCGGGCGCTTCGCCCACCTTCGCACACACCACCCGCACGCCGACTGGCAAATCGCGCCCCACTTCCGTCGCCAACCACCAGGCCACGCGTTCGGCAGTTGGATTGACCGCCAAACCACCTTTGCCATCACTAAATGGAGCGATCTCATTGAGATGACGGTTGTGGGCAGTGCTGATCAACGCATCGACGCGCTGTTCCAACACATGAAAATCCATGACCACGTCAATCTCATCGAGCTGATCGGCTGCGACCGTGACCTCGACCTCCCAATTGTGTCCATGCACCGGCTCAAGCGCTCCGTCGTACAAACGTATCGCATGCGCTGCTGAGAACACCCGCTTCACTGTGACTTCATACATGGCCACAAAATAACAGATGTCAGCCCCACAGTCGCACCCCCCCACCCCACCCCCCTCCTACGCCCTTCACTCTTCCCCCCCACACTTCTCTCACGCTTTCCCCACGCTTTGGGGCCACTTCCACCTGTGCAACACGCCTGTCGGGCCTCGTTCGACAAATCCTACGGCTCATGTTTTACTAACACACGTTCCCACGCAATTCGGTATCCTTATAAATCGCATGAGCGGCACTTCAATCCAACTCGTCGGCCTGCGTAAACAATTCGGCCAAACCGTGGCGGTCGATTCGATCGATCTCACCATTGAGCCGGGCAATTTGTTTTTCTTACTCGGGCCCAGTGGTTGCGGCAAAACCACACTTCTACGCATGATTGCTGGTTTCACCGAACCCACTTCGGGTTCAATCATGTTCGGCGATCGCAATGTCACGCATCTGCCACCCAATAAACGCAACACCGGCATGGTCTTTCAGGGCTATGCGCTTTGGCCACACATGACCGTGCGCCAGAACATTGAATTTGGTCTGACCGTCGGCCCACGCAAGGGTAAATTCACGGCTGAGCAGCGCCGCCAAATGGTCGATCGCGCTTTGCAACGTGTTGACATCAGCCAACTTGCTGAACGCAAGACCAATCAACTTTCCGGTGGACAACAACAACGTGTAGCGCTGGCTCGTGCGTTGGTGATTGAGCCCGATGTGTTGTTACTCGACGAGCCGTTATCCAATCTCGATGCCAAATTGCGTCTCGATATGCGTAGTCAGATCAAAGAAGTCTGCAAACAAGCAGGCATCACTGGCGTTTACGTTACGCACGATCAAAAAGAAGCGCTATCGATGGCTGATGGCATTGCGGTGCTTCATTCAGGAAAAATCGCGCAGGTTGGTGCGCCCGAATCACTGTATCGACGTCCGCGCACGCGCTTCGTGGCTGATTTTTTAGGTGAAACAAACTTTATACCTGCTCAGATCGTGCAAAAGCGCGATAACCAAGTCATTCTTGAGTCCGCAGCGGGTCGTTTGATCTCAAAAACATATCCCGACAACTTGCCCGATACCGGCAACGTTACGTGTTCGATTCGACCCGAAGCCATTCGCATTGATCACAATCAAAATGACTTGGAAGGCGATCAACCCGACAACACTTTTGTCGCGCACGAACAGGCGGTTGTGTACCTCGGCGAGATGGCGCAGCACCAAATGGTGGCGCAAGGTGAAATTTTTCTAAAAGTTTTTGAACTCAATCCACGTCCGATTGATGAAAAAAAACCCGTTCGCGTGATTTTTGATGCCATCGACGTTGTGATCCTCGAAGACTAGTTTTTTACGCGTTTCCAAAACCCAAAAACATTGATTTTTATCGAGAAAACAAGTGGTTTTTCGATGTGCGTGCGCACCATGCTTTTCATCAACATGGCATCACTTGGCGTTGCGATGCATGAAAATTAGTCATTAAAGATGCAAGAATGCTCAAGCTATGGCTTTAGTTGAGCCGAAAAAAAAAAGGCGTTTGGAACGTACATGATATTGACTTCAAAATCCAAACAAGGTTACAGTTTAAGTATCGATCCGTTGGCGCAGTGAAAGGAATGCTCCATGGCAAAGAAGAAAGCCACGAAAAAGAAGGCTGCCAAGAAGAAGGCCACCAAGAAAAAGGTGACTAAGAAGAAGGCAACAAAGAAGAAGGCCGCCAAGAAAAAGGTAACCAAGAAGAAGGCTACCAAGAAGAAGGCCGCGAAGAAGAAAGTAGCCAAGAAAAAGGCTACCAAGAAGAAGGCTACGAAGAAAAAAGCTACGAAGAAGAAGTAAGACTCGGATTCGCGAGGCGTCGGACCGGATGTTCGACGCCAGGCCAAACCTTAGGTTTGGCCAATCGATTAGCCGCGAGTTGCTGCTCCGAAAACAAGCGACTCGTGTGTGTAGACTCGAATTTCAAATTAGCGCCACGGAACGAAGTCAGCAGGAAGGCGTCCACTCAGGACGCCTTCCTTGTTTTTTACCCCCCCCCCACCTACTCCCCACTCCCCACATTTTCCCCCGCTTGCTTTTTGATGTGGGGGTTCTGAAGTTCTGAAGATCTGAAGCCCTGAAGTTCTGGGGTTCGGTGATTTCTTTTCTCATCCGAGCCATTGGCGTGATTAGAGCGTTTAGCGGGAGCAGCAAAGCTGCCCGTGAATGGTCATTTGCGGTTTGCGGTTTGCGGTTTGTGGTTTGTGGTTTGTGGTTTCATGTTAAAAACATGGGACGCTGCGCGTCTCCCGCTAAACGTGGGGTTGGGATGTACTAGAGCCACGGGCTTGATTAATCGCCACGATTTTGGCGCTCTGGACTGGCCGGTTAAACGGCCAACCCGGGTGACCGTGGAGAATATTAAAGCCAGTTGTTCTAATAGAATTGAAACGAGTGCCTTCGCGCCGTCAAACGACGACGGCTAACGGGCAATGCCATAGGCATCGTGAGATGGAATTGGTATTGCCGCGCTCAATCACGTGGGGAGAGTGGGAGAGGTTTGTGAGGGAGGGGAAGTGGGGGGGGAAGTGGGCGGGAAGTGGGGGGGGGAAGTGGAGGTGGAAAGTGGGGGGGCGTGATCGAGGATTTGGCGGGCAGAGGTTTCGATGAAATTCACGCCGCGAAACGGGGCCAGGATTTTGCCCAGGTTTTCCCATTGCTCTAGGCGAAACGCATCGTCGGTCACCAATGTTTCCAATGCCTGTGCAACCGGATCGTGCGGGCCGATCAAGGGAACCAGCTCAGGCACCACGCGTGACAGACCCATCGATTCGCCGATGAGATTAGGCAATGAAAAGGTTTTGGTATTCACCACGAAGCGTCCGAAGAAATACCACTGAATCGGTTTGACGCGAAACAACACCACCATCGGCTTGCGATGCGCGGCGACCTCGAACGATGCGGTGCCTGAGACCACCAACACCACGTCGGCCCAATCGAGCGTGGCGGAGGTCTGTCCGGTGACAATTTCGAAACCGTCAGACCAATGTCGGCTGGCGGTTTGCACCTGAGCGATGCGACGCACCATTGCGGCAGCACGTGGAGAGATTGCCGCCACGCGAGCCTGTACGTTGGGGTGTTTTTTTTGCAATTCACGCAGCGATGCCAACATGGAAGGCCAGTTTTTTTCGATCTCGGCAATGCGTGAGCCGGGCAACAGTGCGATGCGTGTGTCGCCGGTGAATGGTCGCGGTGGTTGATCGTCGGGGGTGATGGTTTCCACCAACGGATGGCCCACGAATGCGGCGGGGATGTTGAATCGGCCCAGAAAATCCGTTTCGAACGGCATGATGCACAACACCTGATTGGTTAGCCTGCGCAAACGCCGCATACGCCAAGTCGCCCATGCCCAGACTTGCGGAGCCACCAGATGGACCACTTTCACATCGGGTTGGCGTTTGCGGATCAACCCGCTGATAGACCAGTTGGCCGCGGGGCTGTCGACAGGAATATGCATGGCCACGGGATGTTCGGCGAGCCATTTATCGAGCCGACGCAAGCGTTTCCAATGGGCCGTCACTTGCAATAACACCCCGCCGAGCATGACGGCGTTTTCGGTGGTGATCTCGATGATCTGTGCGCCCGCCTGCTCCATGCGAGGCCCGCCGAAGGCATAAATCGGCCGGTCGGGTTCCAATTCGCGCAATCGCCGAATCAGTGGCGCCGCCAAAGCGTCACCACTGGGTTCGAATGCGGAAAAAAATAGAGCGGGAGTTTGAGAAGGCATGATGAATGTCGAATTTCTGGTTGCTGATTGGGATTCTATCGGGTTCTATTTCTGACGTCAGGTTCTGGCGTGAGACTTGCCCGGGGGCAGACTGGGGGGGGGAGTGGTGTGTGGTGTGTGGGGGGGGGATGTATGTCGCGTGTGGCGAGGCCACGAATGTCCAAAATAACGAATCGCGAGCTGGTTCGTTGCGGATTATCAGGCTATCGGTCGCAACTGTGGTAGGTCAGGGATAAAATTCGGTGAAATCGCCGATGGTTGTTTTAACCTAACCGTCAACAAGCCGCTATGGTGACAGTTGCCGGGGTGGTTGTCAGTGATGGGGAAAGGTTGGGAGATGGAGTTGGAAATATAGAAGCGGGGAGAGTGCGGGGGTAAGGGATGGGGAATGCGAGGGAAATGTGAAGGGGATATGGGGGGAATGTGGGGGGGGAGTGTTTGATTGTTGTCCGATAATTGTGTTTGCATGATTTATCTCGTCATTGTGCATGGCCCGGATCGTGGCCGGTCTTTTCAATTGGAAAACGGCCGATGCTATGAAATTGGCCGAAGCCTGACCGACCTGCCCCTGCAGGATTCCAAACTATCACGACGGCACGCGGAATTTATCAGCCACGATGGCGATTGGTTTCTCACCGACCTGGGTTCCACCAACGGCACCTACGTCAATGGCGAACGCGTCGACAAGCGTTGCCGACTGTTCGACAACGATCGCATACAGGTCGGCAACACACTGATGGTATTTGGCACTGCTGAAGCGCATCGCGAACGACAAGCCCAGGGCGCGATGCCCGTGCTGCATGAAAACAGCACGGCGATGGGCGGCGGTGATGGTGATAGGAGTGGTGGGAGTGATGCGCGGGCCGGGCACAATGACGAAACCATGGCCCTCGATGCGATTCACGATCTGGATCCGACCGAAAAATTGCAGGATCACGATCTGGCACCCACCGCATCACGCGATCGCTCGGTCACGCACCACCGAACGACCGATATGCAACATCAACGGCCCGGGACCATGCATGATGCTGATCTGGTGCCCGCCGAACTCGACGATGGCTCACTCACCGCGATAACCGTGCATCAGCCCAGCGATGCGCCGATCGTCGTGGGCAACCCGCATGGCTGGAAAATCGTACTGTTAGCGATCATCCTCATGGCAGGCGGTCTGGTGGCCTTGTTTTTCTATGACAAGCAACAGCGCGAGCTGTTGATGATGCAATTGGCGTCACAAACGCGCGACAACGCGGATTTTATCCATGAGCAACAACTCGATGAAATCCTGTCCGAGGTGCGCAAGCCCAATCACGACATCTACGTCAACGAAAAACTGGACCTGATCCTGACTGCGGTAGCGGATAACGAATCGACGATGGCGCTGGATGGTCATACGTTGGCCAGTCAGTTACACGAAGCGATCGGGGCAGAGCAATCTCAACAAACCCAGGCACTCTTGGAAAAAACATTAGCCGCCGTTGAAGCCACTGCGGAAACCGATGCTGTCAGTGATGCAGAGCAACGCGAGTTGCAAAAGCAGATGATGGCCATGTTGTTGGAATTAAAAACGGAAATCAGCGAACTACGCAAAGCGCGCGTGCCGAGCAACACAGACAACGCGTCAAACGACGCACAAGCGACGCAGACAGCACGCAACAGCCAAGCCGACCCAAACAACACCGAAGCCACAAACGCAACAGACGGGACTACCACGCCGTCTGACACATCGACCACAACATCCACTACGGCAAGTTCTCGCGATATCGCACAGCCTCAACGACCTGCGCCACCCACGCGAGTGGCAACCATCGCCCGGCCCACGCGCATTGCGTTTGTTGTTGATGCTTCGGGTTCGATGCGCGATGTGATTCCATCGGTGTTGCGACTGTTACAACGAACGGTCACGCGCCTGGACGAAAACAAAAGCGCGACATTGATCTTTTATCAAAACGATCGTGTGATCGAAGTCGAGCCATATGGCTTCAAGCCGACCAATGAAGCCGGCCGCGCCGCGATGATCCAATGGCTCGAACCCGATGGCACGCGGATCCTGCCACAAGGCGAATCCAACCCGCAAATGGCCTTGGAACGGGCCATGCGCTATCAACCCGACATCATCTGGCTGTTGACCGATCAGATCGATCAGGCCGATCTGATTTTTGGCCGAGTGAGCAAACTCAATCACGATGGTGCCATTCGCATCAACACCATGCAGTTGCTCGATCAAGACCCCACCGGCAGCATGGCGGCCCTGGCTCAACAAAACGGCGGCACTCATCACCAGGTCACACGCACCGACCTACGCCGTTTCGACCCCCGCGTCAGCCTCCGTCAATAACCCCCAATCCGCACACACCACCACCCCATCTTCCTTGCGGCCCCTCCCCTTTCCCGGCAGTGGTACATTTTGAAATGCTTAACGAGCCGTGACCGTCAGGGAGCGGGCCAAACCTGTTGGAAACCCGCTCCCTGACGGTCGCGGCTCGTTAAAGTGAACCACGACCCCTTTCCCCATATTTCCTTGGCATGACGCACATTTATTCATGTGCTCGTACTTAAATATCAATATCCATTAAAACTCGCGGGGGTTAAAATTTCCTGCTGCACAAACCCCCGGTATTCACCGGGGGCTAATACCGAGGGCTAATACCAATCCAGTTTAGAACTCGCGCGTTAGCCATGACGGCACGATGGTTTGATGGCCTCGCTGCATTGCACGATTCGTTCACGCGATAAAACTAACCCTGGCGTTGTTGAAATTGTTGCCAGGCTTGTTCAAGCGCATCGACAAAGCGCGGTACCTGAGCCGCAGCCAGATGCACGCGCTTGGAGACGGATGATGTGGGGAAAAAATTGACGAAAAAATCGAAACAGAACTCCGCTTGGCCACTGGTGATCATCACGCCGTTGGCATACGCCCCGGACATGGTGTCGTCGGACATTTTCATTTCGTCGTAGACATCCTTAATCACGTTGGGGTTGATGTCCTGCTTAGGCGGACGTGGCAATTCGGGCAGTGGGCCGATGGCCTGTTCATAGCGTTCAACACTCTGCCGAAGCGCGCCCAACACCGTCGGCACAGCCTGCGGCGGCAAGACCACGCGAGCAGCCACGCGATGGGGTCGGCCTAATCGCATCACAAAATCAACCACAAATTCACTACGCCCGGTGAGCACAATCACCCCGGTGGCAAACTCACCCGGTGCAATGGCTTCGGGCACGCGCGCGCTCAAGGTCTGATGATGAATCTGTTGGGAAGGCAATGCGGCGCTGGATGAATCGTCCTTTTTGCCAAGCAACACATCCGCAGGATCGTTTACATCATCGGCACCACCAACATCACTGATGTCCCCGACCTCGTTCGCATCATTCACTGGCTCAGAATTCAGACCGTTGGCCTGACTCGGTTCAATCCCCGCGTTGTCGTTGGCCATCCCAGACACATCAGCCATGTCAGGCGAACCATCAATGTTGTCGGAGGCAGCCGGGGTGTGCGTAGGAGGGGCGCTTTGGGGGTCATTGCAAATAGATTCATCGGATGAACTATCGCTATTGGCCGTTGGGTCAGACTCAGGGTTTGGTGGAGGTGTGGGAGAGGATGGAGGAGAATCAGACATGGATTAATCCGGATTTTTCATGGTGAATGCCCAACGGTACGTGAGCAATCACAAGGGACACAGGTAAACAAGCAAAATACAACCGCACTACGATCGTACAATGTACCGCCGCGGAGAAAAGCCGCAACGCATTGTCGCGACCAACGAATAGACGATTGTAAATAGGATACCGATCATGGGCCATCATTTTTTTCGCATTACCGGTTTTGGGGTGTTGTTGATTCTCCTAGGAATGTGGGCCGAACCCTATGTTTTGCAGGCCCAAACGACCACCACCGCATCCGCATCACAAACCGCAAATAATTCCACCCCCGCGAGCAATGACAGCCATACGCCGAAAAATGCGCATGAAACCGTGAAAATGAATCCCGTCGACAAGGCAACAGCGAATTGCGCGGTGAAATGCGAAGCGTGTGGTGGATGTGTTGGATGTGGTGGCGAGAGTGGGGGGGATGAGGTTTTGGCTCTACGTGCGGAGGTTCGCCGTTTACGCGCTCAGTTGCATAAGCAGCGAGACCATGTCGACCATTTGAATGATCAGTTAAGCGTCATGGCAGGCGTCACCCCCACCGACGAACGGTTGGCATCAACCACCGCATTCATTCAGGAAAGCCAGAACGACGCTGGCCAAACCATCGCCACCACTGCCACCCGCGAACTACGCGTCACCGATGGATCGCGAGCCGACCATTGGATTAATTTACAACGTGTCTTGCCCGATGCCGCCACACGCGAACCCTCTGAACCTTCAACCGATGACACCACAAAAGCACCAACCAGCATCAACGCGAACACAAACGACAACGCATACACCAACACCAATCCCATCACGCTCATTATCAACACCGTTCATTCCGGCGGCATCTATCGCAGTGCGTCCAACGCCACCTTGATTATCAATGGTCAAACACTGTCCTTATCGGTCGTTGATTACGACCGACGAACCAAACGCACCGGCTCTTCAAAATCTAAAATTCGCCGTGACGATGAAACGATTCACTTGCGTGTGAACGCCACACAATTGCAAAAGATCATCAGCGCACCCACGATCGAAGCAACCACACTGCAACTCGGCCACGTGCGTTTTGAACTCACACGTGATCAGGTCACCGCATTTCGCGCCCTCGCACAATACGGCCAACCACTTTCTCCATAACGACCACGCATTACGATACAAGCGCGCGATCAATCGCATCGGCCCTTCATATAAACATAGACGTTGGCCATAATAATGTGGTATGTTTAACACACGATTGCGTGGTCGATTGATCACGTTCTTTCTCATTGACCGGCCAACTCATTGGTGTCCCTTTCGTCGCTTAAACCCTTTCAATGTCCCTTAAAAATCAACCATCTCCTGCACACGTTGAACCACTCCCTGCGTCATTTCACGTCGGGAGACAAAGCGATCGCTCAACCGATCAAACCGAAACACCGATGGCCACCCCCACCCCCATCTCGTCCTTTGCGATCGATGAAACAACACAACAACCGCAACCCACAACCGAATCAGCCGCCGCTGTGCTGGGCATATTGCACCGCTTGTTTACCGAATCGCAACCCGATCGTCCCGCATTGCTGCAACGGGTGATCGATGTCGGCTGCCATCTATTTCATGCCGACGAGGCTGTCGTTCTGGAAATTCGCGATGGTCGCTGCATGCCGTTGGCGTCACACAGTCGAATCCACAACGACGTGCTCGCCCACGACCAAACAACGATGGCGGCAAGGCCGATTGCACAAACCATCTTCGCCCAAGCCTTTCAACATGCACAAACTTATCGCTATCGCACCGCCTTTTCCCAACCCAATGTAACCCTCGCCTCTCCGACGCGTTTTGATCGCTGGATCGAATCTATCGTCACCCCAATTCCTGTTCACAATAAAATTTTCGGCGTCCTTGCTTTTGGTTCCAGCACACCCACGTCACGCCCATTGACCATTGCCGATCATACGATCGTGGAAATGCTATGCCGACCCTTGGCCCATCATTTCGAAATCGCCTACCTGGAAACCGAACGAATCATGCACAAACGGCAGCATGAAGCGCTCGCCGAATTAGGTCAGGCCGCTGTGTCAGGGATCAATCACGAGGCCATGCTGCATCGCACGACTCACTTGTTGGCCAGAACATTGAATCTACCGCTGGCCGCTATTTTCGAACTCGACGGCCAAGTGGTGCGCTGTCGTTCGTGTTACGGTCGCGATCAATATGGCTCCACACAATTGCCCACAGAACCGGGCTCCTATGCCCACCATATCCTCGCTCGGCGACAAGTTTCCGTCAGTCATTTTCATGCCACCACAAACAGGCCTCCAATTCCCCAAACCCTGTGCGATGCCGGCATGGTTTGCGGCATGGCAATCACCATCCCCGGCTCTGATCGACCCTTTGGATTCTTAGGCGCATACAGTCACGAGTCGCGGGTTTTCACCGACAGCGACCGCCATTTCATGCAGCGTGCCTCAACCATTCTGGCTGAAGCTGTCAGCCGAGCCCGTTATGAAAAGGCCCTGGCACAAAGCGAATACCGCTATCGCATGTTGGTCGACCACGCCTCGGACTACGCGATGATCACCCTCGACACGCGCGGCCGAATCACCGCTTGTTCACGCGGCGTGACCAATGTCATGGGCTACGAAGAAAAAGAACTGCTGAACAAAAACATTCGCTGTTTGTTTCCCAGACAAACCGACGACGGTTCTCCCTCACAATCAGATGATCAGCCGTCGATCAATTTCGACGAAGTCCAAAAATCTAAACGCGTGGTTCGTGAAGGCTGGCGACTCTGCCGCAACGGCAAACGCATCTGGGTCATCAGTGTCGTCACCCCAATTTACGATCAAGCTAACCAACTAGTCGGCTATGCCATGGTGTTGCGCAATCGCACCGACCGTAAACACGCAGAAGAAAAATTGCGCCGCAGCGAAATGCGCTACCGCGCGATTGTCGAGGATCAAACCGAACTGATTTGCCGTATGCGACGCAACGGCACAATCACATTCGTCAATCAGGCCTTTTGCAAGTATTACAACCGCGAACGCAAAACTCTGATCGACGATAATTTTTTCAATCTGATCCACCCTCAGGATCGCCCGCGCATGATTGAACATTTCCGTCGACTCCACAGCACGCTACCTGTGGGCACAGTGGAATATCGCACGTTACATGCCGACGACCCGGACCGCTGGATGCGCTGGACGATTCGTTGGCTGTCGAACCAGACAAAAACAAACAAAAAACGCTCACGCCATAAAAAGTTTTCCATGACTGACCTGTTGGAAGAAGATGAAATCCAGGCTGTCGGGCAAGACATTACCGGCCGAAAAATTTCAGAACAGGCATTGCAACGCAGCGAAGCCGAACAACGCGAATTAGCCGAGCGCTCCAAAATATTGCTGCGTGAACTCGACCATCGTGTGAAAAATAATTTGGCTGGGTTGTACTCGCTACTATCGATCTACGAATCATCAAGCACCGATGTTCAAACGTTTGCCCGATCTGTCCGTGGCAAAGTCATGGCCATGAAAACAGTCCATGAACTGACGGCGACCAATGCGCAATCAGCCATCGATCTGACCCACCTGGTCGAATTACTGTCTCATCAATTCCCCGCGGCCCATCGTCAAACCCAACCCGTCACACTCAGCGGCCCGCCCATCAAAATTTCATCACAACAGGTCGCGCCCATGGCTATGTCCATTCAAGAACTGTTCACCAACAGCCAAAAATATGGGGCCTTGTCCCTTCCAACTGGCTCGGTCAACATTTCCTGGCGCTGGCTTACCCCTGATCAAGAAAACCCATCGGCAAACAGCCCGGAAACATCAGACGCAATCGATGCAACCCGCGCGTCCGACAATTCCCAGGCACCCGACCCTCACATGGCGTCCGACGCATCCAGCACGCCTATCCATGAAAACCAGAATGTCGACAAGCCCGCCAACTTCATCAGTAACATGCCGGGCCACTTGTTGAATAGCGCTAAAAAACTCCCTCGAAATTCTGCCAAAAAGCAACGCACCATCGAATTCGTATGGCAGGAACTCGGCGTCGATAACCTTACCAAACCCGAGCACTTCGGCGTAGGACTCGATTTGATCACCGGATTCGCGCAGTACGAATTAGGAGGATCCGCTGATTTTGATTTTTCGCCCACCGGCCTGTGCTGCACATTACGCGCCAAGCTCGATGACTGCGAATAGATGGTGCCATTAGAGCGTATTGCGTCATTGGTGACCGCATGGCAATCCGGACTGGTCACTTAAGTGAACAATCCAGCGTGAGTATCTTGAGGACAGAAATTTTGCAATACGCTATAGCCGTTAGCCGCCGCCCAAGGGCGGCGCGACGTTTAGGGTTGCAATAATACCCATCCCATTAAAAACTCGCGCGGCCTCAAATTTCCCTTCACACAAACTCCCGGTATTCACCGGGAGCCAATAAAAATCTACGCGCGAGTATTTATCGTAATCCGTATAACGCTCACGCGCCGCCCAAGGGCGGCGGCTAACCCACGACTTCTAAATAGAATTGGTATTCGTTACAGTTGCTCGAATCGCAACCTTACGCGGTCCAAACTCTAACCGCAGCCTGAACCACAAGACAAACCCGCTCGGCTAATTCTTACACGTTTTCCGAGCCAAGCAAATCGTTGGCATCAATGATCGCCTGCGCCAGATCCACCAGTTTAATTCGTGAATTGCGGGCTTGCTTTTGTAACCGGCGCATCGCGTCTTCCTCAGACACACTCAGCTTTTTCATCAGCAAGCCCTTGGCCCGCTCGATAATCTTGCGATTAGCCAGGGACGTTTTCAATTCACCAATTTCACCACGCAACGCAGAGTGCTGGCGAAATCGCGACCAGGCCACCGCAATATTTACACGCAGTTCGTCCGGCGTTACCGGCTTGATCATATATCCGAACACCCCGATTTTCGTGCCCGCTTCCAGATAATCCGGATCGCTGAACGCGCTAAGAATCACCACCGGAATACCCATCTGGCAAAACAACACACTCGCCGCAGCTAAACCGTCCATGACCGGCATGCGTATGTCTACCAACGCAAAGTCAGGCCGATGTTCTTTGGCATACGCAATGGCTTGTTCACCATTGGCCGCAGGGCCCACCACTTCGAATCCTAATTCCTTAAGGTTCTCAATCAGGTTAACCGCGACCAAATGTTCATCATCAGCCACCAAAACTTTTTTCGGTTGGGCTGGCAAATTCACGGGCGTACTTTGCTTGTCCGGTTTGATAGGCGTGCTCGGCATTTTCTGCGGCGGGTGGTTGACCGTGGCTGTCATAAAACGACCTTTCCGGAACTATTGCATGGTGTGGGATACAGCATCACAACAAAATAGCGAACGCTAACATCACAATTAGTTTGCCGATGGTTGCTTTCTCCAAACACAGTTAAACTCGGTCAGGCGTCTTGGACTAAACCGGGCCATGATATCCTAACACAATGTAACAAACCTCGATTGAACTGCCAATCGAGTTTTTCGCCACACTATAGCTTCGTACTAATCGTTCATAATTAGTGAATAATTGCAATAAAAATGATCGCAGGTCACCTCCTTCACCTATGCGGCGCCCAATTGATTCAATTAAACGAGCCTCTGAACGCCTCGACATTCAATAAAAACTCAATTCCTCATAACCCAGTCCACCAGTGCGCATCAATCATTTGGGCAACCACACAGTCCCGGCAAGGCCACAGCCAGCGACAACGGAAACAGATATTTATCGTTAAATTTTCTGCCCTCTGACCGTCATCTCGGTCATCTGAACCTGGCTTGCGGCCAAACGGTCCACCCCCAAAATTTCACCTGTTCGGCGAGCCACGCGCCCGAATGATAGAACGCCCGTCGGACATGACGATACACACGCAGAGCAGCGAACGCATTCCGGGTCGGCCATCGGCTTACCCTTGTTCGCGAAGTTCATCACATCGATGCCCTGATGACACACGCTTGTGCAGACATTGCACGAAATACATTTTTTCTTCTCGGCCAGAATGCGAAATTGACTAAACCGAGCATAGATATGCATCAGCGCAGCCAACGGACAAGCGAACCGACACCAGAATCGGCCGGAAAACCAAAAATACAAACTCACCCCCAAAATCCCGGCCCAGAGTAAATCCACAAACCATACATAATTGAATAGCGGCAGGTCATGGAAAAGATATTCAAACCCTCGACTCGGCCACGACCCCCCCACGTTTTCCCCCGCACTTCCACCACTATTTCCACCCGCGTACGCATCCATGATCCAACCGGCGGTGCGTAGCACCATCAACACCAGCGCGAAGACTAAAAACACCTGCCCCACCATGTTGAATCGATTCCAAAATGGGCCGTGCAACATTTTGTGCCGATGTCGATCGCCCAGCGTTTCTGCCAATGCGCCACATGAACAGATCCAACCGCAATACGCACCCTTGCCATAAAAATAAACCAGCAAAGGAATCAACACGAACGTCTGCACCACACTGATGGCCAACCATGTCCATAGCGGTTCACTGGTAAATATATTCCAGAAAAACAACGGCCAAGCCAACACGAATCCAAACGCCCGCCAATATTCTCGGCCGTGGCCATAGTTCGCTAATGGAAACAGCGCGTCGGCCATCGACTTGAGCACGCCCGAATCGAACCAACCATTATTCCCAATCCACGGCAACAACACATACGGCAAAAAAAACAACGGCACACATTGCACCGCCATCAACGTCATCGTTTGCCATTTCACATACGGCGTGCGTCGGCGACGAATTCGATCGATCCCAAACAAGACCACGCACGAGCAATACGCAAACGAATAATAAAACCCCGGCTCGCCCAGCGATATTTTTAACACGCCGAGCAGGTGCGATGGATCCGCAAATGCTCCACCCAGTGATTCCCACCAAGCGGGCACGTTGTATGGAAACCATCCGGCACTCGCCCACGCATCGCCAATTTTTGACAGCCACGACAATGGCCATACATCCGCGATATGCACGCCGGTTTTTTTCCAGTGGTACATCCACACACAAAAAACCATGAACGCAATCAGAGACGTCCACCAACCCAGCGTGCGCTCACCATGTATGCGAACGCCACTGCGCCGGAAAAAATCTAACGGCGCCTCTCGGCCGATCATCGTAAACACCACATCGTTTGCGATGGTCTGATCCACGCCACTGCGATCGGTGATCGTTACCTGAGCTTCATCAATCGTTTTAACTCGCGAACCCAATAGCAATGCGATCGTGCCGTCCTGTTGCAATCGCTCGATTTTTTCAATGTTGTCGGGCTTTGGGCGGCTCAACTCCGGCTTGCGATAACTTACCGTGACCGTCGCGCCCGATTCAGCCAGCGCTATCGCCGTCTCCAACGCACTGTCACCACCACCGACCACCAACGCGTTTTTACCGGCGTATTCCTTGGGATCGTGCAACCGGTTGTACACTTTATCGCGATCCTCGCCAGGCACGCCCAACTCACGATAGTTCCCACTGCGTCCAATCGCCACGATCACACGATGCGCATAAACGGCATCTTCAGTCCCTTCTCCCAAGGCCAAACGCAAACGTGACCCTTCGCGTTTCACGTGGGTCACATGCGCCGCCACCGGCTCTATCCCTCGCGCCGCAGTCTGTTCGCGCAGATCAACCAGCAAACCTTCTTTGATATCGGATTGCTCATGGAATTGCAGATCACCCGCAGGCGTCATCTCCGTCGGATAGGTATAGATCGGCTTACCCTTGGGAAAATTTACGATCGTGCTAAACGCTTCTGCCGATTCATAAATTGCAAAACGCAACCCACGCTTCTGCGCTTCAATCGCAGCTGAAAAACCCGACACCCCGCCACCCACAATCGCGATATCCAACACCGAATCATCCGACGTATCGCGTTTCACAAAACTCGCATCGTCCGCAATCGTATGCACCGCACGTGCGCCGGTATCCGCCGAAAACTTCAACAATGGGATACCGGTCAAATCGCCAACGATGTACAACCCCGCCACATTCGTTGAGCCGTCCGCCTGGGCCACGGGCAGTTTTTCTACGCCACCACTGGGCCACTGGCCATGCAACCAATGTGTGTATTGTCGTATCGGAGCGGTTATTTTTTTTATCATGGTTCAGATTCCACACAGACTTGGATTGAACCCACCAGTCCTGATTTTTATTCCGCGTCTGACGGCAATAATTTTTGCGCCGTTAAAAACGTGCGGATTTCATGCCAATAATCCTGTTCATGATCCGGCCCCGGAAAATCGTTGTGCCCCGCGGGATATACCACCAGCTTCGCATCCGTGCGTAGCTCTGCCAGCTTCTGACTTTCGGACAACGGGATAATCGAATCATCTGATCCGTGAAACAACAACACCGGCCAATCGCTATCACCCAGCGCGCGATCCGTCCGATAGGGATGACGAATCAAAAACGGCAACGCGAAATATTTCCGCGCCATCGACGCGATCGATCGAAACGTGGATTCCAAAATCACCGCATCAGGTGTTAACACGGTCGCCAAGTCAGCAGACACCCCGCCACCCAATGATCGGCCGTGGTAAATCAATTTCTCGTGCGGCACCTGATCAATAAAATGCAACACGTCCTCGCGAATATTCCATTGCGTCGGCTTGCCACCCGATCGGCCATACCCGCGATACTCCACCAACAACACGCTCAACCCCATCGCGTGATATTGATTCAAAATTCGATCCTGATAATCAATCAGTTCACCATTGCCATGTAAATAAACCACCAATGGCATGACCGATGCGCCGGCCGACAGATCCCCGGCTGGCACGTACCACGCTTCAACCATTTCCCCCTCACCAATATCACGCGTTAACACTTGCACGTTCGGCGACGGCTTCAATTCCTGTAACGGACCCACCAAACCAATCGGCCAAATCAAATGCCCCTGAATTGAAAACAAAAACGTCCACCACCCCACCAGCAACAACACCAACACACCTATCAACATTCGTAATCGCCGCTGTTTGTTTGAAGGTGGCGACGCGTTTGTGGCCTCCGCCGCACCTGTCACAGATTGATCCTCTGCCATCGCAGGCTCTCCATAAATAGAACCACACTTACATTTTCACCGAGCGCCTGACCTGCGATTCATTATCCCCACACCCACGAGGCGAACTGCGTCGACTTTTGATCCCAGCCTTCATCAACCAACCGTTTTCGCGCTTGCAGTTGTTCAGCGGGCACGCCTTGCTTCGCACGTTGTCGAGCGATCGTCACGCACATGTCCAACTGCGATACCACATCCGCGGCATCCGACCAATCAACCGTCGCGGGTAATGATCGCACCACCACCGGCTTGCCAGTGGCCATGTATTCCTTGAATTTCAGCGGTTGAATCGCACGTGTCACCGGGATATCCGCATACGGCATTACCAACACATCCGACGCCGCTGCCATCGCGGGCAATGATGCATACGCCGCAGCACCTGGCAACACAATGCGATCGTGTCGACTCAGTCGCGCATCAGGCGATTGTTGGGGCCCCGCCAAAACCAATGTTCCGCACCGCGACGCCAACGCATCGCACCATGACGTATCCAAACGTCGATCCACCACGCCCCAGAACAACAGAATCGGACTGCGCATCGCCAAACGCGTCCACCACTTCGGCAACCCTTCCACATCTTTACCACGCCCACCTCCGCCGGCGGCCCAATGTGCCCGGTCAATTCCATGCGTCAGTAATTTTACCTCGTCGCCATCAACGCCAGGCATCTGTCCCAGCCGATCCACCAACGTCGGCGACACCGCGATCATCGCATCCATCTGCCCTACCAACTCGCGTTCCATCGCATCCATCACCCCACCATCCAAACCGGGCCACACCGAAAAATCATCCACGCAGTAATACACGCGCCGATCCACATCCAACATCGCCATCGCATCAGCCACGATGGGCACCGTCGTCACTGCAATACGTTTCACCCCTTCGCGCCGTTCGCCCAATGCCGCGTTCACCGATTTAGCAATTGCGTTCGCGTTGAATCGTCGTTGCCATGCACGCCGAAACCCCGGATACATCGCGGGACTGATCACGCTTGGCTGCGTGACATCTATATCATCAGTCGCTTGGCCGCCGCCGGGCCGACGATCGTACAACCATGTTGTAATTTTTCGCACCGCCTTGCCCACATCTTCAACACCCAACCGCGGGCTACGTGTGCCGATCGTATTCACCCAGATCACCTGCACCGCGCGCCCATCAAATGACGTGGTCCCATCGAGAATCTTGCCGATCAAATGCTGACAACTCGAGGGATGCCGCCCCCAATCATCCGAAAAAACGACTAACTGTCCCCCCACCTCGGTCCTGCTTTTCGCCAGCTCGGCTTGTTGATCGCCAAACGGATCACCAAACGGCTCGCCAGCTAGTTCATCGGATCGTTCGCCAGATTGTTTTTCAGACCGTTCGTCAGCGATCTGTTCGGGCACATGTGGGGAGGTCGGATTAATCACCACCTGATTATCGGGCATCGTGCCTGTCAACACAAAACCCGAACCCTGCATGCCGAACCATCCGATACTAAATCCATGACCAGGCCCATGCCCCACGTGTTGATGTTGACCCATCGTTTGCCTTTTCCACCTGACCGTGGCGACCGCATTCGCAAATATCACATGCTCTTGGAATTGTCCCGGCACTATCACGTCTCACTCGCCTGCATCGACGATGAACCCACCACCGATCAAACCCCGCAACAGCTCGAGGTCCTGCGCTCTTTGACCCATCGCCTGGCTGTTCGCAAAATCAATCCGCACTTCAGTAAGCTACGCGCCGCTGCCGCTTTGGCCACCGGGCAACCCATGACGCCTCACTATGCCTATCGCAGCGACCTGGCAAACACCATTCAACATTGGCATCAGATCGAGCCGTTCACAGCGGTCCTCACCGTCTGTTCCAGCATGGTCCGTTACAGTCGCCAACTCAACCGCCAGTCCATTCTCGACAAGCCAGGCCCGCGCCAGATTTTCGATCTCATGGATGTCGACAGTCGCAAATGGGCTGCCTATGCCGAGCAGTCGCGCTTCCCGATGAATCGCATCTACAGCGCGGAGTCCGCACGACTGGCCCACGTCGAACGCGGTGAACTTGATCACTTTGATCACGTCACTCTCGTCAGTGAGGCAGAAGCCGAAACCTACACCCAACACATCGGCGAACATCCCGGCACGCGCGTGATACGCCAAGGCGTTGACCTCGATTTTTTCCGGCCCATGCCCGATGCCGCCAACCATCAAATCGTCTTCGTCGGCGTGCTCGATTACAAACCCAACATCGATGCGGTGACATGGTTTGCTCATCATGTCATGCCCGGCCTACGTGACAAATTGCCCCGCGCCCATTTCCGCATCGTCGGACGATCACCCACACCCCAGGTGCGCCAGCTCACCAAACACGCGGGCGTTGAGGTGGTGGGATCCGTGCCTGATGTTCGGCCGTTTCTCGCCGAGGCCAGCGTTGTCGTGGCTCCGCTGCAAATCGCACGCGGTGTGCAAACGAAAATCATTGAGGCCATGGCGTGCGCGCGTGTGGCGGTCTGTTCGCCCGGCGCAGCACAAGGCATTGCTGACCCACAACATCGTTTGGCGAAAGCGGACCGCGACCTGCTGATTGCCGACCAACCCAAGCAATGGATCGATACCCTGCAACGCGTGCTCACCGACGACCCCATGCGCCAGGCAATCGCCCAGTCCGCAGCCAAATGTGCCGAACAACGTTTCGGCTGGGAACAATCCCTGGCCTCACTGCCGCGCCTCATGATGGGAACACCTACCCCCAACATGCTGCAACTAACACGCCCGTCTTTCCCCGCGGGCACCACCAATCATCTGGCTAACCTGACCGTCCGCCCGGATGCCGCGTGATCACATGCGTGCGACTTGACGGGCATGCGTTTTCTCTTCACACAAACCCCCGGTATTCACCGGGGGCTAGCACACCTCAATCACACGTTTAGCGGGCGACGCGCAGCGTCCCGTCTTTCGTCTTTCGCCATGGGCCACGGGCGGCTGCGCGGCTCCCGCTTAACATGAAGTTGGAACGCGCCAGCACGAATCAGCGCATGTGGGGTTATTGCAATTCGTATGACACCAACATCATCACAATGCCACGCGACGCCCCTCGCCAGAAATCCCGTTCCATCATGCTTTGGCTTCACGTCGCCATGTCACGCGGGGCGCGTCACCCCATAACATTTCCAGATCATAGTGTCCGCGAGTCGCCGCTTCGAACAGGTGGACCACCACATCCACAAAATCCAAAACCAACCACGTCGTGGGCTGTTCGCCTTCACCGTCCAGTTCGCGACCATAGCGGGCCAACTCAACCTGCGACGCAAGCTTTTCAATATCATCACCCACACCGCGAATCTGTCGAGCGCTGGTGCCCGTTCCTATGATCAGGTAGTCGGTCAGATCGCTAAGCCCGCGTACATCCAACACCATCACATCCTGGCAATGTAGATCATTGGCCAACCGCGCGGCGTCGATGGCAAATTCCCGGTTGCGCGTTTCCACACGTTCTTGTGAGCGATCTGGTTTATGAGTCGGGCGTGGCGTCACACCTTCTGTCGATTGTTCGGTTGACGTGGCACCGGACCAACCCAATGTTTTTACTGACTCGGTGACGTCCGTCACATTCGTTGACGCTGATGATGTCGATGGAATATCTGTCATACAAATTCTTTTCCAAAAAATACAGGGTGTGTGCAAGACTGTGAATACAGGCGTGACCCTGCCTGCTTAGATGAACCCGGAATCCAAAACGATCCTCCGCAAGCCCCCCCCCCCACTTTCCCCCCCCACTTATTCCCTCACTTATTTGAATCACCTCACGTCGTCGCGAATGGCTGAGGCAATGTCTGTGGCGAGGAACCACGTATTATACCTTCTACAACAAACCATGCGTTAAAATAGGTTGTAATTCCTCGCATTTACTGACGTATTTCCAATCCCATTAAAAATTCGCGATACCCATTCCGCTTAAAACTCGCGCCGTAGCCGTCGCCCTTGGGCGGCGCGAGTGTCGTGGGTTTGCTCACGGTGACGCGCCGCCCAAGGGCGGCGGCTAACGGGGGTATCACACGCTGGAAATATAGGGAAGCTTTGTCAAACCAACTAAACTTACGAACAAACCCCCGGTATTCACCGGGGGCTAGTACGAATCAAAAGCAACTCATCAAACATGCGACATAAAACAAAACCCACAACGCCATGTTGTGGGTTTTGGTGATTTTAAAATTTATACTTTTCTAACCGCTTGACTATTGGCCAAGCCCGCACAGACATTGCCGATTGAATGACAACACTCCGCGCTATCTATACCATGCACGTGGCACGTGCAACCCCCAACACGTATCTTCAAAAGTGCAGCTCCCCCAGTCACAGCGAATTAACCTGTCGATTAACCGCGTCGCGTTTTCGGCTTCGGACGTGTACCGCCCGGTGCTGGTGCATTGGCGGCATTGCCTGGCACCATTGTCATCGTCGCACGCTTCACAACTTTGCGCATCGCTCGACGTCGTTTTTCACTTGGCTTTTCGAAATAGGCGCGACGTTTGATGTCCTTCGTCAAACCTTCTTTTTCACACATCTTCTTGAACCGACGCATCATCTGCTCGGCCGACTCACCACTTCGTGCTTTGATTCGAATCGCCATAGGTATCTAATCCAAAAATGTAGGTCTCTTTTCTCAATTGCGAGCCATACATTATGGCAAAATTCCCCAACCACCGCAAATCCCCCCCACACGCCCCCCTCCCCACTTTCCACTTGCCTCCTGCGCTATTGGCCTTGGGTGACAAGCATCTCAAGGCCCACCGCCTGCTCACCTTATTTCAAACCCATCTCATGCATATTTTCCAAGCTGATCCGCAAACTGTCGTACGGATCAAGCTCGCCGCTATCCCGCTCCACCAGATACCACCGCACGCCCGCGGCCTTGCATGACTCTAAAATGCTATCCCAACTAAGGTTACCGCTGCCAACCTCGCACATCATCTGTTCACGCTTGCTCGAAATCGCCATATCCTTGAAATGCACACACGGCAGCATATCCTCGCCTGCGGCTGCGATTTGCTTGATCCATTGCGTCGGCTCGCCGCCGGCATGGGCGACCCAATACATGTCCAACTCAAACCACGCAGATCCCGCCAATTTTTCGCACAAAATATCGATCGCCCGTTGGCCGTTGTCCAAACGAGCCCATTCATGGCTGTGGTTGTGATAGCCCACATGCAGGCCGCGTTTTTTCAATTCGCCGGCCAATTGGGCAAACTCGGCCGCAAACTTGATCCAATCCGCTGACAGCGAATCGGCCGATTGGAAACTTCCCAGTGCGGTGTAGCTGCACTTCATCATCTGATGCTCTTCCACCACTTTGTCAATATCACGCAACTGATCCATCGATCGATGCGTCGCGGCAATCTCCAGTCCTTCGCCGTCACAGATCTTGACCAGCTCTTCGGTGGTCACTTCCGCACCAAACGCAGACGCCTGGATCGCGTCGTACCCCATTTTTTTTACCTTCGCACACGCCTCTGCCGCGCCCGAAACCGTCTTGGTGTGTTCGTGCAACGTATACATCTGGGCACCGATTTGGGTCGACATCGTTTATCTACTCCGTAGGAATCAGGGGAAATCAGGGGGAATTCGGATCAGGGCAAACAGGACGATCTCGGCCTGTGCACGCAATTCGCCAGTTTAGCCGAATTTGTGCCACCTAACATCATCTCGTTTTTATACGCACGCCGACCGTGCCACCCCAGTAGTTACGGGTATAATAGTAGGATTTAAGTTCCGGAAAATGATCATGACACAAAATACGCCGCCGCCCACTCTCCCCGACACGATGCACGCCATCGCCGCCACCGCGCACGGCCCGGCGGAGGTGCTCGCTCCGTGTGAATTGCCCGTACCCACGCCCGGACCCCACGACCTGCTCGTCCGGGTTCACGCCACATCCATCAATCCCGTCGATCTAAAAATCCGACAGGAGGGCTTGGGCTTTCCCGCTACATTCCCCCTCGTCCTTGGCTACGACGTCAGCGGCACCGTGGCCGCCATCGGCACATCCGTCTCTCATTTCAACGTCGGCGACGCGGTCTTTGCATCACCCGCACTCCACCACGCCGGCGCGAATGCCGAATACGTCCTGGTCGATCATCGCACCGCTGCGGCCAAGCCCACATCACTCACTCATAATCAGGCGGCGGCACTTCCGCTGGTCACCGTCACCGCGTGGGAAGCGCTCCATCAACACGCTCGCATCGAACCCGAACAGACCGTGCTCGTCATCGGCGGTGCAGGCGGCGTCGGACACATCGCCATACAGATCGCCAAAGCGCATGGCTGCCACGTCATCGCCACTGCGGGCCGACCTGAATCCATCGAACTCGCCACGGCCTGTGGTGCTGATCACGTCATCGATTACAACAACCAGTCCGTTCCCGAACAGGTCGCCCAACTCACCGATCAACAAAACTGCTCGGTCGTTTTCGACACCGTCGGCGGGGCACAATTCAACATTGCCCTCCAATGCCTCGCTCCCTTTGGCCGACTCGTGGAAATCTTACCCCCACCACCCGACGCGGCATGGAACGAGCTGTTCATGCGCTCCGCTTCGCTGCACCTCGAGTTCATGGGGGCCACCACCATACTCAATACCAATCTCGAATCTGTCAGTGAAATCCTCACCGCAGCCACCCGCCTGATCGATGCAGGCCAACTCAAGCCTCATGTGAGCACCACCCACGACTTCAACCCCGACGCACTCCGCGATGCACACAACCAACACGCCACCGGCAGAACCCTCGGCAAACGCACCATCAAACTTCTCGACTAGAACAACTGGCAAAAACAATCTCCGTGGCCCACAGGCGTGTGGACTTAAGTCCACATGCCAAACCACCAAAAACGTGATGATTTATCACGCCAGTTCCTCTAATCCCACATGCATTTCCCCTACGGCCACACCACCACTTCGCGTTCCAGCGCGATCCCGGTCTTGGCTAACACCGTTTCTTGCACATGGGTCATCACGGCCAACACGTCGCTGGCCTTACAACCCGGATGCGTGTAAATGAAATTCGCATGTAATTTCGAAACCTCCGCACCGCCCACGCGATAACCCTTGAGTCCTGCCTCATCAATTAATTTACCCGCAGGCATCGCCCCACTGGCCCCGGCGCGACCGTCATCGTCTTCGCCATCGCCCTCTTCCTCTCGATCATCAGTACGCTCAGCACCCCCAGCCTCAGCGCCCTTTACCGTGGTCATACTTTGCCCGGGATTCTTAAACGCACACCCCGCGGAATTTTCGCCCATCGGCTGCGAGTTCTTTTTATACATAAACACTTCACGCACTCGCTTCATCAGCGCGTCCGCATCATCCGGGTACAACTCGAACTCCACCGACAGGATATACCGTGCCACGATATTCGTATGCCGATACGAAAACACCAGGTCGTCTCGATCGCGGTAATACACATGCCCGCGATCGTCCATCACCTGCACCCGCTTGACCGCAGTGCCAATCTCACCAAACGCGCCGCCCGCGTTCATACGCACCGCACCACCCACCGATGCGGGGATACCGGCCATGTGTTGCAATCCTTCCAACCCACGCTTGGCTGTCTCCAACACCAACTTCATCAAATCAAAACCCGCCCCCACCATCACTCCACCCCCCACATTTCCTCCGCCTCCTCCACCTTCACTCCGCTTGCCTAACCCCTCTGGGTCTTCCCCCGCTTGCGGCTTAGCGCCCACCCCCCCCACCGGTTCCCCATCCCCAAAATCCACGCGCTTAAAAAACGCTTCGTCCAACTTAATCACGATCCCCTTTTCCACCGGCACGCCTTCATCGCTCACCAACAAATTCGCACCACTGCCCAGCACATACACCCGCACGCCTGCCTCATGACATCGCGAAGCCAACGCTGACAATTGCTGCACGCTCGACGGATGGGCCACCACCCCCGCTTTTCCACCCACGCCATACCACGTCAATCCCGCCAACGGGACATCAACCTCATACCGCACATGTAAATCACTCAGTAAATCCATCGCAACATTCTCACCCGCACGCATAACAGTTAACTTTTAACCGTCTTCACCCATCAACTTCGACATCGCTTCGCGATATTTGCCCAGCGTTCCGGCAATCACATCCTCCGGCAAACTCGGCCCGGGCGCGGTCTTGTTCCATTTCCCCTCGCTGACTAATCCTTCCAGATAGTTCCTTACAAACTGCTTGTCATAGCTATCCTGGTCCCGCCCTGCCTCGTAACGATCGGCAGGCCAAAACCGCGAACTGTCCGGGCTCAATACCTCATCAATCAATATCACATCTCCCCCACCACCATTCCCCCCCACGTTTCCCCCTTCAATAGATACATCTAATGGTAGGCCGAATTCAAATTTTGTATCCGCAATGATGATTCCGCGTTCGAGCGCATAATCATGGGCCATCTGATAAATCGCCAGCGTTTTCTCACGCAATGTTTCCATCACATTCCGACCTGCGATTCCGCACGCTGTGTCAAAATCAATATTCTCATCATGCCCTTCCTCGGCCTTGGTCGCAGGCGTGAAAATCGGCTCGGGCAATTTCTCGCATTGACGTAAACCCGCAGGTAATTTCACCCCGCACACCGTTTGGCTCGCTTGATATTCCTTCCAACCGGAACCGGCCAAATACCCACGTGCCACGCATTCGATCGGGATCACATTCGTCCGTCGACCGATCGTCACTCGACCGCGCAACGACTCATGCACCTCATCCGACACCCCGCCACCGGGCACCTTAAAATTCTCCGGCACATCCAACACATGGTGCGCCATCGCATCGCCGAATTCGCGCTCGATCATCTCGAACCAGAACGCACTGATCTGATTCAGAATCACTCCTTTATTCGGCACGCCGTTTGGCATCACCACATCAAACGCACTGATCCGGTCCGTCGCCACAATCACCAGCGCCGGCACACCTCCCACTTCGGGGTAATCCATTTCGTACGTATCGCGCACTTTCCCTTGCCGTCTTCCCCCCAATGGCAACCGCGTTTCAATCAATGCTTCACTCATCCCACCAATTTAACATGACTCTCCCCACGCCACACAAACCGCCCCCCACATGCCCCCCCACACACACTCCCACCACGACCCCGTATGGACTCGGTATCTGTGTGGTTCTGTGGCTCTGTGGTTCGAGCACTCCCGCTTCATCTCTGCACCCCCTACCCCATCCGCGGGAACTCTCCTTTGAGCGCTTCGTACAAACGCTGATACTGCCCATGCCAACCCGCATACTTTTTCGCCAATTTCTTATCCGGCTTCAATCGCTCGACCTCATGGATCGCGGCCTTGCATGCCTGAGGCACATCCTTCCACACGCCCGTCCCGACCCCCGCAAGAATCGCCACCCCATACGCAGGCCCTTCATCACTATTAATCGTGGCCACCGGCGTGTTATAGATATCCGCCTGCATTTGACGCCAGAATTTCGAACGCGCTCCGCCACCCGATAGCCGCACCGTCTTCGTGGTGATTTTCATCTCGCGCATAATCGACAGCGCATCATTCATCCCATACGTCACCCCTTCCATGACACTGCGAATCATCGCTGACCGATTATGCCTGGCCGTCAAGCCGATCCACCCGCCCCGCGCATCCGGATCAGGATACGGACATCGCTCGCCGGTCAGATACGGCAGGAAATACAACCCTTCGCAACCTGCCTCGGCTTTACTCGCCTCCTCAACCAGTAGCGTATACGGATCAACTTTTTTCTTCTTCGCAGCGATCACTTCCGCCTCAGCCATGTGATTGCGGAACCATTGGAACGAACCGCCGGCCGACAGCATGCAACCAAACACGCACCACTTGCCTTCCACCGCACTGCACATCGTATGCACGCGTCCCATCGGGTCATACGTCGGCTCATCCGCATGGGCAAACATCACCCCCGACGTTCCCAACGTCGCACTGACAATCCCCGACGCCACGATTCCATTGCCCACCGCGCCCGCAGGCTGATCGCCACTTCCCCCCACCACCGGCACGCCCACTTTCAATCCCAACGCCTTCGCGCCGGCCGCATGTAACTGCCCCGTCACCACATGCGACTCAGAACAATCGGCCAACAATGCCCGGTCAATCCCCAACAGCGACAGCAGCTTCGTGTTGTACTTCCGCTTCTTCACATCCAACAACAATGTCCCCGACGCATCGCCCACCTCCGTCGCGAACTCGCCCGTCATGCAATACCGAATGTAATCCTTCGGCAGCAGGATATGCTTGGTTTTCCCATAAACCTTCGGCTCATTCTCCCGCACCCACAAAATCTTCGGCGCGGTGAAACCTGTCAGTGCCGGATTCCCCACCATCCCGATTAATTTTTTGCGACCGCCCGCCTTCTTCTCGATCTCAACACATTGCTTTCCCGTGCGCTGATCGTTCCACAACAGCGCGGGTCGCAATGGCACCTCTTCACCACCCACTCCACCATCGCCCAGAAACACTGAGCCGTGCATCTGACCCGATAACCCGATCGCGCTAACCTGATCGGCTTTAATCTTGGCTTTCTTCACCACCGCGCGCGTTGCTTTGCGTGTCGCTTCCCACCATTGCCGTGGATCCTGTTCTGACCAGCCTGGCTTGGGCGAATACAAATCGTGCGCCGACATCGCGGTGGCCAACACCTTCCCCTTGTAATCGCAAACCAATGTCTTCGTACCGCTCGTTCCAATATCAATGCCCAGCAAATACGACATACACAAAACTCCAGAAGAAAATTTCTAAACCTTCACAGCAAACTCAAAACAATTCGCATTCGTAATCCTGATCCTGCAATCGTATCAGTATATCGACGGATGACATGCCACCGAATGAACGCGCGTTTTTTCACCATTGCCACAAATCGCGTACACCCCGTGCCCACTTTCTGTACGACGCTTTAACAATATTCCGTGAATACCTTGGCAATACCGCGACTTTCGCGAGGTGGCACAACAATTGCTAATCAAGTTCTCCGGCAATTGCGACAAAGCATGAACGTCTTCAAACACGCCATGCCTCCAATGCCTTTTTTCCTCGAGTTTCGCGTCGGGCTCCTTCCGGTCTGCCAGACCATCGCCCAACCCAACACTGTAGCGCGATCCTCGAACCACAACATCATCAGTCACCACGACCGTGACGACAAACCATCCAACGCGCTTGCGCCAGGCCATACCACGCCACGCATGCTCGCAACCCATGGTTTCTACTTAACCCATGACGCTAAAAGCGCCATCGATATCGAATTGTCCTCATCATCCCAATCCAACTTCGCCAACCAACATCAAACACCAAACCGATTCGCACGGACACGCCTCTATGAACAGCTCTTCAACCCTCAACGCCACCGCCCATTCACCCCAACTGGTTCACAACGCTTCCAACTCACCGCTACTTTTACCCGCCATTTATCTCGCATGCGCCTGCGCTGGCATTTCCATCGCTCAATTCGGCGCGCTCGCGCAATGGATCAATCACGACCTTTCCCTCTCAGCCACGCAGGCCGGCCTCGCGCAAACCATGTTCTTCGTCGGCCATCTCGTCGGCTGCCTGCTCATGGGACGATCGCTCTCGCGCCTATCAACCCGACAAGCATGGCTCACACCATTAATCATCATCGCTGTCGGCACCGCGCTGTCGGGTGTCGCGTGGTATCCGTGCCTGCTACTGGGCCGCACCATTGTTGGCGCAGGGTTTTCTTCCACCATCCTCGTCGCCACCGCCATCATCGTCAGCACACGCCCCCAACAGGCGTCCATGCTCCTTAGCGCCATGCACGGCCTGATCGCCATGGCCGCGTCACTCACGCTCCTGGTATGCCGACCCCTGGCGGAAATGCTCGGCACATGGACCGCCACATTCTGGGTCAGCGCTATCATCACCACCCTTCCCATCGCCTTGAGTTGGATCACTGCCCTGCCACGCTTAACACCTTCCCCGCCGGCCAGTTTCACGGCCATGCGCCAAATCGTAAAACACCCGGTCGTACGTGGTGTCCTACCTCTGGCCATCGGCTATGTCATGGTTGAACAGGCCCTGACCGTCTTCGCCGCCGACGTGGCGACCACACGCCACGCCATGCAACCCGCCGCAGCCGCCAGTGTCACGGCCATGCTTTGGGTCGGGATCATTTTCGGCCGATTCGCCGTCGCCAGCATGCCCCAACGCTTGCCTGTCCCGCAACAAATGGTCCTCGGTGCCGTCGTCATGGGCGCAAGCATCCTAGCCGCAACCCGCGTCGAAGACCTGTGGTCCATGCGATTACTCATGCTCATCGCAGGCTACGCTGGCGGCCCGATCGTCCCCCTCGCCTTCGCATGGATCGGCACCCGACTGCCCGACCGCCAGGCCGTCGCACTCACCACCTGCCAGGTCAGTTGCTGCATGGGCGGCCTACTGGGCCCCATGCTCATCGGGCTAGGCGGCGACCGCTTCGGCTTAACCGCCGCGCTCGCAACAGGCGGGGCCATCTACGCCTTAATCTGTTTGCCGCTCTGGCTGGTGGGCCACAATCCGCGCACCGAACAAACCCGCCAACCACAGCGCGAACCCCAACCGTCATGACGTTCGTGCATCCAAAGGCATCGAACACGGCCTGCGGCACAATCTGCACATCGTCTACACACAACACGCGCGTGCATCATCATGCATACGATGACGACTGCACCTCGCCACGTGCCTTACGCGCTGCCGCCCGCTTCTTACCCAATTCCTGAACGACACCGCTATCGCGCAGCGCCACCAATGGATCAACCGACAATCCCTGCTTGCGACGCCAATCTCCCAACAGTCCTGAGACATCCGCATCAAACGCGCCACGCAATATCATTTCCGCACCCACAATATCGCCTTGCTTCTGCGCTCGTGCCAGTGCCTTGCGATCCACCAATTGCGCCTTGGCATATAATTTCTGCGCCTCGCATACCGTCTGCACCATCGCTTCCAACTTCGGCTTCAGGTTATGCGACTGGTCCACCATGTATTCGATTTTCGAGGCCTTGCCGGTTTCAAATTCATGCTGGGCAATCTGATCGAAAATTCGGAACACCGCATACGGATCAATCGACCCCAGCGTCAGATCGTCATCCGCATATTTTTTATCATTGAAATGGAAGCCGCCCAGCATTCCCTCATCCAACAAAAACGCCACGATGTGTTCAATGTTACAGCCCGGCAAATGATGTCCCGTATCCACCAGTACCTTGGCTCGCTTGCCGGCATGACGACAATACGCAGCGCTCATACCCCAGTCCGCAATATCCGTGTGATAAAACGCAGGCTCGAACGGCTTGTACTCAATCAACAACGTTGAGCCGCCCCATTGTTTATCCATCGCACCGTGAATTTTTTTCAGAGCGTTCTGCAGATCATGCTTGCGTCGATAGATCGAATCCTGCCCGGGATAGTTCGTGCCGTCCGCCAACCACATCGTCAAAACTTTTGATCCCACGGCCTTGCCCAGTTTGATTGAATCCAGCGTATGGTCCAGCGCCGACTTTCTCGATTTGGGATCAGGTGAACAGAATGACCCTAATTTATAAGCGCCATCTTGAAATACGTTGGGATTAATCGAACCCACACGCACGCCATTGGCCTTGGCAATTTTTTTCAACGCTCGCCCTGATGCCGGATCAGTTGGATCGCTAAAATCCCACAGCACATGCACCGCAACACTGGGACACGCCCCTGTTAATTGATTGACCAAACCGGCATCATGGAATTTTTCGTCAACCGTCGAGGCTGCCGCGTCCTGAAAAAATTTACCGAAACGTGTCCCCGTATCTGCGAAACCCCAGCTCGGCAATTCAATCGCAAAACCATCAAGCGATTTCATCACACGACGCGACACCGCATCAGACACCGTTTTTTTTGTTGACTTCCGGGCCATCGTTTTCATACTCCTACATGCAAAAAAAATTACTTACTGAAAATATTCACGTATCACTGATGTCAGTCGCACATCCACCGGCAACCCGCTTGGATTATCCACGATTTCAACCACCGGCGTTTTACCCGATTCCAAACGATATCGAATTCGTACCCGGCCCTCGACCCGAGCCGACGCACTGTCGCCGACAAATACGGAAAAATGCCGCGTGACCAAATAGCCCGGCACCACCAATTCCCCCGCATCATACAATCCTACATCACGCACGGGGGATATAAAATCTGGCCAAAACAATTTATCCGCCGCAGGCAGTGCCGGATTGAACTTGCGATAGTTGTGGATCCACCGCTTGCTATCGCCCAGCCCGCTCACATGCGTCTGCACCGAGGCCGACTGGCCACACGCCTCCCGGTGCCTTGCTATCCATAGTTCCACCTGATCGGGCGGGCATTGCTTTTCCTGCGCATCCCACAAAAAATGCCACCGTGTGCGTCCCGCATTCTCCGCTGCTGCCACCATATCCCGCGCGTCGTACACCAATGGCTCATCGCCCGCCGTCCCTAACACACGTTCCATCCGCTCCACACAATCAGGCCGCCCGTTATCCGCCAGCCACCGCCGATAGCATGGAAAACCAAAAAAACTGACCGCGGTCTGGAACAGATCCGGAAACCGACACCCCGCCGCTATCGCATTGGCCCCACCCCCTGAGTACCCGATGATGTGCCAGTTCGTCGCGTCAATTTCATCCGGCAACGACGCGATCGCTGCCCGGCCCGCATCCACAATATCGTGCACATCCAAACCCCCGGAATCCCACATCCCCCAACTCTCACCCAACCCACGCATGTCCGGAGCGACAGCCACCACACCCTGTCTGGCAAAATCCTCTATATCCACACGCACCGCATCGCGCCCATTCGAATAGCCATGCATCACCAACAACAACGGCTTGCGCACGCCATCGGCCACAACCCCCACATCAGCCAGCAACGGTCCCGCCTCATCCACGCTGCTGTGATATTCCAACGTTTCTACGTTAACCTGTGGTTCATGCGCCTGGCTCATCACCGCGCAGTATAACAATCACCCCACGCTTTCATCACCATAAACCACGGACCCACACCATGTCACCATCATCTAACCAAGCCACACTTCCACTCGCCGGCAAACGCATCCTGATTTTCGTCGGCGATGCTTACGAAGACCTCGAAATTCAGTATCCCAAATACCGCCTGCGCGAAGCCGGTGCCACCGTCGTCCTCGCTGGCGAAAAAACCGGCGTCACCCATCTGGGCAAACATGGCTATCCTCAAATCACTGAGGCATCGTTCCATGATCTGTCTGCCGATGATTTTGAAGGTGTGATTGATGCGGGCGGTTGGATGCCCGACAAATTGCGGCGCAGCGATCAAGTTAAAAAACTCGTGGCCGACTTTGAAAAGCAACAAAAAATGATTGCGTCAATTTGCCATGGCGCCTGGATCGATATTTCCGCAGGCGTGGTGCGTGGCTACAAATACACCTCTACGCCCGGCATTATGGACGACCTGATCAACGCTGGCGTCAGCGAATGGATTGACGCGCCTGTCGTGGTTGATCGCAACAAAATCTCCAGCCGCCGGCCCGACGACCTGCCTGATTTCTGTCGGGCCATGATTGAATATCTGCAGACAAACTAGGACCATTATTGGCCCACCAGATCCTCGGCTTGTCGGCTTGTCAGCTTGTCGGCTCGTCAGCTCGTCAAGCGATCAATCGCATGACGTCGCGCACATGTCGTGGCAATGGCGATCGCGTCGGCCACGTCCGGCGGACTCGGCGGTTCGGCTAATTTGAATTGCGATTGCACCGCCAATTGAATCTGACGCTTGGACGCATGACCGTGGCCGGTGAATGCTTTTTTCACAGCCGTCGATGGCAGATGCTCAATATTCGCTTCGTGTTGTTGAGCGACCAACAAAATCACACCACGGGCATGGCCCATCATGATGGCTGTGCGTGGATGTTTGTAATGGGCATATAGTTTTTCCACCGCGACCCGCTGGGGCTGCAACTCTTCAAACAATGCCGACAAATCGTCGTACAACTGCACGAGCCGATGTTCCATCGATTGGTCCGCATCCAATCGCAACACGCCGGCCTCAACCAACGTCGGCTCCACCGCAGTTGGCCGAAGCTCGACGCACCCATAGCCAGTCAGCCGTAAACCAGGATCAATGCCAAGTATTCTCATAAAAACATCCACCTCCCCACTTCTCCTCTCCATTTCGCCCCTCCACTCCATCACCTCACTCGCCCCTCCACTTGTCCCCCCACATGTCCCCCCACATGTCCCCCCAGCCCTCCCGGCAAATTTTTACATGCTCTTGCCGTATGACAAAAATTGCCGCATTGAATTTATCACATTGGATCTACAACGCCGTTTCAACAACATTCCTACAGACCATGTTATACTCCCGAATTGATTTAATGACCCCCTGCTAAAATGCTAAACGCCACGGAGGGCGTTCGACCTTGGCCAAACGACGTAAACCCAAAAAAGACGATGCTTCGCTGTTCGACGATGGCGACCCTTCGGCTATTGCCCCTGACCAGACCGTGCCTCTGCACGAAACGGCTCAGACCGCCTATCTCAATTACGCCCTCTCGGTGATCACCAGCCGAGCCTTGCCCGACGTGCGCGACGGACTGAAACCCGTTCAGCGCCGAATCTTGTTCACCATGTGGCAGCAACGGCTCACCGCGGAAAATAAACACCGTAAGTGTGCCAATGTCACCGGCGAGGTCATGGGTAAATACCATCCGCATGGCGACCAAGCCATTTACGACGCGTTGGTGCGTATGGCCCAACCCTGGGTCATGCGAGCAACCCTGGTCGATGGATCGGGCAACTTCGGGTCGCTCGACGGCGATCCGCCCGCGGCCTATCGATATACCGAATGTCGTCTGACGCCGATCGCGTCGCAATTTTTGGATGACATCGCCAATCAGACGGTCCACTTTCGGCCCAACTATGACGGCACGCGCGAAGAACCCGTCGTCCTGCCCAGCAAAGTGCCCAACCTGTTGGTCAACGGTTCGTCAGGCATTGCGGTCGGCATGGCTACAAACATTCCGCCTCACAATCTGATCGAGGTGTGCAATGCCTGCCTCAAATTATTAAAAGACCCGGAGCTCAAGCCATATCAGTTGATCGCCAACGATGCGATTCAAGGCCCCGACTTTCCGACAGGCGGACAGATTGTCACCTCACGTGATGAGCTGCGCGACATCTACAAAAACGGCGGCGGCTCGATCAAAATTCGCGGCACCGTGCAGCCCGCAGTCAGCGCTGGCAAATCAAGCAAAATTCTGATCGTCGATTCAATTCCCTATGGCATCAACAAGTCCACCCTGATCGAGCGCATCGCCGAAGTGGTGATTAGTCGCAAGATGCCATTGATCACCGACGTGCGTGACCTGTCCACCGAAGACGTGCGCATTGAGATCGAACTTAAAAAAGATGCTGACGAAGCCAAGGTGTTGGCCTATCTATATAAGCACACCCCATTGCAGACCACCTTTGCCGTTAACCTGACGTGCCTGGTTCCAACGGAGAACCCAGACGTCGCGGCTCCTGTCGATCACACTGACATCAAAACCATCCTGTGGCATTTCCTGCATTTTCGTCACGGTGTTGTCACCAAACGATTGCAGCACGAATTGGCCTCGCTGGAAAGACGCATTCATATTTTGAATGGGTTTGCCCTGGTGTTCGATGTACTCGATGAGATTATCAAAATCATCCGCGGGTCCGATGGTAAAGCCGACGCTGCCAAACGAATCATGAAGCGTTTTCCGCTTCCCAAGGGATTGGACGAGGAACAGACCGACGCGATTCTGGAATTAAAACTGTATCGCCTGGCCAAACTGGAAATCAATCTGATTCTGGACGAGCTGAAAGAAAAGAACCGTCGCGCCCGTGAAATCAGAAAGCTCCTGGCCCAAGACGATGACGACATGACCAGCGGCCGATGGAAGATTATCGCCGAAGAGTTGATCGAATTACGCGACACCTATGGCAAGAAAAACCCCAACGCCAAGCGATTAACCGTCATTGAAACCGTGGATGATGAACCGGAATTTTCAGCCGATGACTTCATCATTGCCGAAGATACAGTCGTGATCGTGACGCGCGACGGCTGGACCAAGCGACAAAAAGAGGTCAAAGACCTGGGCACCACGCGCCTGCGCGAAGGCGACAGTGTGCTCGCCGCCGAAGCCGGTTCCACCCGGGCCACGATCGTTTTCATGTCCAGCCTCGGCGTGGCCTACACCGCTCGAATCGTCGACATTCCCGCCACAACCGGGTACGGCGAACCCATTCAGAAGTTTTTCAAAATGAAAGACGGCGAAAAAATTATCGCAGCGTTCAGCCTGGACCCACGCGTCAACGACGAACTAACGTCCGAGCACGAGGACTATGCACCACGCACGCACGCCCTGGCCGCGACCAGCGATGGTTACGCCCTGCGTTTTGGTTTGGATGCGTTCATCGAACCATCGACACGCAGCGGCCGTAAATTTGCACGGCCTAAGGCTGGCGTAACGGTGGTCGGTGTTGAAAAAATTCACGGCGACGAAACAATCCTGGCTGCAACCGAATTATGCCGCGCCATGATCTGCCCTGCGGAAGAGGTCAACTATCTCGCGGGCCCCGGCAAAGGCGTACAACTGATCAAGCTGGGCAAAGACGATCACCTGCTGGGCTTCAAAGCATCCATGGGCGATCGCGATTTGCTGACCGTCGAAACCAATCGCGGCGCACAAAAAACCATCAGCACCGTGAAATACAAACGAACCAGCCGCGGCGGGAAAGGCTGGGAAATACAAAAGAACGGCAAGCTGTCACACATCATCCCTGATGAAGCCACGCTGCCTGCCATGCGCGACGATGAAAACTAACGCGTCCCGCGAACAGCAACCCTGAATTTTCGAAGCAAGACGATCATCTAAATACTTCGCACACGCCGCCACAGTGGAACCAAACCATGAACAATCACAAAATCCAAACCGTCAATACTCTTGCCCTGGCGATCCTATGCCTGCTAAGCCTTTCAATAACTGGATGTGGCGATGGTGGCGGCAGCGCAACCTCAGCCCAACCTTATCCCAAAGTTTCCCGTTGGCATTACACCGTCACCAACAACATGCGTATGAAAATCACAGACGTGGTCATCGACAAACTCGATTTGCCTGTGAAATTTGACGTGTTAAATCCAGGCGACACCAAGACCCTGCTAGGCCAGGCACAACACATGCCCAACAAAATCGAGCTGTCATGGTTCGCACCAGACGGAACGCGAAAATCTAAAAACGTAAAATTCAAACCCGTGATCCCTGCCAGTTTTAACGGAAAGCTGTATCTGAAGATCATCGACCCCAATAAAGTTGAGTTGCGTGTGGATACGTTTGCTCAACCGAAATAAATCCGACATCTTGTTTCGTTTCGCCCCACCTCGTCAACATCCAACCAGAAACCAATCATGAGCACCAAGCAGTACAACGCCAATAGCATTGATGTGTTAGAAGGTTTGGAGCCGGTGCGCAAACGGCCCGGTATGTATATCGGCGGCGTCAGCTCCACGGGTCTGCATCATCTCGTGTGGGAGATACTCGACAACAGTATCGATGAGGCCATGAACGGCCATGCCACTGAAATCGGGGTCACGTTACACGCTGACGCCTCGAGCGTGACCGT
>JAUHYI010000024.1 GCA_030426385.1 Phycisphaerae bacterium
GGGGGGGGGGGGGGGGGTGGAATTGACAACATTTGGTTGGTGTGGCCATTTCATGGTTTACGTGGATGTTTTATGGTGATTGCACTTATTTTTAGTGCTTGCTATTTCGGTATTCACACACGGAGCCAGATGATGTCAGAGGTATTAACGGCCGAACAGGTCACGCGATTCGAGCGAAATGGTTTTATCAATGGTGGCCCATTGCTGGATGTCGCGCAGACGGCCGAGATGTTGGCCGAACTGATGCGCATTATTGAAATTGGGCCCAAGGGTTTTGCCGAAGGTCAGCGTCAGCCGGTATTGTTTCGCGATTTGACGGGATCGACTGAGGCTGTTGATGGGCGAAAGAAAGCGCCGGTGTGGCAGATCGTGAATATCTGGGAAGCATCGCCGTTGTTTGAACAGTTGATCTATCACCCGGGCATCGTGGGAGCGATCAGTCAGTTGACCGGCATGGGCGATTTGCAAGTGTGGCATGACCAGGTGCAATACAAACCTGCCAACGCAGGCGGTGCGACGACTTGGCATCAAGATGCGCCGTTGTGGCCATCGATTGAACCGATGACGCCGGTGAGCGCGTGGATACCGTTTGCCGATGCGTTGCCGGAAAATGGTTGCATGTGGATGGTGCCAGGCAGTCACAAGTGGGGCAATCAGCAAGCGTATTTGAACACGCGTACGGATTTAAAACTGTTGGAAGAATTCGATCGCATCGGCGAAGGATTCGAAATGCCTGAGATTGATGGAGGCAGTGGCGTTAAGGGTGCTGGGTGTGATTGTGGGGGTGACAACTGCGGGGAAATGACTGAGGTCAAACCGGTGCTGTGTCCGGTGCGGGCTGGCGAAGTTCATTTTCATCATTCGCTGACGTGGCATGGTTCGCCCGAAAATCATTCGCCGAATCCCAGGCCGGGCTTGGCGATTCATTACATGACCAGTGATGCACGATACACCGGCCGCGCGCATCCGATGTCGGTACATATCCAAGTGCAAACCGGCGAACGCATGATCGATGCGGGGCCACATTTCCCAAAGGTTTGTCAGGGCGGTAAACCTGTGGCCGGGCCGGGTAAAGTCACGAGGTCGGTTTAATGGATGATGCCATGAGCCGCACCGACATCGTTGACGAGCGGGCAATTCAAAATGATTGATGCCAGTTTTTGTTAGACGCTGGTATCGGTATCAGTAGCGGTATCGGTATTTGAATCTGATGCCGAGGCGGTATCGCGTTGGCCGGTTTTGCGGAAGGTGGCGCGACGCTTGGCATAGTCGGACGGCGAGCCACTGATGTCGGGGTTGGGGTCGCCTGCGAGGGTTTGCTTGTGCAGGTGTTTGAGAAACGGCACGCACCACCCGCAGCCCGTGCCCGCGGACAGGCACTCGCTGATCAGACTCGCGACCGGCGGTTTTTCGCGACGGCAATAGCTCACGATCTTCCGCTTGGAAACGTGAAAACATAAACACACATGATCGTCCTGATCCATTCTCTAAATCATACCCCCCCACGTTTCTCCTGCATCGATTTGCGTTTGGATGGGTGTGATGAGTTGGGGCCGCGCGATATGCATCACGGGCTATTACTGAGACAGAAATGGGAGACTGCCTGTGCTGCGGTTTCTGTCATGTCTTGGATGAACATTGTTATGCAAAATCCGGGCCAGAATTCGCGTTTTGGGCCACAGCAATTACAATGCCAGCATGAGCAAGTCACACGATCATGGAAAATCCAACACCGATGACGGAAGCTACACGTCGCCCATGAATCGGCTGATACGGGAGTTAGCGAAATTACCCAGCGTGGGTAAGCGTTCGGCTGAGCGGATGGCATTTCACTTGTTGAAAGCCTCCGCAGAGGATGCTCAGGCGTTGGCGACGGCGATTTCTGATGTGAAACAAGCGGTGCGATTCTGCGATATCTGTTTCAACCTGACCGAGCGGCCTACCTGTCCGATTTGTGATGATCCGCAGCGCGATCGGACGCGCATTCTGGTGGTGGAACATGCCCACGATCTGGCCATGATCGAGGCAACCGGCAGTTTTGAAGGCGTGTATCACGTGCTATGGGGACGATTGGCTCCGTTGGAAGGGGTCGGCCCGGGCGATCTCACCGCTGATGCGTTGGTGGCCCGAGTCAATCACGCGCCAGAAAATTGGCCCAAAGTCAGCGAAGTTATTCTGGCGACGCATCCGAATCTCGAAGGCGACGGCACCGCTCTGTATATCACGCAACAATTGGAAAAATATAAGGTTACAGTCACGCGACTGGCCCGCGGTTTGCCCACCGGATACACCCTGGATGCGGCGCCGAAATCGGTCTTGACTGATGCGATCCTGGGACGGCAAGCCATGACGTCGATGAACCGATAATACCCCTGTGGGGCATGGCCGCGGTCGCCATTTGCCTGTGAATGAACGAGTTACAGCCCAATTAGGCTGAGTCCCCGAATGTCGGCCTGAAGTCGGCCTGAATGTAGATCCAAACCGATGCGAATTGATACCGGACAACATCTGCGTATGGACCAGCGAATGAAGCTGGCACCGCGCATGATTCAATCGATGGAAATCCTCCAGCTTTCGACGCTGGCGTTGGAGGAACGCATCGAACAGGAGTTGGCGGGCAATCCTACCTTGGAATTACGCGAGCCGGGCAGTGATGCGGTCGATCTCGAACAGCAACGCGAACAAACCCAACGTGATGATCGCGAGGGCGAACGCGAAATCGCGGCGGGCGAATCCAACTCCGCAGACGACTTCGAACGGCTCGACAACATCACCGAGGAATACGGCGACACCTGGTCGGACAACACGTTCGATTCAGGCGAAAGCTATGTGCCCACGCGCCGGGTCAGCAGTTACGACGGCGAACGCGATGCGAAGATGGATGCGATGGCCAACACGGCTACTCGGCCTGCCAGTTTGTTTGAGCAATTGCTGGATCAGTGGCGCATGTTGGAACTGGAGCCGAACATCCGACGGGCGGGCGAATTCCTGATTGGATTTCTTGATGCTGATGGTTATCTGCGCACGGCGCGTCAGGATCTGATGATGCAATGCCCGCGTGATCTGACCGAAGCGGATGTGGATGAAGCGCTCACCCAGATTCAAACCAAGCTGGAACCCTTGGGGTTTGGCTCACGCGATTTGTCGGAATGCCTGGTGATCCAGATTGATGCGTTGGGCGCCGAGGCCAGCAATTGGGCAATCGAACGTGCGCTGGTGCGTGATCATGTGAAAGACCTGGAACAGAACCGATTGCCACGCATCGCCAAATCGTTGGACGTGACAATTGATCGGATAAAACAGGCGATTATGAACCTGCGACAATTTCATGCGCACCCCGGACGCATGGTGGTCGAAGATGTGCCGCGTACGATTACGCCGGACGCGACGATCACGTATGACGAAGAGCATGATCGATACGTGGCGGAATTGACCAATGGCCGAACGCCGAGTCTGCACCTGAGCCGTCAATATAAAAAAATGGCCAAGGACAAACAGGTCGATCGCAAGACGCGCGATTTTATAGGCAACAATCTGCGGACAGGCCGTTGGTTGATCGAAGCAATTGAGCAACGCAGCGCGACATTGTTGCGTGTGATCAATGTGGTGATTGCAGCGCAGCGCGAATTTTTCGATCTAGGGCCGCAACATTTGAAACCCTTGCCGATGACGCTGGTTGCCGACCAGTTGGGCATTCACGTGGCCACGGTGAGCCGAGCGGTGAGTGAAAAATACATGGAAACCCCGCGTGGGATTTTGCCGTTGCGCATGTTTTTCAGTGGCGGTGCGGAAACCGAATCGGGTGAGTCGATGAGCTGGACTGCGATCCAGGCCAAACTCGAACAGATCATTGCCGAAGAGGATAAAACCAAGCCGCTCAACGATGATCAGTTGGTCGAAAAGCTAAAAGAAAACGGCATCGATATCGCCCGTCGTACGGTGGCCAAATATCGCAAACAGTTGGACATCGCCCCAGCCCGGCAACGTCGAGAGTATTAAGCGAATCGACGTCTCGAAATCTCGAGCGTGTGATTTCCGGTTAGCCGCCGCCCTTGGGCGGCGCGTGCCGTGTGTGGGCGCGCAGTAACGGTTAATAGCACAAGGGAAATTTGTGTGTGTGTGTGGGGGGGAGGGGGGGTTATTCGGGTTTGATGTTGAGTTGTTTTCGGCTGTGTTTGAGTTCTTTGTACAGCGCTTTGATGCGTTGATAGGCTTCGTGGGGTGTGATTTTTCCGTTGGATTCCAAGCCACAGACGTAATCGCATTTGACCGCGAATTCCTGCAGGTTGGAATTAAAGATTTGACCCTCGGGTGTGGATTGTGGGGGTTCACGCATATCAATGATCCATAGGTTGATGGTGCGGTTCAGCCAGAGGCTTAGCCATTATTTTGTCAACGGCGAACATCACCATGAAGTCGAAAAGTGGAAGTCAAAAAGTTGCAGTTAAAAAATTCTAATCAAAAATTGAAATCAAACGACGTATAGCGGGGCGTGTGCCTGAGGGTATGAGTGGAGGCTTCGTGAAGCGTAGGCGTATGTGCGGGGTTGTGGTGTGTGGGGGTTGGTGGGGGTTGGGGGGGGGGGCACTGGCCTGCAACCTTACCCGCAATTGTTATAATGATCTATTGTAAGAATTCTGTTTCGGATTTCGGATCAGCCACCGCAGCGACCGCGACGTGAATCCGAGTCGCACCTGCCTCGCGTAATAATTTAGCGCACGCGGTCAGGGTCGCCCCGGTGGTTTTGACATCATCGACCAGCCAGATTTCCCAGCCGGTCAGGTCCATAGGAATTCGCTCAAACGATTCATGCACGTTCGTCAATCGTCGCTGGGCCGACACGGTGGATTGCGGGACCGTGTATCGCGATCGTCGCAACACTGGCAGCAAGGGCCAATCGAGTTCTTGGGCGATGGTTCGGGCGATCAGGTCCGACTGATTGAACCCTCGGCCCCATCGTCGCCACAGGTGCATGGGCACACTGCACAGACCCACGCGGCCGTGCGTCGGCATGGGCCCAAGACGCACGGCCAACTGTCGGCCGATCCACCGGGCCCACGTCCATCGGCGGGCAAATTTCATTTCCAGAATCCACTCATTGAGTTGTTCGTGATAGGTTCCCAAACGAACGATGCGATCCCATGCCAGGGTTTTATTCACGCAAAGATGGCAACCCTGGGCCAGCGCTGCCCCAGGCCCGCACCCCATACCACAACGCGAGCAGTATTCGTCGGGCTCATCGGGCTGCCAGAGTGGTTGGCCGTCGTCACCGGGCATGTCCGCTGATGCGACCACTTCGGGCAACAGTGACGCCGACCATCGAGCCAGGCGCTTGCGTGGGCCGGACATGACATTTGATAGCAAAGCCATAGGTATGGTTATACTCTCTGGGGTGAAACAGGTGTTAGAAAAAATGGAACTCAAATTAGAACCGTTGATCATCGCTGCGCCGTTTGGCAATTACGTGCAACCGCCCGGCGCGGTGACAGCCACGTTAGGCACATTCACCGCGGCTGCGCGTTCAGGCCGAGTGTGGCGCATCATTAAAACGGTGCGTTATTACCGACGGCTGGGTGCGTGGGTGAACAAAATCGGGCTGCGCAATCCAGGCATCGATTGGCTGGTGCAACGCGTGCAATCGGGCCGTGTTGATGTGTCGAATAAAATCGTGAGTATCCATGGATTTGAACCAGCCGATTGGACATTGCTGCTCGAGCGCATCGAATCGATTAAGCCCGCGGCGGTGGAATTAAACATGAGTTGCCCGAACGTGGGCGAAATCCATGTGCCGACGGATTTATTTCAGCAAGCCGTCGCTGGTGCCACGCCGGTGATTGTGAAGCTGCCGCCGGTGCGTTACGAAGCGATGGTTGAAGGTGCGATCGGCGCGGGGATCAGGGCGTTTCACTGTTGCAACACGCTACCAGTGCCAGCCGGCGGGCTCAGCGGCAAGCCGCTCAAGCCATTGTCATTGCGATGTTTGCGTGACATGCGTAGCCGTTGGCCTGAGCCGAAATTGACATTGGTCGGCGGCGGGGGGGTGACCAGTGTCGCCGACGTGGATGAGTACATTGAGGCGGGGGCAGACCATGTCTCGGTCGGCACGATGACGATGCACCCCCGGTACTTATGGACTACTAAGCCACTGGACCCATTAATTTTGCGTGCAAAATCACAACTACGTGGGTAAAATGTGGATAAGCAACCGCTCGTGTGAATGCGACTCACAAAAATTTGAGTATAGGGGGGGGATTGATTCGATACTGGTCATGTGAGGTTGAGTCAGTGCGTTGACCAAAGCGTGTTGAATAACGTCGTAGCTTGTGTGTTGTGACTTGCTGCTTCTACTTTGCTGATTATTGATCGTAGACCGTTAGCCGTTTGATCGCGAACCGAAACTCGTCGTCTTGTAACCACAAGTCAGGAGATGCGGAACCGGCATGGAATTTTATTACCACGAGGTTGACCATGAGGTGTTAATTCTCCGTGCTGATGGCGGCTTGGATGAAACGACCTCCGCGCAATTTTTAGACCAACTCGAAAAGTTGGTGCAGTCGGGCTTGCGCAAAATCATCGTGGATTGCAGTCGGTTGAATTACGTTTCGAGTGCGGGGTTGGGCTTGCTTATGCGTGTGCATCGCCTGCTCGCTAAACATGGTGGCGACGTCAAGCTCGCTGGCATCCGTGGCATGTTGACCACGTTACTGGCCACCGTCCATCTCGATCGCATTTTTGAATTCTACCCCGACGTCGATCGCGCTCGCTTGGCGTTTCGGCCCAAAGCCACCAAAGACGAACCTGCCACCTCGCGCCAAGAATAATCCCCCCCAGATCCCCCCCCACATCCCCCCCACATCCCCCCCACATTTCCCACGCAGACTTGGCCCGCGTTTTTATGGGCATACGCAAACTGCACACGCATACACGCCCACGCTCACGGGCGGCTGCGCCGCTCCCGCTAAACGCGAAATGTAAATCTGGAGTTGGCACACGATAATTTTGCGATTAATACAAATCGCAATAAGTATTCGTGTTTCAATTCGTATTAGCCCCCGGTGAATACCGGGGGTAGGTATGAGGAAAAATTTAGACCGCACGCGTTTTAACGTGATTGGTATAACGCGTGCGGCTGACACACGACTCATACCAATCCCACATAAACCATGCGTGTGGTTAATCGTTAGCCGCCGCCTTTATGGCGGTGCGAGAGCCTGTGTTTGCCACGGGTTGTTTGACTGCGTTACAGGGCGGACTTTTCGATTTGCTGGGCGTAGGTTGCCAGGTAACCGAGTTGGGCTTGAGCGATTGCGGCGATTGAGCCGGGGTCATCGAGCGAGCCGCCGCTGGCAATGAGGTTTTGCCCGCTGGTGTTGGCGTCGCTGATCAGGCTCGCGGCGCTCTGGATGATTTGTTCTTGCGTCTGGGTGATGTTGCGTGCGGTGGTTTGATAAAATTCGGCACGGTTGGGGGCGGCGGTGTTGACTTGCTGGGCAATCATTCGAAGGGTTTGGCCGAATGAGCCGAGCATGATGGCCTGCTGAGCGTGCAGGTACGCCCGGTCCGATCGGGTGCGCAGGATATCGAGTTCGATTTCACTGCCCAATCCACGAACGTTGCCGGCCTGGGATTTGATCTGATTGAGTGAGGCTTCGGTCGTGGCGATGCGATCGATGGCCAATTGCATCGGCTCGATCACCTGGGTTTGCATTTGCGAAACCAGAATTTCGTAGGACTTTTCAAACTCAGCCAACAGTTCATCGCGTTGGCTTACCGCTTCGTCGCGGGCAGCGCTGGTCTGTGTATCGCGCTGACGTGATTCGGTTACTTGTCGGCTCAGTAGCTCGGCATGTTTTTCGCCGATCGAGGCTTTGCTGGCCAGCACTTTGAACTGGCTTTCCAACATACTGGCCTCGGCACGGATTTTGTCAGCTTCAGAGGAAAGCACGTCAGCCTCACGTCGTAGGCGAATTGCTTCGAGTTGGCTTTGATGACGCTCTTCACCATCGAGTGCGAACGCTGCGTCCAGCTGGGCTTGCGAACGGGTGATCAGGTTATGGCGATCTTCTTTAACGCGGGTGATCTTGCGGGCCAATTCGGTGATCTTATCTTTGATCGCTTCGGCATCGACCATGTCGACACCGCTGGCCTGTTCGATCTGATCGATGTTGTTGGTCAGTTTTTCGATGAGCACTGATTCGTTAACCGACAATTTGCTCACGCGGTCGGCAGCTTGCAGGACAGCACCGAGTTGGTTGACGACCGTCGCGCTCTGGTTCGACAGAATGGCCCACTGTTCGGTGGCCTGACGGGCGTCGTCTTTGGCGGCACTGATGCGCAGGTCCGCGAGCAAGCGTCGAGCGGTGACCTGTTGTTCGATGGTGCCAGTACTGACCAGGGCTTCCAATTTGCCTGCGGCGATGGCGAGTTGTTGCTGACGGAATTGATCGATGGATTCGGCTTCGTCGCCACGTGGCACAAAGCCTTGCTCAGCGACGCGGATGATTTCGAGAATCTCAGCGAGTTGGTTGTTGGCCGCCGCTTGTTGGGCTGCCTGATTGTTACAGCCGACGAGCATCAGGCTCGAGCCGACGCCCAGGGACAGGGCGATGGTGGTGGAGGCAAACAGGGAGGAGAAACGCGAAAGTCTGATCATCATGATGGCTATTCTAATGGGGCGCGTGGGTCGTGGGAACCCCCCCGGTAAATCGGGGCAAGGTCGGGAAAATATCTGGGAAAGTGGGGCCGTTTTGGGGATACCGGGGCCGTTTGAGGCTCAAGTGGGCCGGTGGGCGGCATGCGGCTTGGCGATCAGGGCATGGTGGCGTCTTCGGTGGCCCCGGCGGCTCCGGTGTCATTAGTGCCGGAAGCGGTGCCAGTCTGGTCGTTCGTATCGCTGGCCGAGGCTGAGGCCGAAAACGTGGGGGGCGTGTAGTTGATGCCGTAGTCGGGTTTGGGATAGAGGGATCGTATCCATTCGACATAACTGACGAATTTGGGATCATCGGTGCCGGAGAAAAACGGGCGCCAGCCGGGCACATCAGGAGCAGGGTAGAGCGCTGCGGCGCGGGGCAATCCCCATTGCAAGAGTAGCGATTCATCGGGCCGATCACGATCGATCATGGCATTGCCCTGACCTCGGTAGCGGGACAGAATATAAAAATTGGTATACGTGGCTTCAGGGGGTTGGCCTTGCACGGGGAACAGGTACAGATTGTCGATAGCCCCGGAGCCGAATGTGTTGCGGAAGTACGAAGACACATACGTGCGACTGATGCCGCTGCGGAATTTTTTCAGGGCAGGCGGATCGCCACGAATGCTGACTTTTTCATAATAGTCGCGGGCTTTGAGCGCGAAAATTAATTCGAGTTGTTCCCATCCCTTGGCCCGTCGGAATGCTCGCTGAGCGTTGACGCCCTTGGGCGTGTTGTGATGGTCGGCATAATCCTTGAGCAGGTCGTTGAGGTCGTCCTGTTCGATACGAATGTTGACGCCTGCGTTGGATAGATCGCTGGGCAGTTCCCAGATTTTGATAATGTTGATCTGCTCATCATTGAGCAATTTTGTTTCGCCGATCAGATCACCGGTGAGACCGCCGGGCCGGATGCGTGGCCGATCCGGACGATTGGGTGCATTGGTCGAAGGGTTGTTCGCGTTGCCGGGCCGATCGCGTTGGGGCAATTTGGGAATCGCTGGGCCTTGCTCAGCCTTGTCCTGCAATTTTTCGCGTTCGATCGCAATCTGCAACAACTGCGTCAAGCGGTTGTCGTCGGGAAATGCTTTGATCATTTTTTCGAGTTCGGTCTTGGCCAACTGGTAGGCTTCTTTTTGCACCAGATCGCTGGCCAATTTGTATCGACCTTCCAGATCGTCATCAGCCAAGGCTTCGCGTCGTTCGGCAAAATCCTCGGCGATCGGCTTTTTATATTCGAACGTATCAATCGACGAACGGGACACCGTGGCAACAATGCCATTGGTCGTGCGAATGCGAACGTTGTCAGCATCCTCACTGATGACCGTGCCTTCGTAGCGCAAGCCGCTGTCGGTGATGATCACCGCATCCTTGGCAAGGGTCGGATGAGCGATCAGCAATAAGGCCGCGGCAGCGACCAGTATCATGACAAGTGGCAGGATCCCATTTGATTTCATGACCAGAGTATTCCTATTGAAAGCAGTGCTGCGAAAACAACCGTGCGGCATAACGCAATCTCCTGTGTTTTCAATAGTATACGCGGCAAACTGCCACAGGTCGATGAGGCACAGCGATGTTGATGTGATGAGCGTGTTGGTGAACGATGAACCACGCCGAATGCGGCTAATAACCATCCCGTTAAAAACTCGCGCGGCCTCAAATTTCCCTTCACACAAACCCCCGGTATTCACCGGGGGCTAACAAAAATCTACGCGCGAGTATTTGTCGTAATCCGCATAATACGGATTCCATTAATTTCAAACGCGTGATTCCCCGTTATCCGCCGCCCTCGTGCGGCGCGGGTGTGCGTCACAGGTGTGCGGCACAGGTGGGGGGGCAGGTGGGGGGGGCTTATTTATCTTTCGACAATTCGTGGGCCAGCGTGATCAATCGTTCGAGTCGAACGGGCTTGAGGAAATAGCCATCGACGCCCAGGGCTTCGGCGTATTGCTGGTGGCGTTTGCCTTCGTTGGCAGTAACCATGATGACGCGCGGTGCGTTTTCCAGCAGTTTGATTTTTTCCAACACGAGAAAGCCGCTGCGTTTGGGCAGCATCATGTCCAGCACAACCAGATCAGGCGGATCGCCTTCGCAAATGCGGACGGCTGTGTTGCCATCGCTGCAGGTCTGGGTCAGGGCGCCTTCGCTCTGCAGGGCCTGGTCGATTGATTCAGACACATCGGGATCGTCGTCCACAATCAAAACCTTGAGGTCGTTCAAACGTAATTCGGATGCCGGGTCGGCCATGATTAATCTCGGGAAAAATAGTAGTTTCGGGATGTCAACCGGGTAGGTTTTTGTCGGCCATGGTGAGGCTGATGAAAACCGGTAAGCCCGGCGGGGTTACGTCGGGAGGGATTCGTAAGGGGGGATGCTAATTGTTCTCGATTCGGGGTAATTCGTCAAATGCCCGGTGTCATGTCGATGCCTGGCCGTTGTATTTCATGCTGAAATAGTACGCCATAGTACCTCGGCATCACACCAGCGGTTCGACCGGTTGGCAAGCCCGCTCGACTGACGCGTCGTCCATCCACGGCAGGGCCGCGAGTTTGTCACGCAATGAAGTGGGCACTGGCTTGCCTTTGCGTTCATGGGGTGGGCGACTTTTCCAACGCCGATGCATCCAGAAATACTGGTGCGGGCATAGTCGAATGGCATTTTCCAGGCCGCGCATGTAGCGAGCGGTCAGGTAAAACAGCGGGTCGGGCTGGGCCTGCCATTCGTCGGGCTGGATGATGTCGGTGACGCCGAATTGATAGCGATAGCCATCATCGCGTCGAAATGCATAGCCACAAATGACCGGGACATTCTGAGTCATTGCCAGCAGGCCGACCGATTTGTAGGTGCTGGCGAGTCGTCCGAAAAATGGGACGAACAGGCCCTTGTCACCGGCGTTTTGGTCGGCGATGAAACCGAGCGTGCCGCCGTTTTCGAGCACGCTGGTCATGCGATCGGTGGCGTTCCATTTGGTGATGATGCGCATGCCGCGTTTTTCACGCAGACCCAGCACCCAATCGTTGATCAGTTTATTGTCGAGCGGCCGAGCGATGGCATCCATGCGATAGCCCAGCGTGGCCAGGATGTTGCCCAGCACTTCCCAGTTGCCGATGTGTCCGGTGACGAGAATGGCCGGCTTGCCTGCGTTAAAAATTTCAATGGTCGGCCGAAGGCTCGGGTCGAGCACGATGCGTTTGGTCCACGAATCGGGATGAATCAATCGCGTGGAAAAACAAACCTCAACGACCAACTGCATGAAATGTTCGAACGAGCGTTTAACCGTGCGATCAATGGTGGCCTGATCCCAATCGGGAAATGCCAGCTTCAGATTGGTTTGAGCACGCACGCGATGCCGCTTGTCAATGCGATACATCAGTTGGCCCAGCGCTGCGGCGGCTCGCAGGTTGGTTTCGACATCGATCGCCGACAACGCCATCACACCCATGCGAGCGGCGATGTACTGGCTATAGGTGGCGAGGGTCGATAGTTCGCGGGGCATGATACCAATCCCGATAAAAAGTCGCGTGTCAGTCGCTGCCGTTATGGCGGCGCGATGGCCTGGGTTTGACGCACGTTTCACGCTGCCATAACGGCGGCGGCTAACGATCAAATCACGAAATCACGCGCGTGTGTTTTGTGGGATTGGCATGACGGGCAGTGGGGGATGATTGCAACATCGGATGATTCGGAGGATAGTTCGGGCGCACAGCAACCACCAGTGACTCTGCAGTATCAAAAAATCAGCGGTAAGAGTACCTGGCAGAAACTACCGGCGGTAGTACCCGATCATGATCAGGAATCGGTTCTGATTGAGCACCGGGATCGTCAGCTCGCGAGCGGTGTTGATCAGGTCCTGGTATTCCTCGAATTTTTTCACCGCGGCCGCATGACGGGCGATTTCTATCGGGTCAATCGTGTCCGGTGGCAGTGGATCGGGGAACTCAGGCTCACTGCCGAGCACCAGGTAATCAGTGGCGTAGGTCAATTCGTCCATCAACACGCCGCCCCAGTTTTCGACGAGGTTTTCCACGCGGCGGCGATCGCTCTGCGTGGCCTGGCCCGTATTGTCGATATCGAATTCGCCGTGGATTTTGAATTGGATCGTGGCATTGGGATCGTACACCACATTGCCGATCACATCGCCTGCCACCAGAATCTGGCGTTGGCCCAATCGCACAACACGACAGGTCGCGCTGTTCTCTGCCACGTCGATGACCTCGATCGTGGCCTTGCCTCGGTTGAGTTCGTTCACTTCATTGATTTTGATCAACGCATCGACGGCATAGACCTCAAAGGTCAAACCCAATACCAGATGGTCACGTTTGCCCAGGCTGATGTAGCACAGGTTTTCGTCAGGGATCACGGAAATCAATTTGCCATCAGGCAAGATACGCGGGTCGTAATTGCCCGTGCCTTCGTTGCGCTGGATGTCGTCAAGGCGACGACGCAGGACATCGATTTCCTGTTCCTTCTGATCAGCGGTGGCTTGCAAGGTGGCCACCTGATCGGATGAATTGTTTTGCAGCTCTTTGATTCGGTCTTCAAACAGATCGATTTTCTTTTTCGTTTCAGATTGGTAGCCGGTGAACTGATCCTGTTGGGCTGCCAGACGACGCTCCGCATCCTGAAGCGATTGCTGATACGTGGCCTGCAATTGCGAGCGTGCGGCAATCGCTGCGGTGCGTGCTTCGATCGCGTCACGCAGTTCGGTTTCCATCGCATTGACGCGCTGGGCGGCGGCGGCCTCTTCGGCGCGCAGTCGTTTGATTTCATTGAGCAACGGCACCGGAATGCCTGACGCATCCAGATCGGAACTGATCGATTCCGGGGTGACCTGTGAGGTGCCTGCAATCATGTTTTTCAACGTGCTGTTCTGCTCGAGCAACACGCCGACGACGGACTTATTGCCCGAGGTGTTGGCCAGTTCGCTGACGTCCTGAGAACGTTCGAGCTGCACGGTGACGAATCGGCGCAGATTGGTCTCTGCCGAATCCGCCGCCGTTCGGGCCTTGTTGATTTGCATGTTGAAAATGATGGCCAAGACCAGGCTGATAAAAAAGCCAAAGCCTAGGAATACTGTAGCGATCATCCAGCCGCTGCCGCCGCGTCCACGGGTTGCCATAAATCACGTCTCCTTCGGTGAGTAGCGTAGTTTCGCAGGCCCAGGGCAGATCGTCAAGGTATCCACCGGGGTAAACAGAATTAATTATGAGCCACGCCTGCGATTTGTACCGTCATTTCGATTTCCACACAGGCTGCCAGGGGCAATGCGATGACCCCGACGGCGGCCCGGGCGTGTCGTCCAGTCTCGCCTAATAGTTCAAATAACAGGTCGCTGGCCCCGTTGGCGACGATGTGTTGCTGATCAAAACCAGCATCGCTGCACACAAAAACGCCCAATCGCACCACGCGAGTCAGGCGTAGCCAATCGTTGTCGATGAGATGGCCGACCTGAGCCAGTCCGTTGAGAATGCATTGCCGGGCAGCATCCTGGGCGGATTCGATTGAGGTCGCGGAGGGGACCGGGCCGGTGGCGACCATTTTTCCGTCACGCATGGGCAATTGACCGCTGACCGTGATCAGGTCACCGACCCGCACCGCGGGGACGTAGGAAGCGACCGCTGCCGGTGGTGTGGGCAGGGTTAGATTCAGTCGGGCCAATTGAGCGGGTAGGTCGGGCATGGGGGAATTTCTGATTTCTAATTTCGGATTTCTGAATTTTGGAGTTGGGGAAAACAGGGCTAGTTAGGATACCGAAAAAGTCAGGATGGCGAGGGTTATTTTTTGCGGGCGGCCTCGATTGCGGTAGTCACCTGATCGGCCGTGTAAAAATCGGATTCCAACAGGACGCGGCCATCCGGGGCGTACACGATCAATAACGGGATTGCCACGCGGCCGACCTCGGCGAGTTTCTGGTAGCCGGCCTGGTTTTTCGTGCTGGTGATATCAATTTTCATGGGTACCACATCAGCCTCATTCAACTGATCGAGCACCATGTCGCTGTACAGGACGGTGTGTTCGAGCGTTTTGCAATTGAGGCACCAGTCGGCGGTGAAATCGAGCACGACGATGCGGTCATCGTCGAAGGCCTGTTGCAATGCGGATTCGGAATAGATGACCCACTCGACGGGAGGCTTGCGTGTCATGGAGGTTGCCAGGGATACGCCGGTCATGATGATGACCAATCCGACCGCACCCCACGCGCCTCGCTGGCCGCGTGTTTTGGCGATGGTGAGCGTGCGAAGAAATAGCCAGCCACCCGCGGCGATGATGCATAATCCGACGACGTACCAATAGAACGGGTTCGGCGTGGGATGCAAGGCATCGACGAACAGGGCACTGATGCCGACGCCGAGAAAATACGCGGCAGCCCCGAGCATGAGTAGGCCCATGACCTGTTTGATTAGTTCGCTGGCCGGGCCGGTGCGGGGCATACGATCAACCAGTTGCGGGAACGCGGCGAGGACCAGATAGGGCAGGGCCATGCCAGCACCGATGGTGGCGAATGTGATCAGGGTGGTGCTGGGATTCTGGGTGATGGCCCAGGCGGCAGCGGCGCCCATAAACGGTGCGGTGCAAGGAGTGGACAAAATTGCGGTCATGATGCCGAACAGAAACGAGCCGAGGGCGCTTTCCTGTTTGGGACTGAATCGATAGACGAATTGTGGCAGGCGAATGGCAAACAAGCCGCACATGCCGATGGCCATCACGGCGATGACGAGGCCCACGCCGATGGTAAAGCCGCTGCGACGGAACAGTTCATTGATGGCCGAAAAACCACTGATCCACGCGATTGCCGCACCGATGGCCAACCAGAATCCCACGATGCCTGCCGTCATGGCCAACCCCAATGCCAGGCATCGACCGCGACTGCCTGCGGCTCGGCTCAGGCTCATGATTTTGATCGGGATCACCGGCAACACGCAAGGCGTGAAATTCAACAGGAATCCCCCCAACGCCGCCACGAACAGCAGTGCGACGAACCCGAGCGTGCGGTCGGCATCGATGTCGAAAGCCAGGCCGAACAGATCGAAATGAACCGGGGGTTGGCTGACAAGTTTGCCAGCGTTGCTGGTATTGCCAGTCTCGAGATCAACCAGTGTGGCGAATACGGTGGCGTCGAAATCGGCGAACAGGTCGGAATCGGCTGGGGTGCTGGATGGACTGGTCGATGGGGCATCGGCAGCCAAGACTGATAGTGTGGTTGTGATCCGAATCGTTTTAGGCGGGAAGCAGATCGTGTCATCGCACGCCTGATAGCGGAGGTCGAGGGCCAGTTCGACATTCCCCGGTGCGGCGGTGGGTGGGATCACGACCGGCAGGTAAAACACGGTTCGTTTTTCATAAGCGGGTAGGATTTTTTGATTGGCCGGGTCAGGATCGCCTGTGTAGTTGACGGTGATGTCATGCGGTTGGGGGAATTGGATCGGGCCGAATCGCAAGGCAGGGTCAGATGGAGGGGGCGGTGAGGGGGCGGATGGGTGGGCAGATGGAGGGGCGAGTGGGGGGGGTGGTGATTCGGAGACGATGCGTGGTTCGATCGTAGTCGGAATCAGGAAGGCAAAGTCTGGCGACAATTGATCAGCATTCGGATTGATGTGGAACCGATCAGCGATGTCCACCACGATGGCCAGGACACGATGGTCGCCGGGCCGAGCCGTTTGTTCCGACCAGTGGGTGGTGGCGTTGAGGATGTTGCCCGGCACCGCCAGTTGCCCGAATAGGGAACGGGCTGGGGCGACACCTGCAAACAGAATGGCCAGCAGCACGATGATAGGGCGAAAATTAACGGGCATTTTAGAGGTTTGGGAGCAAGGGACGATTTTGTCATCAGACTGAAAGTGTGCGATGCGGGGCCACACCCGATCAACACAGCAGGCTATCACTATACGGGTTGAACCGTTGATTTTATTCCATTTGAAGTTTCAAGCCCTGTTTGCCCGATAACACAAGTACCTACAACCCGCGCATTGGCCTGACGTGTTTGACGCCAGGCGGGTGCGTTGGGGTGGGATTGACCGACGCGTTCATGTTGTGGCTAAGCCAACCCGGTGCCCTGAGAGATTCCCCGCATGGTAGAAGTTCTGGATCAAGGTGATATTGATGCCCTGTTGGCGGCGGTGGATTCCGGCGAGGTGGAGACGGAGTCGGAATCGAGCAAGCGGATATTTTCCAATACCCGTCGCGAGGCGGAATTGGAAGATCTGGAAATCCGCCCCTACGATTTCAAACGACCGGAACGTGTGTCGAAAGACCAGATGCGAGCGTTGGAAAATCTGCACGAAGGCTTCGCGCGAAATTTCGGCGCGTCGCTGTCAGGTTTTCTGCGCACGATCATGGAAGTCAAAGTCGCCAATATTGAGCAGATGACATTCAGCGAGTTCACGCATTCGCTGCCCAATCCGACATGCTTTAATTTGCTCAGTTGCGATCCACTCGATGGCAACCAGTGTTTAGAAATCAGCCCGCTGATTATTTATCCAGTGATCGATCGATTGCTGGGCGGATCCAATGCCGACCTGTTTATTCCTCAGCGGCCGTTGACTGCGATCGAACAGCGCCTGGTGGAAAAAATTGTCATGCGTGCGGTGACTGCTTTGGAAGAAGCGTGGGCTCAGGTGACCGCTTTGAAATTCGGACTTGAAGACACCGAATCGAATCCACAGTTGGTGCAGATCGTGCCGCCGAACGAGGTGGTGGTCGTGGTGGGTTTCGAAATGAAAATGGGCAATCGCGCGGGCACGATGAGCTTGTGCATTCCGTACAACGTGATCGAGCCGGTGATCGAGAAGCTGAGCAATCAGAGCTGGGCCGCCTACAAGCGCAGCCGTCGCGATCATCGCCTGCGTCACAAGGTGGCAGGCCATCTGGATACCGCCAAACTGCGAGCGTCCGCGGTGTTGGCCAACACCACCATCAGCATGAACGAGCTGTTGAGTCTGAAGCCAGGCGACGTGGTGTTGACCGAAAAACCAGCCAGCGCTGCGTTGACATTAAAAATCGAAGGCAAACGCAAATACATTGGTCAGTTGGGCCAATACCGTGGCAACCGCGCCTTCAAAATCATGCGTCGCTATCAACCCAAAGACCGCGTGTAGTCTGTTCGTTTAGCGGGCGACGCGCAGCGTCCCGTTTTGTACGCGGAAAACGTCCCTATTTCATAGCCGCCCATGCTGCGATCAATACTGCGATCAATACTGCGGCCAATGCTGCGACTATGAAATGGGAATACGCTATTCGTGATTTACGCCGGTGCAGATTGGGGCGCGGTGAGTTGATCGGGATCAAGCGCACCGGGGCCGAAGATGGGGGACATTTCGTTGGGTTGATCGCGGGTGGTGCGGGTTCGGCCATCGGCGTAACACGTCGAAAAACCACGGCGGGACTGATCTGATTTATTGACGTCGGACGAGTGCATGGTCCAGTTGTGCAAAAGCGCGACTTCGCCCGGTTCGAGTTCGAGGTAAACACGCTTGGACGGATCGCACAGGTCGGCGGCTTGTTCTTCGGTCATGAAGCCCGAAGCATGTCCGGGGTTGACCACGCCGAATTTGTGTGAGCCGGGAATGATCTGCACGCAGCCGTTGGCTTTGGTGCATGGGTCAAGCGCCGTCCAGATGGTCAGCAACGGGTCACGGTCAAAAATATTCCAGCGATCCTGATGCCAGGGGAGGACCGTACCACGGTTGGCAGGCTTGTTGAAAAACATGGCCCGGAAACAACTGACCGGCACGTGCGAACCATAGGTGCGGATGCAACAGTGGCGATACAGCGGCAGTTGCATGTAACGCAGGAATAGCGGGTCGAATTCGAGCTGTTCGATTTTGCGATAGTTGAGGTGCGAGCCCTTGTGTCCCTTGGTTTGTGGGCCGGCATCGTCGTAGGCACCGCTGGCTGAATCTTCCTGCATGAGCATGCGATCGTAATCGACGTCGGCCTTGCCGAGCATAATGTCATCGATGCGTTGTTGGAGTTGAGCGAGCATATCGTTGGGGACGATTTTGCCGAGCTTGAGATAGCCGTCGCGGGTGTAATCGAGCCATTGCTGATCGGTGAGTGATTCGGGGAGGGAGTTGGCCATGGTAAAACCTTTCATTCGTCGTCACGTTCGTCGGGTCGTCATGATGTGCGATGTTTTCATGAACGAGCCATTAATCAAAATCGACGATGACAGGTTAGATGGCGGGTTGTTTTTTGAACATAGACCGGGTGAATCTCATGATGGAGAATCTGAACTTGCCCGCAGGCGGTGTTCGGTCGGGCTTTCGCCGAAATGTTGGGTAAACAAACGAGAAAAATAATAAGGATCGTCATAGCCGACGCTGGCGGCAATGGCCTTGACGGTTTTGGCCGAATGAGCCAGGGCCTCGGCCGCCGTGTCCAGACGCAGGCTGGTCAGGTATTGCAACGGCGTCACGCCCAGTTCGCGCCGAAACATGCGATTGAGATGTTGAGCCGAATAGCCAAACACCTCTTCGAGATCGGTCAGCGTGGTGGCGGTGGCAATGCGCTGTTCGAGTTCCTCAAGCATGGTGACGATCAATGGGTCATGCTTTTCGTTTTTGATCAGGCCATGGGCCGCGTCACGTCGAATTAATTCGTACCCGATAAGGCTGGACCAGCGATCGATAACGTGTTGGGTTTCGATCGGATTGTCGCGATCGTATTCAGCGGCGATGCCCTGGAGGTAGCGATCGAGCGGTTCGTTTTTTTCGAGCGTGCGCACCAAGGGTGGCTTGGCCAATTCAAACGCATCGCGTCCTGATGGAAGGACCATGTCGATGTGCAATGACACAAGCGTCATGTGTTTGGTCGTGCTGTATCCGTGATGGGGCACTGCGGGTGGAACGACGATTAGGTCACAAGGTTTGAGGCGATGTTTAACGCCATCAACAACCCACACGATGGTGCCGCGCAGGGGATAGATGAGGTTGTAATCGCAGACCGTGCGCGGCTTGAGGGTGTAGCTGGTATTGAATTGCTGGAAGGTGCTGCCACGGAAAACAACCTTGGCGTGGCGTAGCACGAAATCGGTGAGCGGCGGGATGGAGGTGGGCGTGCGTTTCACAGGGAATTCGCAGGAAATCTACCACAATTTCAGGTTGAGATTGATGGTGGATTGGCTTTACGAAGCGGTGGAAGTTTCGATGTGTTCAAGCAATGCCGTACGCAGTTGTGCGGTGATGGTGCCGATGCCTTTGGAACGCAGCACTTTGGTTTCGACGCTGGCGATGGGCAGGATCAGCCAGCCGGTGTTGGTCAGAAAGGCTTCGTCCGCGTCGAGCAGATCGCTGATGCCGAGCATTTTTCGTTCTACCGGAATGTCGAGTGATTCAGCCAGATCGATCACAGCTGCCCGGGTGGTGCCGGGGAGGACCGGTGCGCCCAGAGCGCCCTTGGCCTCTTCGCCGCGAGCGATGGGGGTCAGTAGTTTGCCCTTGCTCACGATGAACAGATTGCTGACCGCACCACTGGCAAGGTGGTTGGAAATGTTGAGCCAGATCGCTTCGCCTGCGCCAGCGGTGGCGGCCTGTCGAAGGGTGCGAAGCCTGCCCCAGTAGTTGAATGTTTTGTGGCCCTGCATGGGATCGAAGGGGTTGGCCAACGGCGGCGTCATCAGGACGGTGATGCCTTTTTCGAAATAAGCCGGGTCATAGATGGTGGGCTCTTCGCAGGTGATGGCGACGGTGGGGAGACCAGGCCGGTTGTCTTTTTCAGGTTTGGTCAGATTGGTATCGCCGCCGCTGAGGGTCAGACGCAGTCGGGCCCGGTCGATCTGGTTGTGCTCGATGGTTTGATTGACGGCCGCGGCCAGGGCGTCGGTGTCGAGGGTTCGCGCCAGCCCGAGGCTGGTGCAACTATTGGCCAGGCGTTCGAGGTGACGCTCGAGCTGGAACACTCGGCCGTGGTAGACCTGCATGGATTCAAACAGCCCGACGGCGTGTTGGTAGCCGGCATCGGTGAGAGCCACGCGAGCGTCAGTAGGTTCGATAAATTGGCCGTTGAAATAGGTTTGCATGGTAGGATTTCGTGAATCGAAGGTCGTGATTGGGGCTGTGGGGACCAGTGAGTACGGGTTTGCGTGGGAAATGCGCAGGGTCTTAAGTTTGTGTGGGAGTAAGTGCGGGGGTAAGTGGGGGGGGTGGGGGTTGAATTATAGATGGAGTGGGGGTATGCTTTGGGGCTCGCTATTGATGGCGAATTTTCCGAATATTGACAGACCATACACGAAATCAGGACTTAGGCCATGAAAGAAGGTATCCACCCCGAATATCGTCCCGTCGTTTTTCAGGACGTCAGTGCTGATTATACGATGCTGACGCGATCGACGATCAAGACCAAGGATACGATTACTCTGGATGGCCAGGAGTATCCGCTGGTCAAAGTCGACATTTCCAGCGAGTCGCATCCATTCTTCACCGGCAAGCAGAAATTTGTCGATGCGGCAGGACGTGTCGAGAAGTTCCAGAAGAAATTCCAAGGCAACTATTTCGGCAAGAAATAGCAACCGTTTTGAAAATAGACAAAGCCGCAGATTCCAGTCTGCGGTTTTTGTTTGCGCCCCCCCACATCCCCCCCCCAAAAAAAACTCCCTGCATCCCTCCTGCATTTTCCCTGCATTCCCACAGGCTTTCCCTTTTATGATTTAGCTATTTGCGTGTTTTGTCATGGTGTTTTTAGCTACAGTTTGGATGCAGGAAGAATGGTGGGGTAAATGGTGGGACCAATGATGAGATGAATGTCGGGTGTGTGTGGAGAAGTGGGGAGAGGGAGTGGCAGGTTGTGGAGGGATATGGGGGGAACGTGGGGGGGGAGAGCGTGGGGGGGGCATTCGTATTTTTCTCGTACTATCTTGCTGTTTTGAATTGGCGTTTATCCGTGTCCGCGTTCATCTGCGGCGAATGAATTTTTGGTGTGAATGACTATGGCGGAATTGTCGGAACAGTTATTGCCGAAGTTGGAGGAGATGGCCCAGCAGTTCACCGAGCTGGAGGCCAAGCTGTCGGACCCGGCAGTGGTTTCGGATCCAGATCAGTTGCGAGAATTGTCGATTAAGCGTGCGGCGCTGGTGGATCTGGTCGAGCGATATCACGCGTATCAGGCGCTGGCCCGCGAGATTGGTGAGCATGAAACATTGGTGGCTGAGGATGAAGATCCGGAACTGACCGCGATGGCCAAAGATGAGCTGCCGGGCTTGCGGGAGCGGGCTGCGGGGCTGTTGGAAGAAACCGCGAGCTTGCTGGTGACGGCGGATGATCTGGCGGTCGGTTCGGTGATGCTGGAAATACGCGGTGCATCAGGCGGTGCGGAGGCAGCGCTGTGGGCGGGCGATTTGTTTGCGATGTACCAGAAGTATGCGGTGAACAAAGGGTGGAAGATGGAGCTGTTGGAAATGTCTGCGGGTGAAGCGGGCGGGGTGCGGCAGGTGGTGGCGAATGTGAAGGGGACAGGAGTGTGGCAGGGGTTGGGTTATGAAGGCGGAGTGCATTGTGTGAAACGTGTGCCCGCGACGGAAAGTCAGGGCCGAGTGCATACGTCGACGGCGACGGTGGCAGTGTTGCCTGAACCGGAAAAGGTGGCGTTGTCGGTGCCCGAGGATGAGGTGGAGATTCATGTGACCACAGCGCAAGGGCCTGGAGGCCAGAATGTAAACAAGGTGGCCACCGCGGTGCATATGATCCACAAGCCGACGGGGATTGAGGTGCGGATGCAGGAAAGTAAGAGCCAGCATCAGAATCGTGAAAAGGCGTGGCAACTCTTGCGAGCGCGGTTGTACGACTATTACCAGCGTCAGAAAGATGCGGAGCGAGCGGAGTCGCGGTCAGCGATGATCGGCTCGGGCGGGCGTTCGGAGCGGATTCGTACGTATCGATACAAGGAAACGATCGTGGTGGATCACCGTCTGGGTGAGACGTTTAATCTGGACACGCTGTTGGCAGGCAATATGGATGAATTGGTAGCGGGTTTGATCGCGCAGGATCGAGCACAGCGGTTGGCCGCGTTGTAAATGCGTGGGATGGAGGCGAATGTAGTGTGGCGGCAAGCGGGCGGGAAGTGGGCGGCAAACGGAGGGAACGCGGAGGGAACGCGGAGGGAGACGTGGGGGGGGGAGTGTGGGGGAAAGTGGGGGGGGCGGGGGTAAATAGCCGATAACAGGGGAGTGAACAGAGGTCGAAACCATGTTGACTTTTGCTGCGCATTGCGATCATGCGGGGCGATTTTGCGTCGTGTCCTGAGCGGGCGAGGTGTGGTGCGTGGCCTGGCGGTGTTGGCGATAAGTATGCTGGCGGTGACTTGGTTGGCTGAACCAGTTTGGGGACGTGGGCAAAAAGATCAACGGCGGTTGATTGATTCGTTTGATTTTGAGGAACGCGATGGGCGTAATCCGAACTTTGAGGATTTGCCGCGCTATTGGTTTGTGACGGGTCGAACGGCGGGGACGCCTGATCCGAACTTCATGCAGAGGCCGGTGCACCGCGAGCTGGTCACGCGCAAGGGGTTTCCTGATTGGAATGATGTGGGCTTTGATACCGAACGAGCGCACAGCGGTAAGCATAGTTTGCGTTTGAGTCTGGACGGCGGAAGTGCGGGCGCGTTTTTACAGATCGGTGCTTTGCCAGCGGTGCCCAGTAGTGATTACCTGATTAGTTTTCAAGTGAACACGACTGAACTGAAACACGCGCGGGCGGTGGCGGTGGCCTATCTGGTGGATAGTTGGGGCCGACGCATTGAAGAAAGCGTCACGAGTAGCGTGGCAGTGCAAACGGATAATCAATGGCAAAAAGTAAACATCAAGCTGTATGGCGATTTTGTGGACGCAGCTTGGCTGGTGATCGAATTGCAATTGCGTCAGCCTGCGTATGACCCGGACAATCCCCTGGGCAAAAAACAGATTGTGCTCAATGAGGTACACGGATCAGCATGGTTTGATGATGTGATGATCTGGCAGTTGCCACGCGTGTTGGTGACGACACAGAGCGACGTGAATATTATTCGATCGCCGTTGAAGCCACGGTTGTCGATGTTTGTGCGTGACCTGTCGGGTGAGCCGTTGCTGGCAGAGGTCAGCCTGTACGATGAAAACCGGACGCTGGTGGCCAACAGCACGCAGATGGTCGGTCGTGGCTCGCCGCCTTCGTGGACGTGGGAGCCGGAACTGCCGCGTTTGGGTTGGTACCTGATCGATTTGAATGTGTACGAAACCCAGGGGGGAGTGGCGCGACGGGATCATGGAGCGTTAGCTCGATCGCTGACGACGGTGTTGTGGTTGAGTTCGGAAGCGGCACCTGCGGGGGATGACATGTCGCGGTTCAGTATTGACGCGCAGGGCGTGCCAGAAGATCAGTTGGCTTTGTTGCCGGAATTGATGCGTCAAACGCGACTGGGATCGCTGGTGCTCAGTGCCTGGGACAAAAACAGCACACGTCGAACATTGGATCAACGGCAGAATTTGATTGATGAAATTTTTCGATCACTGCCAGCCGGGGGCAAGCGTGCGACGTTGAGTTTTTATCCGTTGCCTGAAGAGTTGTATTCTGCGGTGCAAAGCGAGGCGCAGCAGCATTTGTCGCCGTTGACATTGCTGACCGCAGCATCGGATAACTGGATGGCCTACACGACGCCGGTATTTATGCGACATGCGCAGACGGTGCAGCGATGGCAACTGGGGCGCATTGAAGATCCGGAAGCGTTTTATCGTCAGGATTTGCAGCACCTGTTGGACCAGTTGTTGGGAGTGTTGAGCGAACAGGCTCCCAAGCCGCAAATTGTGTTGCCTTGGAATGTGCATCAGTCGCGACGCGTGGGTCTGGATGAATCGACAGCGGTGGCATTGGCCGTGGGGCCTGGTGTGTTGCCGGAAACGATTCCGGATTACATGCCGGAGTGGCAAGAAATACCGCGTGTGCCGACCGATTTGCATTTGATCGAACCGCCTGCTGACCAGATGTCGCATGCCAATCGTGTGGACGATCTGGCTCGGCGTGTGTTGTATGGATGGAAAGCGTCGGCGGATGGCTTGACCTTGCCCGCACCGTGGACACGTGTGGTCGAACGAAAAGTACGCTTGTTGCCGGACCCATTGCTGGGTGTGTTTACAACGATGGCGCAACGTTTGTCGGGGCGACGATTGGTCAATGAGATGGCGCCGATCAAAGGTGTGCGTTGCATGATTTTTGATGGGCCACGCGGAGGTATGTTGGCGGTGTGGAGTGAAAGCGCCGACGCGGATGAATCGTTGGTGCGGATGTGGTTGGGCGATGCGCCTGAGATGATCGATGTCTGGGGGAATCGTCAGCCGGTGGCGATGGTCAATGGTAAACACGAATTACGAGTCACGCGGACGCCGATTTTTGTGGAGGGTGTTGATACGGAGTTGGCCATGTTCCGCGCGATGTTTGCATTGAACCCATCGTTTATCGAATCGATTCACGCTCCGCAGAAAGCCATGATCACCTTACGCAATCCGTGGGACCGAACGATCAGCGGCAAAATGACAATCACGCAGCCTGAAAAGTGGTACATCGAACCGCGCAACAATATCTTTTCAATCGCATCGGGGGAAACAGCGGAATTGCCAATCACGGTGATGTTTCCGATCTCCGAGGTAGCAGGCGAGAAGCGATTCGAAGCGCGATTTGATTTTGTGGCCGAAGAAAAATATCAGGTTGATCTGGGCGTGCCGATGACGCTGGGCTTGGAAGGGATCGATCTGGATGCGACGTTGACAGTGGATCGCGATGAAGCAACGGGCATCGTGACGGCGAAAGTTTCAGCGATGGTGATGAACGAAGGGACTGAGCCGGTGTCTTTGTTTGCGTTTGCCTATGTACCGGGTAAGCCACGCCAACGGCATATCATCACGGAACTACGGCCCGGTCAATCGGTGTTACGACGGTTTATATTTCCAGATGTGGCGGATGTGATATTCGATCAGTTCGTGCGTGTGGGATTGACGCAGACCGAAGGCGAAGCGGTGTTGAATAAGCGATTGTCGATTGAATCGCCGAACTAGGGAGCGGGTTGGTTAAAAGTTAAAGGTTAAAAGTTAAAAGTGGGGCGTGGGATGGGAGGGGCAATGATAGGGGTTTAGTTGTGTGGGCAAGAGTGGGGGGGTAGGGTATGGGCATGCGACTGGCGTTGATTGGCGATATTCATTTCTACCGTTTGTGGATCGCGCCGTGGCGTTTGCTGGGTAAGACGATGCTGGGGCAAACGAATCTGTGGATGCGTCGTCGGCATCATTTTAATCCGACACTTTTAGCCCCCACGCTGGCGGCAGTCGAAGCGACGAAGCCTGATCTGTTGTTGTGTTCGGGAGATCTGACGACAACCGCGCAGCCGGGCGAGTTTACTGATGTGAAGCGAATCATGGCCGACACGATGTCGCGCATTCCAACCGTGATTGTGCCGGGGAATCACGATCGGTATTCGTTTAGCGCGACGCGATCGCGATTGATGGAACGGATGATGGGGGATGTGGTGCCGAGTGTGTTTCCGATGACGCGGAAGTTGAATGACCGGTGGTGGCTGCTGGCATTGAACTCATGTGTGCCACGCGTGTGGAGCAGTCAGGGTGCGCTGGGGCGGGCACAATTGGATGCGGCCAGTAAATTTTTGAGCGAGCGGTCGGCGGGTGAGGGCGTGGTGGTGTTATGTCATTATCCGTTTGCAGTGCCGCCGAGTCGTCCAGCGATGAAGGCCCATCATGTGTTGGCGGATGCAGAGGCGTTGCGGGAAATATTGATGGGATGTGCGGCACGGGTGTTGATGATGCATGGCCACGTGCATCGCCCATGGTGCTGGGACGTGCGATCAGGCGAGGCTGTGGGACCCGAAGAGTTGTCTGGAGAAAAAGTAGAGAGGATAGAGGGGAAACGTGGGGGTGGGGGGGTGACGGTGATCAATGCGGGGTCGCCGACGTTGGTGGGGCCGGCCCATCCACAAGGCCAGGGATTTTGGGTGATTGATTTGCCTGAAACGGGGACAAGGCCTGAGATTCGTCATGAAAGCCCGAAGATTGGCACGACTGCGGGTTACCGGGCGGATATGCTATAGGACGTCATAATAACTGGGGCTTATCCGTGAGTTAGCGAGAGTAAACGGCCGATGGATGACGTATCTGTCGTTAATAACGTTTCAAGTTACGTTTCAAAGTGACGCGAGTCAGCAGGAGAATTGTGTATGTGTGGAATCGTGGCATATGTCGGAAACAAACAGGTCACATCATTGCTGATCGAAGGTCTCAAGCGTTTGGAATATCGAGGTTACGACTCGGCGGGCATTGCGGTGATGCGTACGCCTGAGGGCGCAACGATGGAGACGCCGGGCGAGATCACGATGTGTCGAAGCGTGGGGCGGGTGAGCGTATTGCAATCGCGTGTGGAAAAGGAGCCGGAAAAGTATCAGGGCTCTTTGGGTATCGCACACACGCGTTGGGCCACGCATGGCAAGGTGACCGAAGCGAATGCGCATCCGCACATCGGCAAGACCAAAGACGGTCACACGATCACACTGGTTCACAATGGAACGATCGAAAACTATGCCACGTTGCGCACATATCTGGAAAAGCGAGGGCATACATTTTATGGCGAGTCGGACACGGAAGTGTTGACGAAATTAATCGCGGAATTGTACGACGGCAATCTGGAACGAACGGTACAAAAAACCTTGCAGGAAATCACCGGCGCCTATGCCATTGCGGTGATTTGTGATCGAGAGCCGCATACGTTGGTGGCTGCGCGTAAGGGCAGTCCGTTGATCATTGGGATTGCGGAGCACGCGTATATCGTGGCATCGGATCAGTCAGCGATCGTGTCGCACACAACGCAGGTGATTCATCTGGATGATTATCAGGTCGCGCGTTTGTGCGCGGGCCCCAGCGATCGAAAGAAAACGGTAGTGGGTGAGCCTTGGTCGGTTGATTTTCGCACGACGACGTTGGAAAACGAAGAGGTCACGCAGGAGATTCAGGAACTGGAACTGGATCTTCAGGAAATCGAATTGGCGGGCTATGAGCATTACATGCTCAAGGAAATTATGCAGCAGCCGGACTCGATTCGTACGTGTCTTAACGGCCGGATCGACAAGCGCGAAGGACGCGTGGTGTTGGGGGGATTGACGAATCTGGCCAAGGAACTGGTGCGGGCGCGGAAGTTTATATTGACTGCCCAGGGCACGGCGTATCATGCGGCGCTGATCGGCGAATACCTGTTGGAAGAGTTGGCGAAGATTCCATGCGAATGCGAATATGCGTCGGAATTTCGCTATCGCAATCCCATCATCGAAGACGGCACCGTCGTGCTGGCGGTGAGCCAGTCGGGCGAGACGAGCGACACGTTGGAAGCATTGCGCGAAGCCAAAGACCGAGGCGCGACGGCCCTGGGCGTGGTGAATGTGGTGGGGTCCACGATGTCACGAGAGACAGATGCGGGTGTGTATTTGCGAGTCGGCCCTGAAATTGGTGTGGCGTCGACCAAAGCGTTTATTGGCCAGGTGACGGTGTTGACCATGATCGCGTTGTTCGTGGGGCGTCGGCGTTTTCTATCGAAGGATCTGGTGTCGCGTTACCTGGATGAACTGGATCAGGTGCCCGAGTTTGTAGCCCAGATTGTGAAACAGACCGATGCGATTAAGGCATGCGTCGAACAAGTGGTCGATCGTGATAACTGGCTGTTTTTGGGACGCGGGTATAACTATCCGGTGGCCCTGGAAGGCGCGCTGAAATTGAAAGAGATCAGCTACATCCATGCCGAGGGCATGCCCGCCGCCGAAATGAAACATGGACCGATCGCGCTGATTGATGAAGGCATGCCGGTGGTTTTTCTGGCCACGCAAGGCAGTCAATACGACAAAGTGATATCGAACATCGAAGAAGTCAAAGCGCGAGGCGGACGAATCATCGCCGTGGCGACCGAAGGCGATACGAATATCGAACGATATACCGATGATGGATTTGTGTTCTGGGTGCCATCGATTTCCGAACCGTTGCAGCCGTTACTGACGACGGTGCCGTTGCAGTTGTTGGCGTATCACGCGGCGCAGTTGCGTGGCCTTGACGTGGATAAGCCGCGTAATCTGGCCAAGAGCGTGACGGTGGAATGATTCGAGATGAGTGAAAATGAATGGAAATGATTCAGACGCCAGCGTTGATGGGCAGCCAGATGATGTGGCTGGACGGATGCGGGCGTAATGAATATTGATTGCGAAACGGCCGAATTGGAACGGGCGCGGTTTTTTTACCTTGCTACAATGTGGCCATGTTTCACCGAACCAACATGAGGAATCGATCCATGCGAACGCGTCAGCGTGCCGGTCTATTGGGCTTGATTACGACGACTAAAATGATGTCGGCATCCGTGATGGTAACGATGTTGATGACATTGTTGATGACATTGCTGGGAGGTTGTTCGTTGTATGTGAACATCCCGCGTCAGGCAGGCGATGTCGCACGACATGATCCGAATATGGTGGCGGTGGGTGAAGCCGAAGAAGTGGCGTTGCGTTACCTGATGAATGATCGTCCGATGAAGCAGCCGGTGCAGATCGTGTTGCCCGCCGAGACTTCACCGGAAACCTATCAGGCGATGATGCCACAGATTGGTGAGTTGGCGACGTATAACCTGGACGGCGAACGCGAAGACATGCCGACGTTGAAAGTCGAACGCGTGTTGATTCGTCATCCACTGGCAGAGCTTGATGTGATGCGTCCTGCGTTTATCGATGAGCCGTTGGGCCCGACGGAAATGGTGACGGTTTATATGAAGTGGAAACCATTTTCGGGTTGGCGTGTGGAACGGTTGCGCGTGTGGCGTTTGAATGCGGGGCAGGGGCGAGCCACACAATCGTATTGAGTGAACAAGTGGTTATCAAAATTGTGTTGATGGCTGATAGCTGAGATTTCGTGTTTAGTTGGTGTTTAAGTGAGTGCTTAAGTACAAACGAAAGTAATTGAAAAGGAATTGACATGGCGGTTACCCCGTGGTTGTTGAGTGCGTTTGCCGATGAGGCTGGAGCAGAGATCGAAGAACAGATTGCAGGCTTGACCAAAGCCGGGATGTCGCATGTGGATTTGCGTGCGGTGAGTTCGCATAACATTTCCAATGTGCCTGAAGATGTGGCCAAGGACGCGAAAGCGAAATTGGACGCTGCAGGTATCACGGTGGCCATGTTCGGTTCGCCGATCGGCAAGATCGATCTGAGTGATGATTTTGGCATCGATCAACAGCGCATGGAACACTTGGCCAAGATGAAAGACATCTTCGGTTGCAATGCGGTGCGCATGTTCAGCTATTACGACAAGGATGGGAAGCTGTCAGCGGATGAACGAAAGACGAAATCGCTGGATTGGCTCAAGCAATTGCGTGACCAGGCTGGAAAGCTGGGGCTGGTGCTGTATCACGAAAATGAGCGGGGCATTTTTGGTGGGCCGTGTGCAAACAATCGGGTAATCGCGGATGAATTGCGTGACGGTGATGTATTCAAAATGATTTTCGATTTTGATAACTACAACCAGGAAAACGAAGACGTCTGGGAAACATGGCAGCAGTTAAAAAATGTGACTGATGCATTTCATTTCAAAGATTCGACCGCACCGCCGGAGCCGATGCACGTGCCGTTGGGCGAAGGCAATGGTCAGGTTGAGCGAATTTTGAAAGACGCGATTGCAATCGGCTGGAGTGGTCCTGCGTCCGTCGAGCCGCACTTGTCGCACTCGAAGGCTGTGATGGCGACCGGCCCAAGCGGTGCCTCGAATCAGGCGTTGTCAGAGATGACGCCTGCCGAAACATTTGAGATCGCAACCAATGCGACCAAAGCGCTTTTGGCGAAAATTGATGTGCCTTGGCGATGATAGGTTGAGTAAGTCGGTAGCTTAGATGGTGTGCTTAGATAGATTCATCGTTCGGTAGCTATCGTTGTCGTGAATCGTGCCCCCTCCCCACAATCGTTGTGCGGTGGTGTGGGAGGTAGGGATTAGCCCGTGAAAATGTGGTGGGGTAATGGAAAGGATTCCGTGATGAGAAATCGACTGGCTGGTTACCTGGGGTTGGCGCTGACATTGGGCTTGATGTTGGTTGGGACGATGACGGTGTTGGCCCAGAATCAGGGCGACCCGGAGTCGGTGATGGATTCCATGTCGGAATCGATCGATAACAGTCCGTTGGTCGAACCGACGGTACGGCCTGGTGCCGCGGTGAATGATGATGTGTCGTTCCAGCCCGACCCGCGTGTGTTGGGTGTGGCACCGGGCGGTCCAACACCGACGTTGCGACGTGAAGGTGAATTCATCATCAATCGACGTGGCCGACTGATTCGTGCCACAGGCGCGGGTCTCACGTATATGTTTGCCTTTGATGCCGATGAGAAATCATCGCCTGAGGCGCCGATGTTTATCATGCCTTGCCAACATTTGCAGAGCATGGAGTCGATGGTGCGCGAACGTGGCGACAAGGTGGTGTTCCAACTGTCGGGCCAGATTTTCACCTATCGCGGTGCGAATTATGTCTTGCCGACGATGTGGAAACTATCGATCGATCGCGGGAACTTGCAACGGTGATTTCCCGTTAGCGTGTCTTGCACAATTTGTGACTGTATGGCAACCGGGGCTGACCGCTCAAGCGGTCAGCCCAGCTAACGCGCGCGGATTTTTAGGTGGGATAGGGATAGAAAAGAAGTCAATAAAAGCGAGATGTGCGCAACTCGTGCGTTCCAACGCCACGTTTGGCGTTTAGCGGGAGCGGCGCAGCCGCCCGTGGGCGCGGTGTGGGGGGCGTGTGTGGGGCGCAAGGGGTGGGCAGTGGGTGGGCAATGTGGGGGGGGCATGTGGGGGGGCAAACGTGGGACGCTGCGCGTCTCCCGCTAAACGCTAAACGTGGGCTTGGTATGCGTTGCAATAGCCGGTCAGGCCACGAGCAGTGCGTTGCGAGCCAGGTAGGGCATGGCGTGGTCGAGGGTTTGTTTGACCAGGTTCTCGACGTCGTCTGGATCGCTGACGGATTGATTGTCGGCGTTGGCGAGTGTGATACCACCGCCGAGAATCAGGTCGGTCATGATCTGCGTGATTTCTTCGAGATCGCGAGTGCCATCGAGCAATGGGACGATCTGTTGGCCGAAGATATCGAGATGGCCGCTGTAATGCAGAAGGTTGGTGACGGTGGGACCACGCTGGGCTTGGTATCGTGCAATGGAACTGGCACGTGGGCACTGACTGACCGTGGTGGTCAACGGCGGTGCGTAGGTCATGGCTGTGATGCCGCCGTAGCGCAACATTTCGTACAGGCCTTTTTTTAACGCGTTGTGCAGCTCGTCATTGATGGGCACCGCGTTAGCACCGCACTCGTTGAGTAGTAGATTGATCTGCGTGAGCAGGTTGTCAACGGTGAGCGGCTGAGGATGGGCACGGCTCAGGGCTAACAAGGAAAGTTTTAACAGCGGAGCGCCCGCGGTCATGGTGCGCTGCTGGTCAGGGCTGATGAACGTTACGGTGTCGTTGGATATCAATGACTGTGCGTTGAGCGTTTGGGGTTGCAGCGCGGTGGTCAGATGCAATTCGACCAGGCGATCAGCGACGTGATCGCGATCGATCGCAGCCGATTCATGACAGACCAGTGTTTTACGAAAGCGACGCTTGCGCAGATAGTCGGCATTTTGTTCCGCGTCGATAATGCTCGGGCTCAACTGTTTGATGGCTTTTCGGCCGGCTTCGTCGAGACTGTGTGCTGCCATTTCGGTGAGTGACGATTCGCTGAGATAGGTCAGGCCATGCTGTTGGATGGCCTCGTTGAACTCGTGGAAATAGCACGGCGAATTGTGATCGTTGAGGTACTCATGGGTGATGTACCATTCGGGTTTATTTTCGAGTTCGCGTGCCTCTTCGGCGAGGGTGGCCTGCCACGCTGGCGAATTGCTGTGATCGTTGTCGATCATCCATTTGACGAGCATGAGTGCTTCGGTGACACGGCGTTGGGGATCGGTGATGTCCGCGACATGGTGACGCATGGCATCGCGGAGCGTCAGCGGTGCATGCCAGCCGGGCATGGTGTTGTAGCTGATGTAGGCGACGCCTTGGGGTGTGAGATTGTTTTTGCAGATTTCGAGAATGCGTGTTTGCGTGGGCTGATCGACCCATGAATACACGCCGTGGCAAATGATGTAATCGAATTGGCCGAATGCGTCGTCGATCTGTTGAAGATCCATGACGCGCAGGTCGAGATTGTTGAGTTCAAGTTTTTTGGCCAGGTCGCGTCCGATGTCGATTTGTCGGGCTGAGACATCGATGCCGGTGAACTGGGTGTTGGGTAGATTCTGAGCGATGGGAAGAATGTTCCACCCGGTGCCGCATCCGAGCTCGAGGACGCGTGCCTGTTGGATGGGCGTGGGCTTGAGCCCGAAGAGTGTCGCCATGGTGGCCAAGGCATCAGGATGGCTCTCCGGGCATGACGAGCCGACGTAGGGGACCGCATCGTAGGATTCGGCCTGTGCGTCGGCCGAGTCCGCATGTGATTGTGCGGCCGCGGCGGAATGGGAATGCGATGAGGTGGAATTCGACATACAGGTAATGTCGAACCAAAGTCCGTGCGAGCGTGAAAAGCGAGCATAAATTGGGGGAATTCACGTTATTCAGGCGTGATTTGGCCAAATTATGGGCAATGGTGGTGGATGTGTGCTACGCGTCGTAGAACGATAGCGGTGCGTCACAGGCCGCGAACTGGTCGAGGTCGGACTTATCGGTATGCAGGCGCATGGTGACATCGTATTGGCGTGATTCGCCGGGCTGGAGATATTGGCCTGCCTGTTGCTCTGTGATCGGTTCCTTATTCTTGCCCATCAGCGAGCCGGAGTAAGGCTCGACAGCCGCGATGAAACAGCCCGCATCATTGAGACATTGCCAATTGGTGAGTCGTGGCAATTGTTCGACGGGAAAACTGATTTCAAACCCGAGTTTGAGCTTGCGGTTGATCACGCCGGTGCGCGCGATGCCATCGCTGTTGGTGATGTCCTCAACCATGGCACAGAACGAGCTGAGTGGATCATTGGTGCGGACCTCATACGAAGGGACGGTCTTGAGTTTATTGAGCGCCTCAACCGAGGTGGGGGTGTCCTTGGGATCGAGGGTAAGCCAGGTGCGTCCGCCGTAAATGAATTGCGTGTCTGTGTCGAGAAAGGGGTAGCCAAAGTTGATGTGATAGAGCAGGTTGTGGGGAAGTTTGACGCCGGAGACATTGGTGACCGTGTCGTTGATGCGAATGACTGATTCGCCGAGTGTGCAACTGATGATGCGACGAACTTCGAGAAATTGCGCGAAATTGGAATTGTCGCGGATGATCATTTCGATGGACATTTCGCGTGAGGCGTTGGGGTCCTGGTGAAGCGCGTGCAGATCGGGTTGGCGAATGGCAACGACCGCAGCGGGCGTGTTGCTGTGATGGCCGTGCTGGGTGACGTGCTGGCCGTCTTCATCGCGTGAGCTGCCCGTGTGCATTGGTCCACATGTGGTGACCAGTCCACCGGGCCAACTGCGCATCCAGCCGTTATCGCTGGTTTTGTGTCCTTCGGCAGGAGGGACGACGCCGTTGGACGAGAGGTAGGCCAGGCCGTATTGATTGTAGAACGCTTCGCCGATATCGCCGCCGCGTTCGATGTTGACAGTGAAGCGTAAGCCTGACCCGGTGTTGAACATGGCCACGCGTCCGCCGGCACCATGCTTGCCACCGGGGCAGGGAAAGTCGATCAGCGCGGTTTGGATGCCGCCGATTTGGTGGATGTGTTCAATTTTGTGGGACAGGTTCTTGGGGATTTGAAACATGGTGGCATTTACTCAAAAGAAGGACAAGAGAGTCGGGGCAGTATCATAAGGTACATCCGCGACGGGGTGAAATATTGAGAATAGGCATTTATATACGGCTGTGGAAAGGATTGAAATCGCCGATGCAAGTGGGGATGCGGTGGTGCGCGTGGGGCGGTAAACTTGTGCGTCTATGGCAAGCCGAACCCGACTATCGATTCCCACGCACCGACGCAGTGAAATGGTTTCCCTGACCCGCGAGGTTCAACAGGCAGTGGCCGCGTCCAATGTCCAGCATGGGCAGGTGATCGTTTACGTGCCGCACACCACCGCGGGCATCACGATCAACGAAAATGCCGACCCGGATGTGGTGCATGATTTTTTGAAACAGTTGGACGAGATGGTGCCGTGGGAGCAGCCGTTCTATCGACATGGGGAAGGCAACAGCGCCGCACATGTGAAAGCCTCGATGATGGGTTCAAGCGTGACGGTGTTGATCGAAGATGGGCGTCTGGTGCTGGGGACATGGCAGGGGATCTGGTACTGTGAATTCGATGGGCCACGCACGCGCACCGCGATCGTATCAGTGACGGACTAACTGCGAGTTGGGGTGAGGTGATGAGTATGTTGACGATTTTAAGAAACAAGATGGTGTTACTGCTGTGCGTTTTGGTCAGCGGTTTTTTTGTTCCTGGCTGTGGAGCCGATGGCACGCCAGTGCGTGGCGTCGCAGATGATGTATCCGAATTGACGAGAGCTGACATGAAACAAGTGCTGTATCTGACGACGATCAATGGCCGACAACTGCTGGTGTACGACATCGATGCGGATGCAGGCACGCTGACTGTTAAACAAACGGTGGCACTACCTGCGCCAGCCGGGCCGATGACCGTGTCGAAAAATCGCGAACGGTTGTACGTGGGTTTGAACGACAAAGCGGCCGACATGATTCAGTCATATCGCGTGGATAAAAACACAGGATTGGTGACATTGATCGGCAGCGTGACATGCGAAGGGTTTCCCACGTATCTGGATGTCGATCACACAGGGCGATACCTCGTGGCTGCGTATTACTCGCAAGGCAAAGTGGAAGTCTATCGCGTGAACGATGACGGCAGCCTGGTCTCGCCTGTGCATCAAACGGTGGCTGTGGAGAAACATGCCCATGCGTTTTTGATGGACCCGAGCAATCAGTTTGGATTCGTGCCGCACATCAATCCCAATGCGATGTATCAATTTCATTTCGATGAGAAAACCGGTTTGTTGTCTGCCAACGAACCGGTGAAAGTCATCGCAGGCGGCACCGCAGAAAATCCAGACGGCCCACGGCATTACGTGTATCACCCGGACCTGTCGCGATTGAATCGTGTGTATGCCGTCAACGAGCGTGGCATGTCGGTCAGTGTGTACGAATTCAATCGCGAGTCGGGCACATTAACAACGCGTTTGCAGGATGTGTCGACGATGCCTGATGGTCATGTGAAAGAGCCCATGGATTCATGTGCGGATATTCACATCACGCCAGACGGACGGTTCGTGTATGCGTCGAATCGTGGACTCAATTCGATCGCCGCGTATCGGGTGAATCAGGACGATGGTCAATTAACGCGCCTGGGTATTTACCAGACCGAATCGTGGCCGCGCGAATTTGAAATTGATCACACAGGCCGATACATGTTCGTTGCCGGCGAACGCTCACACCACATGTCGGTGTATGCGATCGATCAAGCCACGGGAGAACTGTCCCTGGTCACGCAATACGAAACGCCGGAAGGCCCCATCTGGGTATGGGCGATGCGTCTGGGCAAGAATTAACACACTTGCGAAAAATACGCTTACGAAATTGCTTATACGTTCATTCGTGATGTCGCATTCCCATTTCAATCGTAGCGTTTGCGACTACGAAACCGTCTGCGAAATAAGTGCGTTGTCCGCCTGCGAAACGGGACGCTGTCGCGTCGCCCGCTAAACATCAAGCGCTACGATTGAAATAGTTCTGTTCTAGCCCCCGGTGAATACCGGGGGTTGGTGTGGGGTTGGTGTGGGGTTGGCGTGGGGGAGGCGTGGGGGGGGCGTGGGGGGCGTTAAAAAACCCCGCTGTCGCCGAAGCGACAACGGGGCGGAGGGGAGAAAGCATTCTTATATTGCAGAAGTCGGGTATTACTCGCCATCTACGCCACTTTTTTATAGACGATTGTCTCGCGAATCAAGTTCGCATTACCCATTTTATCAGGTTTTCCACATTATCATGAGGCCGTTGGCAGGTCGTTGGCAACATTTTACTACACGCGGATTGATTCATCCCTCTGTTTATGAATGGGTTACATAAATTATCAGGGGTCAATACCGTAGTGATCGGTGTTCGCTAAAAGTAGTCCAAAAATATCCCTTATTGAATCAGTAAATCTCGTCGCGTCAGGGGAATAGGTCGCGCTTTAGATATACTCACACATTTTAGGCTGGCTGCAGTTCGGTCAAGCGCGGCGCTTGCAATTTATTTTCGAGTTGGCTGGCGATACGCATCAATCGGGCTTCGTCAAAAGCATTGCCCAGCAATTGCAAACCGATCGGTAACGGACGCGGTGTATCGTCGGTGATGCCTGCGGGAATGCTGATGCCTGCAATGCCTGCGAGATTGCAATTAACCGTGTAGACATCGTTGAGATACATGGCCAGCGGATCATCGGATTTTGCGCCAACTTCGAACGCGGGAGCGGTAGTGGTGGGACAAAGAATCGCATCGCATTTTTCGAATGCGTTATCGAAATCCTGTTTGATCAATCGCCGGACTTTTAACGCACGCAGGTAGTACGCATCGTAGTAGCCGCTGGATAAAACATAAGTGCCAAGCATGATGCGTCGTTTGACTTCATCGCCGAAGCCTTCAGCCCGTGAGGTGCTATACAGATCAGGCATGTCGGTGACTGGTGCGTCGGTGCGATGGCCGTAGTGGACGCCGTCGTAGCGAGCGAGGTTGCTCGATGCCTCAGCGGTGGCCACGATGTAATAAGTGGGGATGCCGTATTCGGTGTGGGGCAAATCGACCTCAACAATTTCAGCGCCGAGTTCGCGATAGATCGCCAGGGCCCGTTCGACCGCGTCAGCGACAGCGGGCGTGTTGTTGTCGTTGAGATATTGTTTAGCCAGCCCAATGCGCAAGGGTTGATCCGGTTGCGTTTCGGTTTGCGTCGGTTCGACCGATACGTCCGCGCTGGTGGAATCCAAGGGATCTCGGCCTGCCATGATTTCATACAACAGCGCGGCGTCCGCGACGGTTTTGGTGAAAGGCCCGATCTGATCGAGGCTACTGGCAAAGGCGACCAGACCCCATCGGCTGATTCGGCCGTAGGTGGGCTTGAATCCCACGACGCCGCACAGGGCCGCGGGTTGACGGATTGAGCCGCCGGTGTCGGAACCGATCGATGCCGCGCATAGGCTTGCTCCTGCCGCCGCTGCCGAACCGCCGGATGATCCGCCTGGCACGCACGAGGTGTCCCAGGGATTACGCGTGGTGACGAAGGCGGAATTTTCCGTGGATGATCCCATGGCAAATTCATCGAGATTGGTTTTGCCCAGGATGACTGCACCAGCATCTTCCAATCGCTGCACAGCCGTGGCCGTGTAGGGAGCCTGGAAATCTTCGAGCATTTTGGAACTGCAGGTGGTGTGTCCCCATGACGTGCATAGGTTGTCCTTGATGGCAATGGGCACGCCTGCGAGTGGGCCTGTGACTTCGCCACGATCGACCGCCGCAGCGCGTTCGAGGGCGCGGTCGGTGTAGACCTCGCGGTAGGCATGGATTTGCCCGTCGTATTTTTCAATGCGATCAAGATAGGCCTGGGTCGCTTCGGTGGCCGTGATCTGTTTGGCCGCGATCATGTCGCGCAATTCGATCATGGTGACAGCGGTGGGGTCGAATGTTGAATTGTTTGATGTGGCCATGTCGTGTATTTCGTATGAGCGTGAGTCGGAGTGCGTGAGTTATGAATCGGAAACCTGCGAGCACAATCGCGCAGGGGAAACGTGGGGGGGGTGGGGTTAGGCGCCGGAGCCGTCGTCGAGGACTTTGGTGACTTTGTAAAACGGGGGGTGAGCGTCGGGGGCCGAGGCGAGCATCTGGTCCGCGGTGTAAAGCGATTCGGGTTCGTCACGTCGGAAGACATTGGTGACATCCATGGGGTGGGCCATGGGTTCGACGCCGTCGACATCGAGTTCGTTGAGTTTGGAGACGTAGGCGAGGACCGCGCCGAGCTGGTCGGTGAAATGGTGCAGGTCGTCGTCGGAGAGTTTGAGGCGACTGAGCTTGGCCACATGGCGGACGTCGTCCTCGGTGATGTGGATATCTCCGGAATTGGTGGGGTTATTATTTTGATCGTTGTTGGTCATGGTAATTCACTATGGATTGATTTTGAGGGTAACCCGTTAATTTCCCTCGAGCCTGGGGAAAGGTGGGGGGGTGGGACTAAGATAGCGGGTTTTGGTAGTATTTTCCTATGCCAGATACGAAACTATTGGAATGTTTTGCGACGCCTGAAAGCGCAGGCGGTGCAGATTTTGTGATCGAACACGTTTCGGACGAGTTTACGAGCGTGTGTCCGAAGACGGGTCATCCTGATTTCGGGACGGTGACGGTGCGATTTTGCCCGGATGAATCGTGCGTGGAATTGAAAAGCTTGAAGCTGTATTTTCAGTCGTTTCGCAACGAGGGGATATTTTACGAAGCGGTGACGAATACGATTCGTAACGATCTGGTGAGTGCGATGTCGCCGAAATGGCTGGTGGTGATCACGGACTGGAAGGGGCGTGGCGGATTTCGTTCGACGATCGTGGCCACGCATGGTGACGTGCCGGAGGGGTAGGGGGGTAGGGGAATTTCTGATTTCGGATTTTTGATTTCTGATATTTCGGAAGTTGGGGTGGGTTGGATTCTTGAATTCATAGCCCGCGATGGATATCGCGGGAAGGGGGTTGGTGAATGTGCTAAGCCGCAAGCGGCGGGGACTGACTATCAGCAACGCCTCAGCCATGCAGGGGAAAATGTGGAGGGGTGGGGGAGGTGGTGGGGGGGGGGATTCGTGAAAATGGGGGGGATGGGGTAGGATGGGGGCTTACAAGACAGGGTGGGTTGAACGATTTGACGACGGAGTGATACACGCATGGGCGTACCAATTTCGCAGATGTGGACGGTGGCAACGTATGTGCTGGGGCAGCGGTTGCGCGGGAACAAGCGGTACCCGTTGGTGCTGATGTTGGAGCCATTGTTTCGTTGCAATTTAGCCTGCGCGGGTTGCGGGAAGATTCAGTATCCCGCCCATGTGTTGAAACAGCATCTGACGGCCGACGAATGTTTCAAAGCGGTGGACGAATGCGGAGCGCCGATGGTGTCGATTCCGGGTGGCGAGCCATTTTTGCATCCTGAGATCGAGGACATCATCGAGGGATTGATTGCTCGTAAGAAATATATTTATCTGTGCACCAATGCGCTGCTGTTGGAAAAGAAATTAAAAGAAGGGCGGATCAAGCCCAGCAAATACCTGACATTCAGCGTGCACATGGATGGCCAGGAAGAGCATCACGATTTTGCGGTGTGCCGTGAAGGCACGTTTGAAACGGCGATGAGCGGGATCCGGTTGGCCGTGGAACAGGGGTTCCGGGTGACGACGAATACGACGCTGTTTGACGGGGCCGATCCGAATAGCGTGCGAGCGTTTTTCGATGAGATGATGGAAGTGGGCGTTGAGGGCATGATGGTGAGCCCGGGTTACGCGTATCCGAAAGCGCCGGACCAGGCCTCGTTCATGCGCGAGCGTAAGAACACGGTTGAATTTTTCCAGATGATACTCAGCAATCGCAAAAAGAAATGGCGATTCAATCAGTCGCCGTTGTATCTGGAATTCCTGATGGGCAAGCGACATTACGAATGCACGCCGTGGGGGAATCCAACGTTTAATTTGTTTGGTTGGCAGAAGCCTTGCTATCTGTTGCAGGATGGCTATGTGGATACATTTGCGGAATTGATGTCGACGACCGAGTGGTCGAATTTTGGGCAAGCCTCGGGCAATCCCTCGTGTCAGCAATGCATGGTGCATTGCGGCTATGAGCCGTCGGCGGTGGATCACACGTTTGCGAGTTTTGGCGGGATGTTCGCCACCGTGAAAGCGATGTTGTTCAACACGTATGCGAATCCAAAAGCGACCAAACGTTTGCAGGAAGAAGCCGGCAAGCCACACGGCCCACAGGCGGCGATCGAATCACTGACGATTGATGGTAAGCCGTTGGTCGAACGAACCGCAGCAGCGCCGGAAGCCGTCGGCGCCGCGTGATTATGTGAATCCGTGGTACGGGTGTAATTCGAGCTGATATAATTCGACCGATTAATTTAAGATCAGGGTGATGGGCAGGGGTGTGTCTGGTTGGTGAAATTTTATTGATTTGTTCATGGCGATGATGTTTGAAGAGTTGCCTAAGCCATGACACGCGAGTCGATATGCAAGCGAATCCAAGAAATCATCATGGCTTGCGTGGGCCGATCTACTTCAAGCAATCACAGATGCCAGACGACCGATTTAGTTCGGGTTTCATCATGATCAACGTGTGTGAGTTTGGTTTATTGTATTAATTCTAAAGTTGTGTTTGAGTCTCAATTACCTAGAATGGTCGCCCGTTACCCAATCGGGCATGTTCGCGAAATGGATTTGATGCGTAAAAGATTGTCTTTTGCGGTTCCGTTTTGCAAGTGTACTAGCATTGGAAGACATTTATGAAAAGCAAATTCCCCCGTGTTGCCAAAACCTCCACGAAGAACGCTCGAATGTCAGTGACGTGTAAATCAGGATCTGGTGCCGGGTCATTGATGACGGCGGGCATTTTGGCTGTTGGTTCATTTTCATTGGGCTTGTTGCCCATGACTGTCAGCGAGCTGGAAGCCGCATCGCGTACCGATGCTGAATCGGCGACGCCTGTGACGGTGATCAGTGCAGAAGAGATAGAAAACCAGAACGCGACGCCAGCGACTGATTTTCTCAGTGGCTATCGCAGTTTTCAACAGCGGTTGGCGGAAGATCACAACATCGATTTCCGGGGTGGTATCACGACCGTGTTTCAAGCAGCCAGTGATCGCGTGACAGATCAGGGCCAGTTATGGACCGGCAGCTATGACATTGAAATCGGCTGGCGTGGCGTCAACAGCGAAGAGTTCGGCAACGGACAACTGGGGATGTTGATCGAAGGTGGCGAAGTCATCGACCATAACGATGACGAAAGTCTTAGTACCAACATCGGCAGCGATTTTGGCATCAATGATGATGCGGATTCCCAGGAAATCGCTATCAGCGAATTCTGGTGGCAGCATAGCTTTCTGGATGATCGGGTGACCTTCACGGTTGGTAAGATCGATCAGACAGCATTCTTTGATCAGAACGCCATTGCCAACGATGAAACCGCGGCATTCCTGGCCACGCCGTTGGTCAATTCAACCGCGATTGGTCTGCCCGACAACGGCTTGGGTGCCAACGTGTGGGTCGATCTGATCAGCAAAGAGACGGGCAAGATTCGCAACATCTATTTCACCGCAGGTTTTGGTGATGCCAATGCCGACGCTCGTGAAATGGGTTTCAGCACTTTCCAAAGTGACGAACTGTTCTACGCCGCCGAAGTCGGTGCGACGGTTGATGCGTTTGGTCTGCCAGGTACCTATCGTGCGATGTTCTGGAGCACGACCATGGGTGGTTTGGAAGGCACCGGCTTTAGCTTCAGCTTTGACCAGTCGGTGGTTGAAGAACGATACGTTCTGTTTGGCCGATTCAGCACCGGTAATCAGGATGTGGTCTCGTTCGAGCAACAGGTGTCGTTGGGTTTTGCGTTGAACAATCCGTTTGGTCGTGAAGATGATCAGGCCGCGATTGCGTTTGCCTATGGCGAACTCGCCGGTGCGAGCCGTGCGACGGAATTCCTCACCGAAGCGTACTACCGTTACAACGTGTGCGATGTCTTGGCGATCACTCCAGCGGTGCAGATTATCCATCATCCAATTAGCAACGCAGTCGACGACACTATTTTCGTTGGTTCGTTGCGAGCTCAGTTTTCGTTCTAAGTAAAAATATCCCCGACCCTGCCTGAAAAGGTTGGGTTGGGATTTGAATTGCTACGAATTGGTCCGGTGTCGGATTAATTCGAAACAACTAAACGGGTTCCATCCAAACAAAGGGAATTGCCATGAGAATGTTCATGCTATCTGTCGTTGCGCTTGTGGGTTTGATGTCAGCTTCGATGCCAGTCTTGGCATGTGATGATTGCGGGTGCGGCGTGACTTCGCATCAGGATGAAATCAAAGCGTACGCAACATTGGTGCATGATTCCTACGTGGAAGCCCATGACGATGCGGTAGCTATGCAGAAGGCCATCAAAAATTTCCTGGCGAATCCCAATGACAAAACATTGGCGGCAGCCCGTCAGGCATGGTTGGATTCACGTCCATCGTATGGCCACACCGAAGCGTTTCGATTCTATGAAGGGCCGATCGATTTTTATGATGAGGTCAAGGATGAGTCCGGCCCAGAGGGACGTTTGAATGCCTGGCCGTTGAATGAAAAAGCGATTGACGCGATTGTGGAAGACACGTCGATTCCCATGACACGTGAAGCTATTGCCGTGCGTAACCAGGCCGACGACGAGGCGGACGTGACGACCGGTTATCACGCGATTGAATATCTGTTGTGGGGTGCTGATCTGTCTGCGGATGGCCCGGGCAATCGACCCGCATCGGATTTTGCCAAGGGTGATGAAATCCGTGAGCGTCGGCGTGAGTATCTACAGGTCATCACCGATTTGTTGGTTGACGATCTGGTGTTCCTGGTCCAAGCGTGGGATCCGCAACAGACGGGCAACTATCGTGAGCAATTTGTAGCAGCGAATCCGCAACAAACGCTCAGCGATGTGTTGACCGGTGTGGCGACGTTGGTCGGTTCGGAATTAGCCAGCGCTCGCATGGGTGTGGGTTTGGATTCGGGCGATCAGGAAGACGAGCATTCATGTTTCAGCGATAACACCCATGTGGATTTTATTGCCAACACACGATCGGCCGAGCTGGTTTTGCGAAACGGTGGCGACCATAGCCTGTTGAAATTGATGGAATCACACGACAGCGAAGCCGCCGCCCGCGTGGATGAAGCGATGACGCGAGCGACCAAATTGGCCAGTGAAATTGTACCGCCGGTGGATCGAATTCTGGCTTCGCCCAAGGGTGATCCAGCCCGACGTACGATGGAAGAATTGGTGACCGCATTGTTGGATCTGGGCAACGCGGTGGTCGATGCGGGTAAAAAGATGGATGTTGAAGTTTTAATTATTGCGGAGTAACGTGACGTGAGCGGTGGCGGGGCACCGGTGATTTTGCTGGCTGGCCATGTTTTTCGAGTAAAGCGTGATGTCGCATAACGAGCTGGAGAAAATGTTCATCCGATGGGCAGGTGTGGCCATGGTGGCCTTGGCCGTGGTGAGTGCGACGTGGGTGTTTGCCGATGAATTGGCTGCACTGCATAGCCGAACCCTGGCAGATAAAACACGCACCGGTGGCCAGACCACAGTTTATGTGACCAACAAGCATGCGTTCGGCCGATCGGCGGCGAACATGCCGTTGGCCCGTCAACGCGATTTTTCATTTGGGAATCGACTGTTCAATACGAATTGGGTGACCGCACCTGCGTCGGTGCAGTCGCTCGATGGGTTGGGGCCTCTGTTTAATCGCGCGTCGTGTTCCGGATGTCACACACGCGACGGACGCGGTCGTCCACCAATGTCGCCTGACGAAGCAATGGTTTCGATGTTGGTGCGATTGAGTATGTTGGATGACGCTGGCCAAGCCGTACCGCATCCGATGTATGGCAGTCAACTCAATGATCGAGCGATCGTGGGTGTGCCTGCCGAGGGACGCGCGTCATTGCGATGGGAACCTGTTGCAGGAAAATTCGACGATGGACAGCCGTATGAATTACATCGGACAGTGATTTCATTTGTCGACATGGGTTATGGCGCGATGGATGAGGATGTGATGTTTTCGCCGCGCGTGGCACCACAGGTTTTCGGATTGGGGTTGCTCGAAGCGATTCCTGATGCGGCGATATTGGCCAAGGTCGATGCGGATGATGCCGATGGCGATGGCATTTCCGGGCGTGCGAACTATGTATTGGATGAGGCGCGTGGTGAAATCGCACTGGGCCGATTCGGTTGGAAATCGAATCAGCCGACATTGCGACAACAGATCACCGGCGCATTTCTGGGCGATATCGGGATCACGACCAGTATGTTTCCACGAGAAAACGTAGTGGCAGCACAAACGGCGGCCAATGAATCCGCCCACGGCGGTGAACCCGAATTGTCGAATGAGTTTTTAGACAAGATCGAATTTTATATGCGGATGCTGGCCCCGCCTGCGGCGCGTGGGTTGGAAAAACCAGTGGTGCAGCGTGGCGAGGCGATGTTTTTTGCGGCCAATTGCCACACGTGTCATACCCCGGAATTTCAAACCGGCCATCATCCGGAAAAAGAATTAGCGTATCAAACGATTCGTCCGTTTACGGATTTGCTGTTGCACGACATGGGCGAGGGATTGGCGGATCATCGACCCGATGGACTGGCCGATGGCCGAGAGTGGCGGACGCCACCGTTGTGGGGACTGGGATTGGTGCCGGTGGTGAATCGTCATTCGTTTTATTTGCATGATGGCCGAGCACGCAATCTGGAAGAAGCGGTGCTATGGCATGGCGGTGAAGGCCAGGCCTCGGCCGATGCGTATCGCGCGATGTCAAAGGCTGATCGTGAAGCGCTGATCGCGTTTTTAAAAGCGATTTGATATCACCAGGCCAGTCGTAATACGGATACCATTAATTTCCAGCGTGTGATTCCCCGTTAGCCGTCGCCCTTGGGCGGCGCGATGTTTAGGGTTGCAAGAATGCTCACGCGCCGCCCAAGGGCGACGGCTAACGCGCGAGTTCTAAACGGGATGGGGGTAAATGGTTTTATGCGAATTGTTTTTGAAACGTCGGCAGGTTAATCATGCGCGGTGTGAGTCCAGGGTTTGTATTCGCATGCGCAGTGGCCTAGCATCAGGGGTATGGCCAAAGAGAATAAACAGTATGAAGGTGCGCGGCATGACGTGCGACGTGATTCATTGCCAACGGTGGTGGTGGTCGGCGGTGGTTTTGCCGGAGCGCAGGTGGTGCGGGGATTGCGACGATCGCCGGTGCGTGTGATTCTGATTGATCGCCACAATTATCATTTGTTTCAGCCGTTGTTGTATCAGGTCGCGACGGCCGTGTTATCGCCTGCGGATATTGCGCAGCCGATTCGCCGAATGTTTCGCAAACAGGCCAACGCGGAAGTATTGCTGGGCGAAGTGCGTGATTTTGATCTGGCGTTGGACATTGTGAAATATGATTCGGGTCAGATCAATTACGATTACCTGGTGTTGGCCGCCGGTGCGACGCATTCGTATTTCGGCCACGATGACTGGCGTGAAGAAGCGCCGGGATTGAAAACGATCGACGATGCGTTGGAGATGCGGCGGCGGATATTGTTGGCGTTTGAAGAAGCGGAACAGGAAAATGATGAAGCCTCGCGCCGATCAAAATTAACCTTTGTCGTGGTGGGCGGTGGGCCGACGGGCGTGGAGCTGGTGGGCGCGCTCAAAGAAATAGCCGCCAAGTCGATCCCGCGTGATTTTCGACGGATCGATACGACGACGACGCGAGTTATTCTGATCGAAGCGGGCGATCGCGTGCTCAAGGCATTTCCCGAAGCGCTTTCGCGCAAAGCTGGGAAAACGCTCGAGGCGATGGGGGTCGAGTTGCGATTTGGCCAACGTGTGACGCAGATCAATGAAGTCGGTGTGATGATTGGCGACGAGTCGGTGCCTGCGGAGAATGTCTTCTGGGCCGCAGGTGTGAAGGCGTCGCCCTTGGCGGCAAAGCTGGGCGTGGCTACGGATCAAGCGGGGCGGGTGATTGTTGAACGTGATTTGTCAGTGCCGGATCGGCCGAATGTTTTTGTGGTCGGCGATTTGGCAGCGGTGAAGAACGTGAAAACGGATAGCCCGGTTCCAGGGGTGGCGCCGGCCGCGATGCAGATGGGGCGATTCGTGGCACGGGCGATTGATCGAGATGTCAACGCAAGGCTAGGGGCGTTACCACGCGGGACGTTTGAATATGTCGACAAGGGGTCGATGGCTACGATCGGCAAGGCCAAGGCGGTGGCCGCGATCGGCGGCGCGCAATTCAGTGGGCTGATTGCGTGGCTGTTGTGGTCTGTGATTCACATTCTGTTTCTGGTCAGTTTTCGGGCGAAGGTGTTTGTGGTGATGTCATGGGTTTGGAGCTACGTGGTCAACAGCAAAGGAGCACGTTTGATCACGGGCAACCCCAAAGTGAATTTAACGACATCGGTACATGCGGCTGAGGTCGCGCAGGAAGATAAGTAAAAAGTTAAAAGTAAAAAGTAAAAAGTAAGAAGTACGAATATGAATGACGAGAAAAAACACTCACGTTTCCATCTCGTGCTAGCCTCCGGTGAATACCGGGGGTTTATTTGACGGTTTTTAGAACGCACGGTTTTTTCCTGGCACTGTTATAACCAATCCTACACAAACGAGCGTGTGGTTGATCGTTAGCCGCCGCCTTTATGGCGGCGCGAATCGTGGAGCAAACACAGGCCATCGCGCCGCCATAAAGGCGGCGGCTAACGCACGAGTTCTAAGTGTGATGCGTATAAAAAGTAAAAAGCGAAGATCCGTTTTGACAAGAGCAAGCGATAAAAAAAGCCCGCGAATCGTGTGATTCGCGGGCTTGGTTTTTATATCGCGTGTGTTGGCTTACGCGCTTTGGCCCATACGTCGGCGTGTGCCGGCGAGGGTGGCCGCGGTTAAACCAATCAAGCCGAGTGTTGCGGTGATGGGTTCGGGGATCGGTTGGAATTCCAGGAATTCAACCTTGAAACCACCACGGTTAGAGCGAACGATCACATCGCTAAGCAAAGCGTTGCCGTTGAGGGCAAGCAGGTCGCCGAGTGCGAGTGTGCCGGCTTCCACACCAGTTGACGTGTAGCCTGCGAGCAACTGCAATTCGGAAACGGTGATGCCGTAATTAGGATTGGTTGCGGTGGAGATAAAGATGATGGGGTCATCATTAGCGTTGAGACCACCGGCAAGATTCAGTCCTGTGAATCCGAATTTGACGCCGCCGAGCTTAACGCTGGGAGCGAATGCAAAGCGGAGTTGTTCCTGGACCGAGATGTTCAACGAACCGACGCCGTTGATGTCTTCAGCACCTGCACCACCATCACTGATGACGACGGTACCGACTTGTCCGGTCGCAAACGGGTTGGTTTTCTGAGCGGCATTGAGGCCGGCTTTGGCAGTGATGACCACAGGTGCTGGGTTGAGCAGGCTGTCGACGGGGGTGAACGAGGTGCCCTTGTTGCCCGCGCCTTGTCCAGCGGTGGTCAGGTCGATGTGGGTCAGTGCCATGGCATTGCTGGACAAGCCCAACGTTAATGCGATGGTGGCCACGGTAGCCAAAATGGGCAAAGCGGCATAACGAGATTTAGTGAATCGAAACATGGGTGTGATCCTTGCTGTGGTTTTGCTCTGATTTTTGTCAGTAGCGATTTGTTGAAACATCAGTTTCTGAACTGGTGCTTTGCGTTGGCTGTCGATTGCTGACGATTCCGGATTTCAGCGTGCAGGAATTAGCCCACACTCAGACCATCATCTACTTGCCCGCGACAGCGGGGTCGCGTATGCCAGTCATAAACTTGTGAAATAAATTAGTTACGAGATTACAAAAGCAATTTGTGCTAATCGAACACAATGGCCGCACACCCGCGAAGAATCTGATTTGGTGAAATTCTGACGTCTCCCCATGACCCATGCTGCCATACCAGCAGCTTGTGAAATACGTCAGGTGTTCGATTATCCCTTACGGACGCCTCCTGCGGCCGATGATCGTTAGAAGCCCGGGATGTTATTGGCACCTTTCTCGGCGCGATTATTCATCCTCTAACTACCATTATAACCGTAGTGAAACGCAACGCAATAGGTGCGTTGGTCCGCTCATACAATTTTCATATTAATCCATACCCGCGGTCGGCGCCCACAGTCGGCGCCTACAGTCGGCCCAGATGACTAGGCGTCCGCCCACTGATATTTGATCACGCCGCCGACGATGGTGGCGATGGCTTTGCCTTTGACATCCCAGCCGTGGAATGGGCAGTTACGGCTTTTGCTTTTGAACTGGTTGACGTCAATGGTCCAGTCGATCTCGGGGTCGATCACGGTGATGTCCGCGTCGCCGTTTTCGATCAGGCGTCCACGATCGGCCAGCCCGCACAGGTCCGCCGGTGCCAGTGACATCATGTTGATCAGTTGCGGCCAATCGATGACGCCGGGTTGGATCAGGGCTTTGATGAACAGGGGCAGGGCGCATTCCAAGCCGAGGATGCCCGAGGGCGAACGGCTGAATTCCAGTTCCTTGTCCTCGCGGGTGTGTGGGGCGTGATCGGTGCCCAACACGGTGAGCGTGCCGTCGGCAATGCCCTGAATTAATGCATCAACATCGCGCTGGGTGCGCAGTGGCGGATTCATTTTGTAGTTGGTGTCGTAGGTGGCACAGTCGTTTTCGGTGAGCAATAAATGGTGTGGGCAAACCTCGCCGGTGACGGGCATGTTGGCACGCCGGGCTTGTCGAATGATTTCAACGCCGCCTGCGGTGGACAGATGTTGGACATGGTATTTGCAGCCGATGTCGCGATTGAGCAGGACATCGCGTTGGATGATCAGTTCCTCAGCGACACTGGGCCGACCCGCCAACCCCAAACGCGTGGCCAGTGGGCCTGCATTCATCGCACCGCCGGATCCGGACCCGACGAGCGTGGGTTCTTCGCAATGTTGCATGACGGCGCGGCCGGTCATTTTGACGTAGGCGAGCGCTTTGCTCATGACACCCGCGCTGGCTACAGCATCGCCATCATCGGTGAATGCGACGGCCCCGGCTTCGGCCATCAAACCGATTTCGGCCAGTTCCTCCCCCGCGCGATTTTTGGTGATGGCGCCGGTGGGATAGACACGGCAAAGATTGGCACGCTGGGCCTGGCGATAGACAAATTCAATGCGGCCATCGTCATCGATCGCGGGCCTGGTGTTGGGCATGCAGACGATGGACGTGAAACCGCCTGCGACTGCGGCGGCGCTGCCGGTGGCGATGGTTTCTTTTTCTTCCTGTCCGGGTTCGCGTAAATGGACGTGAGGATCAATCAGGCCTGGGCAGACGATTTTGCCACGGGCCTCGAACGTCGGGCCGGTCGGCTTGCTGATCGACCCGATGCGGGCAATACGGCCGTTGCAGATTTCAACGTCGGCCGTCTGATCGAATCCGGTCGCCGGATCGATGACGCGACCGCCGACCAGGGTTAGTTGGGTTTGCTCGGTCGAGTGTGACATGCGTGGCATGTTAACAGGATTGCGGCGATGGATTCAGAAAAAACACAGGAATGCCGATCGCTCGCAGCAGCCACAACGCTCGAAAAGATCACTCACGCCCATCCCACAAAAACCACGTGTGTGGTTAATAGTTAGCCGCCGCCTTTATGGCGGCGTGAATCGCGAGGCAAACACAAGCCCTCGCGCCGCCATAAAGGCGGCGGCTAACACGCGAGTTCTAAGCTAACACGCTAACACGCTCAAGCATGCCAAGGGAAAGTGGGGGGGGTGGGGGGGGTTATAGGATGTCGACGTTGCTGGATTGTTTGACTGAGAGGCTCGCCAGATATTCTGCCCGCATTTTCTTGGATGCCTTGATCTTGTTATGCAGTTCGATTTCCCAGCCAAATGTAAAGGCAATGGTGCGCAGCATTGCGGTGGCCATGAGGTAACCGATGGCAATCAAAAACGGGAGACTCGCAACTAGCAGATTCCAATCCACTTTGTTCAGATCGGTTGTCGGATGAATCGCCTGCAACGAAGATGGATGAGTTGATCGAGTTGCAGGTAATCGGACGTGAGAAGCATGGTTTGGGGCGCAGGGATGGTGGAGGCAAGCGTGGGAAAGTTTGCGTGTGGAAATTGCGAGCCTAAAACCGCTTCGGTTTTCCAAAGGAAATGTGGGGGGGCGTGGTTAAATTTGGAAGTTGTTGAACGTTTCGGTTTGCCAGGGGAAATGTGGGGGGGCAGGGATGGGATTTAGTGGCTAAACTTGGGTGTATGGATAGCACGTTTCGGGTACTGGTTATCGGGTGTGTATTGCTGGTGGCCAGCATGTTCGGGGCGGGTGCGGTTTGTGCCCAGTCGGGTGGTGGAGCAAGCGACGCTGTGGCCGGTCGGCCGATCGATTTTGGTGTGCTTCCAGAAAACGTAGGCTTGGGTGGCGTGCTGCGTGGGGGTGAGTGGACGCCGATGAAACTGACGTTGCGCAATGCGACCGCAGCGCCGCGGCAATTGCGTTGCGAATGGTTGGTTGATGACATTGATGGCGACACGGTGTCCGCGCATCGACGGGTGACGATCAGTCCCAACCGCACGCAAGAGGTTTGGTTATATGCGGCGTTGCCGGTGAATTTGGATGCGAAGCCGATCTGGTCGGTGCGTGTGGTGGACGAAGTAACGGGTGAACTGCTCGGCGTAGAAAAAATTCGTCCCGGGAGTCAACCGATCACGCCGGAAAGCGGCGCGATTGGGATTGTGGGTTCTGCATCGATGGGGCTGGAAAATTATCTGACGACTCACACGCAACACGAACGTATCGCGTTGGTGAAGGGATTGTCGGTGAACATGTTGCCCGATCGATGGTATGGGTACGACCTGTTGGACACGTTGGTGTGGACGCCGGGCGGGGGAAGCGTGGGCATTTCGGGAAGCGATCCGTCGGACGCGGGTTTTTCCTCGGAAGCGCAGGCAGCGCTTCGGGAATGGATTCGTCGTGGCGGTCATCTGGTGGTGGTGTTGCCTGCGGTGGGCGGGACGTGGTACGACTCGCCGTTGGCCGATTTGTTGCCAGCGTTGGAAATGGAAAGGGTTGATGATGCGCCGGTGCCGTCGTGGGTGGGATCGCCGGTACCGTTGCCGGATGATTTGACATTGACGCATCATGTGTTTGCCGAACCGAGCGTGGGGCAGGAATCATACGTCTCGGTGCTGTTGCGCGAGGATGGATTTAATGTGGCCGGTCCGGGTCGGCCGATGGTGGTGCGGCAACAGGTGGGGACGGGTGCGGTCACGGTGGTGGGTTTGGATTTGTCGGACCCGCGTTTTCCACGTCAGGTGATTGCGTTGCCTAATGGTTCGCGATTGTGGCGAGCGATTCTGGGGTGGCAAAGTCCAGCCTGGACACAACAGGTGTTGGACGATCATGTACGAAATCGCACGATGACGAATCCGGATTTTCGCGACATGGTGTATCAAGGTGAATTTGTGCCGCGATTGATCGCGATGCAGCGAACCGCCTCGGTCGCGTTGGGGGTGGCGATTGTGTTGTTTGTGATTTACTGGTTGCTGGCTGGTCCGGTGGGGCATGTGGTTTTGAAATCGCGCGGGTGGTTGCGGCATAGCTGGTTGATATTTTTCGTGGTGGTGTTGGGTTTCACCGTGATTGCCTGGTCGGGCGCATGGCTGGCCAGACCGGCGACGGCGGCGATATCGCATGTGAGTGTGGTGACGTATGACATGACCAGGATGCAAGGTTTTTCACGCATGCCCACACGCATGCATGCGCACAGTTGGTTCACGTTGTATTGGCCCAATCATGGCGAAGCACGTTTGCGCATTGGGGGCGGTGAAGACGAAGATATGGCAACGCCGGGCGGCGATCAGGCGATTGCATGCGTGGGGTTGCCCGGTGAACAGGTGGTGCCGTTCCTGACTTCGCAACGTTATGCAATCGATAGTGCCGATCCGTCATCGGTGAGTACCCCGATGCGCGCGGCAGCGAAAATGTTTGAGGCGGACTACTACGGCTTGGCGCCTGAGGATTGGATTGTGCCCCAGGCAAGCCCGGTGCACGTCGATGCGCGGGGCAAAATCACGGGGAATCTGACGCATTTTTTGCCGGGCGATTTGATCAATGTGTTGGTGGTGTATTGTCCGGGTGACGGCCGATCGCCGTGGGTTTGGCGTGCGAAAAAATCATGGCAGGCCTCGCCGGAGGTGTTGGATTTATCGCAGGCATTGGGGGATTCTGACGTGTTGCTGGTGGGAAGCCGCAGCGAATGGGATGGGTATTTGAATGATCTGATCCGTCGTGGCACGCCCGGCGGAAACCTGGTGGCTGATACACACAAATTAATCCAGCCTGATACGGCCGTGGTGACGTCGATGATCGAAGCGTTGAGTTTTTATTCGATGTTGCCGCCTCCGAATTATTGGGATGTGTCGTTTAGCGATCGTACGCGCATGCTGATCCGTGATACAGGTCGGGAATTTGATATGACGCCGTTGCTGTCCGCGCGACGATTGATCATCATGGGACACTTGCGTGATGGTCCGTTGCCGACACCGGTGACCGCGCAAGGCGATGTACCGCCTGCGTCGGGATGGACGGCTGTGCGATTTGTAGTGCCGATTGAACCTACTATTTCGGGAGATCAATAAACGTGGCGATGATTGAAACGATCAAACTGTCGAAGCGCTATGGCGACCTGATGGCGCTGTCGAATCTGAACCTGGAAATCAACGAGGGCGACTGCTTTGGATTCATCGGCCCCAACGGCGCGGGCAAGACGACGACGATAAAAATTCTGGCGACGCTGTTGCGACCCAGTTGGGGTGAAGCACGCATCAATGGGATCAGCGTGGGGTATGCGACAGCGCGACAGGTGCGGCCACTGATCGGTTATGTGCCGGATTATTTCGGAGCCTATGACGATATGGTCGTGCAGGAGTATCTGGAATTTTTCGCCGCGGCGTATGACATACATGGCGACAAACGCAGGCAGGTCATCGGCGATGTGTTGGCGCTGACTGATCTGGCGTACAAGGTAGATTCGGAAGTCAACGGTCTGTCGCGCGGGATGCAACAACGGCTATCAGTGGCGCGGGTGTTGCTTCATGATCCGAAGGTGTTGTTGTTGGATGAGCCTGCGTCGGGTTTGGATCCGCGAGCGCGCATTGAAATGCGTGAGCTGTTGAAAGAATTGCATCGCATGGGAAAAACGATTCTGATCAGTTCGCACATTCTGTTGGAACTGGCAGACCTGTGTAATGTGGTGGGCATCATCGAGCGTGGCGAGATGCGGTTTACCGGAACGGTCGATGAAATCATGCAACGCGTGCAGGCGGGAGTGGTGCTACATGTGGGCGTGGCAGAACGCATGGATGAAGCGCGGAACATGATTATGCAGTTGCCCATGGTGACCGGCGTGGAAATGACCAACAGTCACATGCGTGTGCAGTTTGCCGAAGATGCGGTCG
>JAUHYI010000141.1 GCA_030426385.1 Phycisphaerae bacterium
ATTGTGCGACAAACTGGTTCGCTCAGCATCGCCTATTGCCAGGTACTCGCCGGGCTGCGGCAGATCAGTGATACGCAAGCTTTGCGAATAAAGGTATGGCGTGTGATAGATGAAACTGATCCACGTGCTGCGTCCCCAATCGGAATATTGGCTTGAGGTGGTCACCATTTCGGATGACGGACAGGCGTAAATATCCAACGGCCGCTCGCCGGGTGGCCAAAAATCACCAGGCCCCTTATCCAACGTCTCAATCGCAAGCCCCACCGGCCACAACCGATTGCTCCCGCCGTTATCCATATAGATTGGGCAGATCCATTCGTTATGCATATTGCTGTACACGGACATCGCCAGGAACGTCTGCTTCTGATTCGACAAACATTGAATGGTCTGCGCCGCCAAACGCGCCGACGATAAGGCAGGCAACAGCAACGCGACCAGCACGGAAATAATGGAAATCACGACCAGCAACTCGATCAATGTAAATGCGGCGGCAACCCGATGCCCCAGGCCTTGCCTTGCAAATCGTAAATTGGCCGATCGGCGAGTCGGAGGGATCGCAGGTGGATCAGCCGATGAACCCGCGGGAATAGCGGCATGGGTGTTGACGAATCGTGGGCAACACGTTGAAAATGCAAACACGACTGGTATTCCTTTCACAACGACAATCTTGATCAAGTGCGTATTCGAAACCGTGAAGCGTGTCCGGGGCAATTAGCATGAGGGGCGGTGGCAAAGCGGCTTATATGGGTGCATATGGGCGGGAAGCGCGAGAGGCATGTGGGGGGCATGTGGGGGGGCGATGATGCGACGTACTGGATCATAGACGCCGTCGATATGGAGGCGACTCTTACCCAACATAGCCCAACATTATTTGCATCGCAATAATTATGCAAAATATATCACGAATTTGCAATAAAAAATTGCACAAAGCCGTTCCCTGCTCCATAATATCGAACAGCCATGCGCCCAACTGAAACCAAAAATCCAGCAACCATGTCCAGCATCGCCAACGCGGCCGAGGTATCGATCTCCACCGTTTCACGCGTCATGGGCGGTGGGCGCGGCATAAGCCGGCAAACCATCGACAAAGTCAAAAAAGCTGCTCACGAAATGGGTTACAGGCCCAAACCCAGCAGCTCGACGCGCACCAGTCGAAAAAGCAAGTCCGCCTGCCTGCGGATTGGCCTGGTCCACTGGGGCAATGACAATTATCTGCCCGAACACGCCATACAAACCTATTTGCACCAGAAGTTTATCATCGAGACCTGGCGGGCCGCCAGCGAGGCCGGCCACATGCTGTGCCTGGACTATCTCAACCACGACCAGCCGAATAATCGCTCATCTGTCCTGGCGGCCGAGGCCGTGGATGGCCTGATCGTCAAGGGCAGTATTCATCCTGAAACCCTCGAACAACTGCCACCCCATGTGCCTGCGGTTATCCTGCGTATGCCCATGGGACTGCCGGCCACGCACACCAGCGTCAACTGCAACTACACCGCTGGCATCGCTCGCTGCGTCCGCTATCTCCACGAAATCGGCCATCGGCGCATCGGCTTCTTTTGCATGGCTGACCAGCGCATCGATGACATGGACAAGATCGTCTCGTATCAGCAAACCCTTAATTTGCTTGAACTTGACGCATCTTCCTACCTGATGACGCCGTTTCGCAACCAGTTTCCCGACAGCGAAACGGCCTGCGCCAGCGCGATCGATAGTTGGATGAATCTTGCCGAACCGCCGACGGCCATCATCAGCAGCGAGTCGTACTGCTATTCATTTGCCGAGCATCTCAAAACGCGGGGATTGCTCGTCCCACGCGACATCAGCCTCATCGATGCAGTCACCGGGGCCAGCCCGCATCACACGCTGCGCGAGAATTCGACGCGCCTGCAAATGCCTGCCCGCGATATGTGTAAAGTCGCTGTGGAACATCTGATACGACAAATCCATAACCCCAAGGCTCCGCCACAAACGGTCCTCATGGATATGGATTTCATCATCGGCGACACCACCGCCCCCCCGCCCCACCACCTCCCATAGGCCTCCCGCACACGCTCATTTTCTTTGGCGAAAACATAACGCCTTGGGCGCGCACAGGCCATCACACACGCTATCTCAACTGGGCTGTGAACTCACTTGCAGCCACGGAATCGACCATCCACTGCCATCGCTGTTCCTGCGACGGCTATCAATCCCACCATTCGTTACAACCTTACCCAGCCACATCGCCTATGTTTTTGCAATGCAAAATTTATGCAAAACACTTGATTTTTCATGCAAACCCCAGTAAGCTTGACCAGTTGACCCAGATGTATTCCTTTGATCGAAAGCGCCGCGATATGCCCCAAAGCCCCACCATTCTCCTCCGTTCGTCCTGGGCATTCGGCAATATCGGCGACATCGCCATCACGCCCGGCATGCTCAAGCTTCTCGAGCAACACATGCCCGATGCGCGGATCATCCTCCACCCCGCATGCGCCCGTTACGAAATCACCACGTACCTGGGCGACCGCTTCCCGCACGTCGAAATTGTTGATGGCGACATGGGCCACCACGGACAACCCATGGCCCCCGACCTCGCACGCGCATTCGAACAAGCGGATCTCTATTTACACGCATCAGGCCCCACGATCGCTTACGGCCATCGCCCCTACGACGGGCCCATCAAAACCGAAGGCTGGCGCGGCTTTGACTGGAACAGCACCATGGAACCGCTCATGCCGTTTTATGTCGCGCGCGACATGAACATTCCATTCGGCGCATTCGGCTTGGGCGTCAATTACCTCGCCCCCAATTCCGAACTGGTCGTTAAGTCAATCATCAACGATGCCGCGTTCTTTTACACACGCGAAACAGACTCGCTCGAGTACAGCCAAGCCGTCGGCATACAACCCGAGATCATGGGCTTCGTCCCCGACTGCACATTTGCATTCGATATGCGCGACGAAGTCGGCGCTACCCGCCTCATGGATGAATACCACCTTCGGGATGGCCAATTCCTCGTCATGATTCTGCGGTCGAGCGAATTAGCTTTCACCACACCTCAGCGCGAAGCCAAGCACTGCTGGCAATTGCGCGAACTCATCAAACACTGGATCGATTGCACGGGGCTGCCGGTTTTGATCTGTCCGGAAACACGACTCGATGTACAACCCACCGGCAGACTGCTGCAAGAACCGTTGCCCGCAAAATATAAATCATTCGTTCATCACTACGATAAATTCTGGATGCCTTGCCTGGCCACATCCATCTATCAACGAGCCCATAGTGTCATCACCATGGATCACCATTCCGCGATCATGGCCCTGAGCGCGGGCACACCCACCTTACACCCACGCGACCCCATGGCTGGTCGCAAGGGACAGATTTATCCCGACCTCGAATTGGGCGATTGGCTTTTCGATATCAATCGCACCGAAGCATCCGACATCCAGCCAGCACTCGACGAATTAATCAACCGACCACAACACGCTCGCGATCGAGTGAGCCATGCCATGCACATGGTTAATCAGATGCAAACGCAAGTGATGAAAACGATTCGACACACGATGCAAAAAATCGCGACCCCACTGGCACAAGGCGCGTGACTGCGCAATCGTGTATGAGCCAGCCCGTGTGGCAGCAAGCGTGACAGGTCTATGGTTTTGCGAAACCTTGTTTAGTTTCCAATGACGCCAACAATTGGCATCAACAATGACGGCAAACCCATGATGTTTAACCCGATGCCAATGCGTAAATCTATGCTTAATCCTACGTGTAACTTTAATGTGTAACCCGATGCGTAAACCTACCGTGTAACCACCGTGCAACCGTTATGTACCCCTTGTTTTTCCGGCACTGGCTGATTGTTCCAACCGTGCCCTTGCTCAACATCGCCCCACTTTGTCGCGGGGCATACCCATCTTGTATTTGGAGAATTGCCATCATGATGAAGTCCCCCACAATAACCAGCTTATTCGCCTGCCTTGCGATCGTTTCATCGACTCAGGCCGACACGATTTTCAACTATCAAGCCACAGACAGCCACACCAGCGCAGACGTTTCTTTTGCGACAGCCGCCAGCGCTTCCGGCAGTGGGCCGTATGTTGATACCAACAACTTCAGCGATACTGTGGCCCTGTCTCCCTCATCGGGTTACAGTGGGCCTACGTTTTACGGCGGCTACCGATTCTCAAGTTCAACAATCGACAAGGGCTTCACACGCGAACAAATTCGCAACGCAGCCAGCCCATCAACCACCGACCAACTTTATCTGCAATCGTATCAAGCGGGCGGCTGGCTTGGCAGCAATCTTTCGCTCCATGGCATCTACATTTTCAAACAGGCCGACTTCACCGCCGGCCATCAAACTGGCTCGGTCGCACTTGATGGCCTTTCCTTTCAATGGGTCGGCTACGGCAACACCCAAGGCGCTGAAACGTTTGACTTCGTAGGCAGGCTGGTTGTGCAAATCGACAACGTCTATTACCTGTCACAAACCAGCATCAGCCTGGCCAACTACAACGGCAACTTTTCAATTTCAGGCCCCACGCTCGCCACCGAAATGTGGACGGCCTACGATCCCAATGCGTCTCTGGATTTTGATCCCGGCGCAGCCACATTCAGCCCGCTCAACCTCGAAGGTGTCACTGCCGTCGGCCTGCATTTTGAAGAAGACGGCTGGGCTGGCACTGATGCCGCTGGCGCCGCGTATGGCTTCGGCGTCATTTCATTCGCAGCCACAGGCACCACGGTTGTCCCCGAGCCTTCATCCATGGGCGCATGGCTTGGCACCACCATGCTCGCGGCCATCTTCAGCCGCAAACTGTCCCGACAAACGCCCACCACACACGTCACCACCGACAGTGCCGACAGCACCGACCGCAAAGCAACCGACGCCGCCAAGATGTAAACCCCCAGCAGCGCATCAGCGAACCGACATCCTTGATTCAATATCCACCGCCGCGTGGGTTATACCACCAACCCATACGCCCCAGGCTGACCTGTTCAGCCTGGGGTTTTTTTATGCGAGCGTTTCTTCAGACTTGTGATGCCATGGCAATCCGAACGGGCCAGCGATACGAATCCCGCCCAGAACTCGCGCGGCCTAAAATTTCCCCTTACACAAACCCCCGGCATTCACCGGGAGCCAATACAGATCAAAGCACGAAGATTTCTCGCCATTCGTATTCGGATGTTTTTCATAATTTCCGACCTCATGATATTCACACCGCTTACTATTGTTAAAATATGATGTTACATTATTAACCATTTATTTATATTGCTTTTTATAAAACAATGGGTTATGTTACATTTATTAGTTTGTTGCTGTCTAATAATTTGCTTTTATCCCGCTTCTGTATCGTGATTTTTCGTCCCCACCCCGCTTGAAACGAGACGTATGGCCCTGTTACGCGAACAAGTGAAATCGAAGCTCCGCCAATCCATCGTGGGCGGACGGTTCAATGTCGGAGACCTGTTGCCCCCGCCGCAGGAACTGGCCCCCAAATGGCAATGCAGCCCCGACACAATGCGTAAAGCACTCGTCGAATTGGCAGAAGAAGGCATCGTCCGTCGCGTCCAACGCAAGGGCACCATGGTCACCCGCAAGCCACGACTGGGCACCGTCGCTATGGCGCAATCCCACGATTCGCACATCAACGGCCTGCTCGTCGGGCCGATCTGTCATGGCTTGCATCAGTTGGGTTACGACGTCGATGTGGTGCCCTATAGCGGCGACCCGGCGGTCACCGAATCACTAATGCAACGAACCTTGGCCACCTCTGCCGATCACGTGATATTGCTCGATCCGTTCGGCAGTGAGCTATCGTGGCCTGTCTGGCAAAATTTTTCCCACCGCGTGGTTTACAGTCTTTCGCACAAACGATTCGACCAGAACACGTCGTGGATCACCATGGATCACTCATTGTCCGCGCGACAGGTGGCTGAACATGTGTTGAATCTGGGCCATCGCAATGTGGCCGTGGTCAACCCCAACGATGGCGAGTGGGGCACGATCGCCGCGCGAGCGTTTCAAGATCTCATGCACATCGCTTCGGCCACATGCCATACGTTCGTCCAGCAAGATGCCACTTCAGAAACCTCCCTGCGTCACTTAATTGAAGACCATGGAGTCACCGCCATGTGGACGCTTAACGACCATTACGCCACCAGCACATACAGCATGTTGCATCGCATGGGCATTCGCGTGCCCGAAGACGTGTCGATCATTGGACGATTCGATACGCCCTGGTCGCTCGAATGTCCTTCGCCCTTGACCAGCGTATCGATGTCGCCGGAACGTGTAGCCACAACGATTGTCGATGTGGTCGATCAACATGCTCGCAATCCGGACAAGCCTTGCGAATTGTATCTCGTCTCGCCAGCACTCGTTGCAAGAGCATCCACAGCACGCGTCAACGCCAAGCCTTAATAAACCATATTAGAAAAATTTGTAGAAAACCAAACCGTCTTCATTTGTCGTGATTAAACAAGAAGTATCCCGCAAGATTTATCCAGGAGGAATTCACTATGTCCGGTCGTTTTAATGCACATCTTGGCATGTCAGGCTTCAATGCAAGCAAAACCACTCTGTTACCACAAGGATTCGAGAAAGAAAGAGGTACCAACATGAAATCAACCTATCCAAGTAGCACTTTTCTAACCCGCTGGTGTATAGCACTGGCAGTCACATGCCTAGTCGTGGTCACAACATCCACGCAAGGGGCAATCGTCACATGGGGAACGCCCACCACCATCACGGGCGACACCGATGTCATCACCACCGGCTCGTTGGTTGCTGCTTACGATTACAACGAAGATGCAGGCTCGGTCACGATCAACACCGTGACATTCACCACTCAAACCCTTGGAGGAGGCGGGCTCAACACCTTCACGAACGATGGTGGCCCAGGATCTTTCGGTGCAGCAAGCGGCGCTTTCGCAGCATTGACAAACGACGATTACAAATCCCTTCTCAGTAGCGCGGTGTTCGCCAATCCCACGCCGGCACCAACATTCACATTCAACGGCCTGACCATTGGCAGTAACTATATCGTGCAGGTCTGGGTCAATAACTCAGGCAGCGCCAACGCGGCCTCACGCACCATCGGTATCACGGCAGGCAATACGGCAACACTTGATCAAAACAACGCTGCTGGCGTCGGAGGCGTGGGCGAATTCGTCGTGGGAACGTTCACCGCCGATGCAGCCACTCAGGTATTCACGGTCTCAAGTTCTGCTGGCGCACCATTGGTTAACGCCGCTCAAGTTCGTTTGGCTCCCGTCCCCGAACCCGCCAGCGTGGCATTGATCGGCCTGGGCAGCTTGCTCGTATTGGGCCGACGTAACCGCGCATGAATTTTGTCATCACGTGAACCCCAACCTATTTAACACCAACCCCACGTAGACACCGATTCGTTTCATTCACCCAACCACAACGATGTCTTGCCCACACTTAGGAGGGAACACCTGATGAAAGTTCGTTCAAATACAATGTTGGCCACAGCCACAGTAGCCAGCATGGTTTTAATGGGATCGCTTGGTTCAACCAACCCCGCGCAAGCAGCCACGCTCTATTGGGATGGCGACGGTGCCGCTGGCGATAACCCCGCAGCCCCCAATGGCGGCACGTGGAATCCATCCGCGTCGACCATTCAGAACTGGAATACAGCCAGTGATTTCACCGGCACCTATGGCAACTGGGACCAAGTGGGCGGCCAGGATACCGCCTCGTTCTCTTCCACGGGCTTCGCTCTCATTACGGTGGCCGGTGGCGGCGTTGATGTCAACCACATCATCACCGAGAGCGGTTCCAGCACCGTCCGTTTCACGGGCGATGCCATCAATTTTACCGGTGTTGCCGAGATTACCCCCGGCGGGGGGCAAACCTCTTTCTATAACAACATCACCGGGACCAACGGATTGACCATCAACGGCTCCGGTCCCATCACGTTTGAATCGACTCAAAAAACCTTCACCGGCGACCTCACATTCAACGGTGGCGGTTTTGCACCATTGGCCGGACCCGACAACGTGCTGCCCACCACCGCCCGAGTGATCTTTGCCGCTGGCAACAAACAGATCTTTTTGAACGTCAACCAGCAACTGGCCGGACTCTCTTCCACCGGCTCGGGAACCGGCTACATCCGCAAAACGACTACCAACGCCTCGATCCCTTCGACCACCCTGACCCTTAACGACACCACCGGCACCCTCGATTTCGCCGGCGTCCTCATCGAGAGCACTGGCACGTTCAATCTGGTCAAACAAGGCAACTACACCCAGATCATGTCCGGCATCAGCACCAGCACCAGCGAAGGCTCAACCACCGTCGAGGGCGGCGTCCTGGCCTTAAACAAAACCGCAAACCTTGATGCTCTGGGCGTCGGCAGCATCGCCATCACCGGCGGTACGCTCCGGCTCGACAACAACAACCAGATCAACGACGCCTCCGCCATGTCGCTCGGTGGTGGTACGTTTGATCTCAACGATAACGACGAAACCCTTGGCGCTCTGACGCTTGACGCTTCGAGCACACTGGCTTTTGGTGGCAGCGACTCCATCGTCACGTTCGATTCGTTTACCGTCAACGCAGGCATCCTCACCATCACCGGCTGGGACGGCGACGAGGCCGGTGGCGGTAGCGATCAGTTGCGATTCGTCAGCGATCCGACTGCATTACTGGCCGCCTTCGATTTTGGCGTCGGCTTTGATGCGGCAGTGATCGACTTCAGTGGAAGCGGTTACTACGAAGTGGTGGCTGTGGCTGCTGTGCCCGAGCCAGCTAGCCTGGCGCTGCTCGG
>JAUHYI010000142.1 GCA_030426385.1 Phycisphaerae bacterium
CGTTTTTCTTCGCAATTTTTACGCGTCGTTTTTATCCACAGTTTTACCCGTGTTTCCTCACGCATTTCCTCCCCGCATTTCCCCGCTTGTTTCCACGTGTTGTTCACGACATGATTCAACTTGCCCACCACATCACGCTAACTTCACAAACACACGTCGACACACGACAGTTCGATATCTATCAACTGACCGCAATGCCCCACCACTAGCATCGGCGTTCGTCCTGGGGTTGCTGTATGCCTGGCCCACCCAGGTACGATAATCGATCAACAAATAATTGTTTTCGGACCCCCCCACGTTTCCCTTCGTTTTCTCAGGCTTGCTTAGGGTTTCTCAGGTCTCCTCAGGTTCCCCAGAGTTTCTCGCGTTTTCCTTGCGTCCTCGTTTCTGTTCATTCTCTCGCATACACCGCGCACACACATTGGCATTCATTCACATTCATACTCGCACTCGCACAGACCACACCACCACTATTGGCATTGCCATTGCCATTGCCAACATTCGCAAATCGATCACGTTCCGACTTGGGGCGTGGCAATCCCAACGTCTCATATCGATCCCGTTAATTTGCTTGTGTTCTAAAATTTGCCTCGCACTAACAAACAAACAAACAAACCCCCGGTGTTCACCGAGGGCTAGTACGAAACAAAATACGAGGTTCATCGCAATTCGTATCTCAGACTTCAACCAGATCCTGCAAGCATGTCTGCGAAAACAGATCGCGAACGCGGTCGGCAGCATCCAATCGCCACTGTGGCAACTGTCCCATTGCTTCGTCCAGGGCTCGCGACAAGGAGGCGTCATCGATTATCGTGTTGCGATCGATTGGACCTTCAATAGCTTCGATAACATGCAGCACACTGATACGTTCCAACGGCCTGGCTAACAAATAGCCACCGTGCCGACCGCGTACGCTGCGAATCAATTGCGCCTGCAGCAGTCGTCGTAACAGTTTCCGCAAATATTCGATGGGCACCCCTGTGGATCGAGCGATGTCATGGACTCGAGCGGGCTGACTCGCTTCGCGTTTAGCTAATGTAATCAATGCTAACAAGCCGTAGGTCGATGCTTTTTCCAATCGCATGCAGTCTATCCTGTCCACTCCCCACCCATACAGAAATCAACAAAAACGACGCAAAGCCCAATTGCCGACTTTCGACAAATTGGTATCTCCACCTGCGGACACCAAAACCAGTCGTTCTGTGGCTCAAAACATGCCCAGAATGCCCAACCAAAGACATCATTATTCTACATAATTTGTTCACTCGGACAATTGCTTTAAACTACAACACTTATGACACCACCGACTCGATAAACAAAAACCGGGCCCTCGTCGTGACGAAGGCCCGGCTCATACAATTTTCCGATATACGCTTTTATGAAAACGATTTAGCGAGCAACCAACCGGTGGCTTTTTTACAAAACCGGGGTCACCACAGGCCCCATCTTATGGACCTGTTCAAGCGTACCCCTATATCCCACCCAATCGATCGCTTGAAATTAACAACCGTGTGACTTGACGCTATCAGGCGTTATCAAAATTTTCGCCGACCTTGGCCCAATTGATCACTGAGAAAAACGCCTCGATGTAATCGGGTCGACGGTTTTGATAGTTCAGGTAATAGGCGTGCTCCCAGACATCCAATCCCAGCACGGGCGTGCCTTCGCCGGTCATCAGTGGGTTGTCCTGATTCGGGGTGGAGGTGATCGCCAACTTGCCGTCTTTTTTGACCAGCCAGGCCCAGCCCGATCCAAAGCGTGTGGCAGCGGCGGTGGAAAAGTCAGCTTTGAGTTTGTCGAGCCCGCCCAGATCAGCGTCAATGGCAGCGGCCAAAGCGCCCGCGGGAGCGCCGCTTTTTGACGCTGGTGCGAGAATTTCCCAGAACAGGCTGTGGTTGTAGTGTCCGCCGCCGTTGTTGCGCACGCCGGCCGCCAATTTATCGACGCCGATTTTGCAGATGTCTTCGATGGATTTCGAGGCCAAGTCGGAACCTTCCACCGCGGCGTTGAGTTTGCTGACGTAGCCAGCGTGATGCTTGTCATGATGGATTTCCATCGTGCGTGCGTCGATCGCTGGTTCGAGTGCATCGAAAGCGTAAGGAAGGTCGGGAAGAGTAAATGCCATGCTAATTGCTCCTGATCATGAATGATCGTTAGGGGTTCGAGGTTGGCCGGTTCGAGGCCTAAAAATCCGGGGACCCTGTTGGGTCGGGGTGGAATAAAAACCACGGTCGCGGCGATTCAATCGCAAAAACACGTGGATAAAAGTGGACGCACGCACGATCACGCAAAAACGTAAAAGTTACATGGGATTATATGGGGGTTACGCGTGGGTTATACGTGGGGGGCTATGTGGGGGGGGCAAATTCGTGCCAGATTGGCGTCGTGGCCGATCTCATGGGATGTCACCCCTGTCCCTGTCATCTGAATCCTGTTTTGCTAGCGTGTCTCGGTTTGTCCCTGAATGAATTCCTGAATAATTGGCCTACGGCTGACCGAATGTCCAAGCATCCAAGTGTCCATGTATCCATCGTATCTCCCATGATGCTAAGCGGGTCGCGCATGACGGTCAAGACGCCTCAAACGCCCTGAGGCTGTTAAAAAAACGTTTCACAAACGGCGTTCAGGCTGGAAATCACATTTTTTTTGCAAAATGAGAAAACCGGGCGAACAAAAGTACCCGTCCAGAGGTAAGTCTAGTAGGCCGCGTTGATCCTTCCCACCCAATCACGTGTAAACCACGTGCCTCCCCGTGCCCCCCCCCCCGCGCCCTGCGATTCACGATACGTGCCCGCCACGCTGATAAGCCTCGCACGTGTCCACGGGTTTCCAGCAATGGATCCCCACAGTGCAACGACCAACGCGTGCTGTGTTTCTTTCCTTTTCATTAAAAGGCGGTGTTCCGTGCCGAAGCTCGCCCAACCCAAAGCAAGTGCCAACTCCTCCACCCCAACCCCTGAGGTGCCCGTGGTCAAGATCCGCAGTGGCCGCCCTACGTCGGCGACTCATAAAGCCGCGCCGATCAAACGCAGACGATCACGTGCCAAACGACTCACTCAGGATGAACAGGCTGTGCTGCGCCAGATCCTCGATTTCAAATACGAAGCCACCGACAACGAAATCTTTCACGAACCCGATGCGGAAGATCAATTGTTCAAGCATGGCCCAGAAATTCCATTGCCCGATACCGATTGGTATCACCCGGCGATTGATGTCGCTTCCATTGCCCAGGCTCTCAAGAAAAATAAAGGCAAGCTCGGCGGCACCGTCGTCCTCAATGCTGAACAAGAGCGTCATCTGTTCCTGCAATACAACTATTGCCGACATCGCGTGATGGCCTTGCGCCAACCGTTGATTGATGCCGAGGACGAGGACGAACCGCTCGACGTTAATGATGTGCGTGACATGATCGACTGGTATCACCTGGCCGAGTCCTATCGCGATCAGATCGCACGGACCAACCTCGCCTTGGTGTTAGCCATGGCCAAACGCGCTCACGTTGCAGACGTCGACTTCGGCGATCTGGTCAGTGAAGGCAACATGGCCCTGCTGCGCGCTATCGACAAATTCGATGCCGCTCGTGGGTTCAAACTGTCCACCTATGCTTGCCGTGCTATCCTCAAAGCGTTCAGTCGCATCGGCATCAAGTCGACCAAATATCGCATGTTTTTCCCGACGGATTTCGATCCCCAGCTCGAACGCAGCGATTTCATGGATCGCAAACATCGCGGTCACGAGGAAGATTGTGCCGACGAAATTCGTTTGATTGTCGAAGAAAATCGCGCAGACCTGTCCGAAGTGGAACAGGAAGTCATCGAACACCGCTTCGGCCTGCGTCGCGATGGCAATCACGAAAAAGTCTACACCTCGCTCACCCTCGAGCAGGTCGGCAAACTCATCGGCGTCACCAAAGAACGCGTGCGCCAAATTCAGAAAAAAGCCATGGGCAAGATTCGCGTCTCGCTCGAGGACGAGTATCTGAATTGATGAGTATCACGGGTGGGCCGCACGGGACGCTGCGCGTCTCCCGCTAAACACCCCCCCCCCACCCCACCCCCCACACACACCACACGCACACCACTACCACACACCCAATACGCGCACCCCCAACGCCCCAAGCCTGAAGGGGAAACGTGGGGGGGTGGGGGTGGGGTTATGGGAAGATACCGCGGAGCATGTAGACTGCGGAGATATTTTGCAGTGCGGAGATGTAGGCCGCGGTGCGTAGATCGCAATCATATTTTTTCGCCGCTTCGTGCACGTGTTTTGCTCCGACGACCACGTGTTCCCGCAAAACGCGATCGACGTCTGCTTCGCTCCATGTGGTAGCCGTTCGGTTCTGTTGCCATTCCAGGTAACTGACGGTCACGCCGCCGACGTTGCACAGAATCGCGGGCAACACGGTGATCCCGCGCTGGAACAAAACCTGTTCGCCTTGCGGGGTCATTGGCGCGTTGGCACCTTCGACGACGACTTTGCATTGCAGTTGGGCTGCTCGTTTTTCATCGACCATCTGTTCGAGAGCAGCGGGGATAAACAGGTCAACATCCAACGCATAAAAATCATCGATGCTTAACGCTTCAGCTCCGGCAAACCCAGCGACGCCGCCGGTTTTTTGCACGTGTTCTGCCAACGCAATCGTATCGATGCCACCGCCGACATTTTCGCCCTGCGTGCCGGTGCTAGTCGCGATGATCGCACCGGTGTGATCCATCACTGCCCGCATGTGCGCGCCGCGTTCGGCCAACAACCGTCCGGTCCACGACCCCACGTTGCCATACCCGATCAGGCTGAACGACATCGTGTCCATGCTCATGCCCAACACGGGCAGCATTTCATCGAGCACGTACACCAAGCCCTGCCCCGTCGCTTTTTCACGACCATGCGAACCACCAAACGCCAACGGCTTGCCGGTCACCACGCTCATGCCTTCCCAATCATGCTCCGGCCCCGTGTTGATATACGTGTCAGCCATCCATGCCATGATCTGGGCATTGGTGCCCACGTCCGGCGCGGGGATGTCGATATCAGGCCCGATGTTGTTGCCCAGCGCTGCGGTAAAACGTCGCGTTAATCGCCGACGTTCATCCAGACTGATCGCATGTGGATCCACCTGCACGCCACCCTTGGCCCCGCCCAGTGGCAAGCGCACCAGCGAGGTTTTCATCGTCATCAAAACCGCCAACGCTTTGACATGATCCAGCGACACTTCCTGATGAAAACGCATACCGCCTTTGTACGGCCCAAGAATATTGTTGTGCTGCACCCGATAGCCCTTGAACAGGCGATAGTCACCGTTGTCCATCAGCACTGGGAAATGCACAATCAATTCGTTTTTCGGCTGCGCTAAAATCAACTGCAAATGCCGCGGCAATTCCAGAATCTCACCAGCACGCAATACCGAATCGATGACCTGCTGATAAATGTTCGACGGGTCATAACGAAACCCCAGTTCGTTAAGCACGCCATACCGATTCAATGCACAAGAACTATTCGTCATGGGAAAACTTCGACTAATCTAATGAGGACTGATATGTCGCACGCCAACAAAAACGTGCTTTCCTAACAATACCTTCGTCACGATGGATACACCATGATTATTTATTGCACCCAGGATTTAATATTTGCCACAAAAATTGCATCCACCGCGGAAACTCTCAACGTCCCAGCCCGACCGGCACGTGACCTGAACAAATTACGCGATCGCCTTAACCGTGTGGATGATGGGTCCAACAAACCCAACGATCCGGTCACGCGCGTGTTCATCGATATGGAAATGGCAGACACCGCCCTGGCCATGATCGAAACAATCATCACCTGGCGACCCCCCACGAATTGCCCCCCCAACAATTGCCCCCCCAACAACCACCCCACCACCAATCGCCCCACCATGAATAACGCCGACACGACTGACAGCAACACGGGCGACACCCGCCCCACCGTCGTCGCGTTCGGATCGCACGTGGCAGCGGAGTTGCTTCGCCGTGCTCGCGCTGCTGGTGCTGACCATGTCATGCCCCGCAGTCAGTTCACGCAGGAATTACCCATGCTGATCGAACAGCACGATCCAAAAAACTAGCGCCACTAAATTAGTTTGGGGTGCACTGGACTAGTCGCTTAAGCGCCCAGTTCGGGTAACCGTGGAGAATATTGAAGCCAGTGGCTCTAGTCTTCGAAATCCAACACGCGCAGGCATGTCGCTCGTCCAGCGATCACGCGCAACGATTCGATTTTCGCCAGCGCCGCATCCATCGCACTGCGATCAACCTCATGCGTGGTCACCACCACCGGCACCACCTGGCCCGCAGCGGCTTCGTGTTGCAGGATCGATGACAAATTGATCCCCGATTCGCCCAACACTGTCGCCACCTTCGCCATCGCCCCCGGCGCATCAACCATATTCAGCCGCACAAAAAATCGGCCTTTCAATTCATCAGTCACCACCGGTGCGGTTCGGCCCGTCGGCGCGCCCAATCGCGCAAACGCTTGGCCATACCAACCGTTCGCCACATTCAACACATCGCTTACCACCGCGCTGGCCGTCGGCATCTGGCCCGCACCGTGACCCACATACGTCGTCACACCCGTCGCGTGACCGTCCACCGACAACGCATTAAACGAGCCATGCACATCGGACAACGGCATGTCTTGATCGACAAAACAAGGCTCAACACGCAAGCTCACCGCATCACCGGGACCATCCTCATATCGCTGCGCGATGGCCAACAATTTAATGTCGTATCCCATCTCCGCGGCCAGCGCAATATTTTCCAGATCCAATCGATCGATGCCTTCACATGGAATCGAATCCACATCGATCTCGATGCCATACGCCAACGATGCCAGGATCGCCAATTTTTCCGCCGCGTCGCGACCGGAAATATCCAACGTCGGATCGGCTTCGGCAAAACCTTTTTCCTGCGCTTCGGCCAACGCCGCGTCATACGATTGACCGCGTTGGGTCATGGCAGTCAAAATATAATTGCACGTGCCGTTGAGGATTCCCACCATCGCCTCGATCCGATTCGCGCCCAGGCCAAACAGCAACGACGTGACGATCGGTATCCCACCCCCACACGATGCCTCAAACGCGATCGCCGCATCATGCTCGCGCGCTGTCGCGAATAGCGATGAACCGGCCGCCGCTAACAAACTTTTATTCGCCGTCACCACCGACTTGCCACGTGTCAGCGATCGCTCCACCGGCCCACGCATCGCCAGGCCTCCGGCCACCTCGATCACCATCGCCACATCATCGCGATCGATCATCGCATCCACGTCGGCCGTGAACATCTTCGGGTCCAAACCAATATCGAGCGCTGCCGCAGCCGCTTGCGCTTTGCCCACATCGCGCACCGCCACCTGCCGCAACACCAACGGCCGCCCCACTCGAGCCGCGTACACCGCCGCTTGCTCATGCAGCAACTGGGCCACACCCTGGCCCACCGTGCCGAACCCGATCATGCCCAGCCCGATGGCTTCCGATTGCGTAGACGATTCTGACAAACGCCAAACTCCTAATTAAGCAGTCACCATTCCAAACCCGTCAGCATATCACAGTCACCCCCCCACCGTCCCCAACTTTTTCCGCCACCCCTGCCGCTTGTGAACGATAGCCGATCAATCCATCATGTTTACACCAAGATCATGTGCAGATGTGGTGTGCGGGTGGATGGGTCATGTGTGTGGGCATGTGTGGGGGCATGTGTGGGGAGTTGGGGAGATGGGGATGGGGGGGGAGAGATGGGGGGAATGTGGGGGGGGCGGAGGGCAATCTTTTTTAGAACTGTTATAATCTGAATCATGTCCGACGCCGCCACGCCCACCACTTCCTCGCCGTCCCCGACTGGCCCAGCTATCGGCCAATCAACCGGCGATATCATCCCACCCATGTGCTCGGTGTTTCGGCGATTTCTCAAACGCACGGGCCTCAAATTCACCCCCGAACGCGCTCAGATTCTCGACGCGGTTTCCCGCAAGCAACACGTTTTCGAAGCTGAACAACTTCTCTACGAAATGCGCGACGCGGGCCTATCGGTCAGCAAGGCCACCATCTATCGCACCCTCAAACACCTGCTCGACGCGGGCATCATCACCGAGGTGCTCATCGATGCCAAGCAGGCTCACTACCGACTCAGCTATGGCCAGGCCCCACGCGGCCACCTCGTCTGTGTCGAAACCGGCAAGGTCATCGAAATCCCCAGCCCCTGGCTCACCGCGCTGCGTGACAAAATTTGCCACAACAACGGATTCGAACCCGTCAGCACGCGCCTGGTCATCTATGGCATCTCGCCCGAAGCCCAGGAACAAGAACGCGCCCGCCAAGGCAACCCATAACCCCCCCCCACCCCCCCCCACTTTTCCTCTGCACTTCTCCCCCGCAATTTTCCCCCCCACTTCCTCTTAGTTTTCCTCTTAGTTTTTCCCGCTCGCTATTCACACCCATCGGGCTTAGAACTCGCGCGTTCTAAATTTTCTCCTCACGCAGACTCCCGGTATTCACCGGGAGCTAACAAAAAACTACGCGCAAGCATTCATCGTCATTCGTATCACGTGCTATAGCGTTTTGCGTAACCTGTTACCGCATCGCAATCCTGACTGATCACTTAACACCTTTTTGCATCACCGCTTTCAATCGTTGGCTTGGTTCGCTTGCAATCGGGCGTGGTAGAGGATGATTTTTACGCCCACCCAGCAACGCACGCGATGGAGCCGACGCACCCAGGCTGGCAGCGGCCCCAAGCCG
>JAUHYI010000143.1 GCA_030426385.1 Phycisphaerae bacterium
CCGTCGTCGATCGCGATAGCAAATACTACGGCCTATTCGGGCTCAACGACATGCGCGAATATCTCTATGAATCCGGGCTGGCCTCGCTGGCGGTCGCAGAAGACCTCGCGGTCACCAATGTCACGCCTTTGAAATTGCAAATGGATCTGTCCAGTGCCATGAGTGAGTTTGCCCAATCGCCCTACGAGGAATTGCCCGTGGTCGATGACGAGGATCCCCACACCATCATCGGCATGCTCCGACGCGGTGATGTCATCGCCACCTACAGCAAACGCCTCCTCGTCATGCGCCAAGACACACCCCCCCCCACGCTTCCCCCGCGCGATTGACCATCACAGGTTCCCGCCGCTTGCGGCTTAGCGCCCTCCCCACTTTTAACTTTTAACTTTTAACTTTTAACTCACCCTCCCCCCACCATGACCACCCGGCGTTACACATTTCGCAGCTCACACCGATTGCATGGCAACAATGCATTCGCTGCGGTGTTTGCCGCACGGGCACGAAAATCCGCGGGGCCTATTTCGATTCATGCACTGCCCAATGAATTGGGATACCCGCGTCTGGGGTTGTCGGTTTCACGACGGGTGGGCAATGCGGTTCGTCGCCATCACATCAAGCGAATGATTCGTGAGGCGTTTCGTTTATCACAATACGATTGGCCACGTGGCTATGATCTGGTGGTCGTGGTGCACCCGCATCCTGCCCAACCGAAAATCACCCTGGCCCAATGGCAACGCATGTTATTTTCCACCACTCGATCCCTGCACCAACTATGGGACAAACGCCTCAAAAAATTGAACCCACCCACGCAGATGCCCAACAACCCCTCGGCCTGATCGGACGATGGTTAAGCCGATTGCTGATCGGATTGGTCGTGCTGTATCGGGTGACCCTGGGGCCGATGTTGGCTGGACATTGTCGTTATCAGCCCACGTGCAGCCAATATATGATGGATGCGATTCACAAATATGGGCCGATGCGCGGCAGTTGGCGTGGGATTAAACGGATCGCCCGGTGCCATCCGTGGGGCCCAATGGGCGACGACCCGGCGTAAGTCGTAAAATCATCACGATCTGATTCAACCCAACCGACACAGGCCCTCGTGCGTAATTTCACCGGTTCCAACATCACGCCCCGTTTCACCCGATAATGACGCTATGACGATTGTTGCCGACATAGTGGCCTCCGCCCACCGATGGCTGACCCAGCCGCGTGATGAAATGACGCGGATGCAGCGGTCGCTGCGCTTTGCGGCGGACCTGGCTCGCTATTGCGCCAAAAAAATGCGCGACGATCGCGCCCCGCAAATGGCTGCCGCGTTGACCTATCACACCTTATTCAGTTTGCTGCCCACGTTGGTGTTGATGCTGGTGGCCCTCAATGTGTTTGTCGATGAAGGCGAACGCGATCAGTTCAAACAGACCGCGGTGAACTGGGTCGTCGATGCGTTGCAACGCAATGATGCCGACGCGCCCGCCGAGGTGATGTTGACCCAAGAAGACGAACAAACCATCGCCGCCGAAACCGAGGGCGATGTCGCGGCGATCAATCGACGCGAGTTTGATGAAGTGCGACAACGACTCGACGAACAAATCCAGGGCCTGTTGGATCAATTGGAACAAGTAAAATTCGGCAGCATCGGCGTGGTGGGTGTGCTGGTATTTTTCTATGGAGCGACCGCATTGCTCGCCACGACCGAGCGTAGTTTCAATGCCATTTTCGGTGTGGGTGATAGTCGGCATTGGTTGCTGCGTTTGCCGTTGTATTTCACGACGATCGTGTTAGCCCCGCTACTGCTGATTGCCACGCAGGTATTTCAGAACCGGTTGTTCGATGTGTTGGATGCTGCGCAGTGGAGTAAGTGGGCGCTGGGGCCGTTGGCATACATCGCACCGTTGTGCGCGACATGGCTGGTGCTGTGGGTGATTTATGTGCTGCTTCCCAAAACGCGCGTCAGCGTGCAGGCATCACTGGTCGGTGCGGGCGTGGCGGCCATCGGATGGGGCATCACCAAAGAATTGTTTCGCATGTATGTGGGCAATGCGGCGGGCAGCACGTTGTATGGCGCGCTGGGCGTGTTGCCGTTGTTTTTGTTGTGGTTGTTTTTGAGCTGGTTGATCATTTTGTTTGGCCTGGAAATCAGTTACACGTTGCAGGCCATGGGTGCGTTGGGCGGCAAACATCAATTGCCTCAAGCCCCGCCTTGGGTGCAACAACAAACGGAAACGGGTTTTGATCCGAAATGGACCCTGCCGATCATGGCTTTGGTGGGCCGTCGATTTCAATCGGGCGAGACGGTTACGCCGGTGGAAATTGCAACCAAACTCCGGCTACCCGGCTCAGCGGTCCACACGTTATGCCAGGCGTTGAAATCACAACACCTGTTGAATCGTGTGCCCTGCGATGATGAACAGGATGGCGTCGATGGCTACGCGTTGGCCAAACCGCCCAATGAAATCATGCTGTCGCAATTGCTCGACGTGGGCGATCAGCAATCGGTGGCGTTCGATCACACAACGCCAGGACAAGACGTGCTGGTCACATTACGCAATGCCCAACATCAAGCGATGGATGGCAAAACGTTAGACGATTTGATCAGCGGCAAAACACAATAGCCCCCCCACTTCCCCCCCACTCCCCCACCCCGCGCGCACCACGTTAGCCGCCGCCATTTGGCGGCGCGTACCCGACATGCCCCCGCTGCCCCACCACGCCGCCAAAGAGCGGCAGCTAACACGTTTTGCCAAATTTCTAAAAAAAACAGCGACCCCGATCGCGTTAATCGCCTGGGCTTTCATGTCGATTATCAAAACGCTGAGCAATCGGCATGCGTCGGCCAAAGCCAAACGCTCGGCCGGTGATTTTTAATCCGGGTGCTGCCTGCTTGCGTTTGTATTCATTGATGTCGATCAGACGCACGATGCGATAAACCATTTCAGCGTCAAAACCCGTTTCCGTAATGATGGCTTGCGCGGATTGTTCGCGTTCAACATAACGTTCGATGATTTCATCAAGCTGTTCATACGGCGGCAACGAATCCTGATCCACCTGATCGGGACGCAGTTCCGCGCTGGGCGGTTTGGTGATGGAATTTTCAGGAATGACCGGGCCATCGAACTGCCGATGCAATTCACAATCGGACGTGTTGATCCATCGCGCCAAATCCCACACCATGGTTTTGGGCACGTCGGACAGGATCGCCAAACCGCCGCACATATCGCCATACAACGTGCAATACCCGACCGCCAATTCGGATTTGTTGCCGGTGGTGACGAGCATGGCCCCGAATTTATTGCTCATCGCCATCATGATGACGCCGCGAATGCGTGCTTGAATATTTTCTTCCGCGACGCCCGGTTCGGTGCCGGTAAACACGGGCGCTAACATGGATTCAAAACTGTCATGGGCCTCGGCAATCGACACGGTGTCGCAACGAATGCCCAGACGTTTGGCCAATTCAATCGCATCATCGACCGAGCCGGTAGAACTGTAACGTGATGGCATGGTCACGCCGCGCACGTTGTCAGCACCGAGCGCCGCGACGCACAAGGCCGCGGTGACAGCCGAATCGATACCGCCGGACAATCCCAGCACGACCGAATTGAATCCGCATTTACGGCAATAATCACGCAGGCCCAACACCAGGGCGTGATAGATCGTTTCAATGTCCGATAGCGCGGGCGGTTGAACTGGCTCGGCTGCTGGTATTGCGGTTGACGACGCGACAGACGTGACAGATGTGACAGGTGTTGCGACTGTTGGCGTTTCCAAATCCACGATCAACAAATCCGGCGCAAACGATTTAGCATGGGCGATCAATTCGCCATCGGCATTGAATGCGCAGCTATTGCCATCGAACACCAGTTCATCATTGCCGCCGACCTGATTGCAATACAACAAAGGCAACTGATATTTGCGAGCCACGTGGCGCATCAGTTTCAAACGAAACGCATGCTTGCGCACGATGAATGGCGAGGCCGAACAGTTGATAAAAATTTTCGCACCCGCACGAGCCAGTTCATCGATAGGATTGTCGTGATACAACTGTCGGCTAAACGATTCGCGATCGTTCCACAGGTCCTCGCAAATGCTGATGCCCAACGGGATGGTTTGGCCATCGTGTTCCAACGGCGTCAGATCGACGCGCTGGCCCGGTTCGAAATAACGTTGCTCGTCGAACACGTCGTAGGTGGGCAACAAATTTTTCACCCGACGCGTCACAATACGGCCGTGCTGACAAAACGCGGCGGCGTTGTACAAGGCCCGGCCTCGATCATGAGAATCCGAAGGCGTGGGATAGCCGATAATCGCGGCGATATCCGTGCAACGCGCGGCAAGCCGGGCGATCGCCTGGGTCGATTGTTCGATGACCGCGGGCTTGAGCAATAAATCGCGGGGCGGATAGCCTACAATCGCCAGTTCGGGCGTGATCACCAGATCAGCGCCTGCCTCGCGAGCCTGATCGATCGCGTTTTCGATCAATTGGGCATTGCCGGGAATATCCCCGACGGTTGGATTTAATTGTGCCAGTGCAATGCGCATCGCGATATGATAGCGTCAGGGGATCATGTTGTGGCTCGATGAATTTGAAACTACGACCGTGATCTGGTCGATGATGCGACAGATGGACGCAGGCCGGCATCGGTAATCGCGGGGTAAAAGCTCATCCGGGAAAAGCCGGTGGATTGGTGACAGGTACGATTGATACGATCAGGGACCCAAAAACGTATGCGACAGAAACAAGCCCTCACAGTGGTACCAGGTTTAGTCTTGTTGGTCGCGCTGAGCGTAGCCATGGCCACATTATCGGGCTGCGCCCAGCGTCGATTGGCTGTGGAGCGACAGATGCGCGTGGTGACGGCGGTGGATCGCGGGAACGATTTGCTCGAACAGGGTCTGCCGGATGTGGCCTTGTCACAGTTCGAAGCTGCGCTGGAAGAGAACCCAACCTACGTGCCCGCTCATATCGGGGTGGGTTCGGTGTATCGCGTCAAGGGCGATTACGAAACGGCCAAGAGTTCGTACAACCGCGCGACGAGTCTGGACCCGCAAAGTTTTGATGCGCATTATTACCTGGGCCTGGTGCATCAATTGTTGGGCGAAATTCAGGACGCGGTGCGCGTGTACCTCGAAGCACTGACGATCAACCCGAACAGTTACGAAGCCAATCACAATTTAGCCGGTGCGTATTTGCAATTGAATCGCCCGGGCCAGTCCTTGCCGTATGCCCGACATGCGGTGAAAATTCAGCCCGACAGTCAGGCCGCGTGGTCGAATCTTGCCGCGTGTTACAGTCTGTTGAAGCGCTATGCGTTGGCCGTCGATGCCTATCGCCAGGCGGTGGAACTTGGCGAATTGAGCGATCCGATTCTGCTGGGATTGGCTGACGCGCACATTCGTCTGGGCAACCACGATCGAGCGATCAACGTGTTACGCACATTGATTCGGCAATCACCCTCAGCCATCGCGTATGAACGTCTGGGTTACACGCAATTCAAACTGCGCAATTTCGATGACGCGCTGGCCAGTTTCCGAGCAGCGCTATCGATCGACAATGACAATATCGCATCCCTCAACGGGTTGGGCGTGTGTCTGATGACGTTGTACATTCAAGGCGGTCGCACGGATCGCCCGCTGTGGGAACAAGCCATCGAATCCTGGCGACGCAGCACCCAATTGAATGCGAACCAGCCACGCATTGTGGATCTCATTTCCCGCTATCAACGCCTGTAATCGAACGATCATCACCGTTACCATCATCGCCACCATCACCGTGACTTACCATCACGTTGGTGATCGGTGATCCTAGATTTGTGATCCCAGATTTGTGATCCCATATCGGTAATCCTGTCCCCGGTTCCCGTCCCCAGTTCACACGAACGCATCGGTTCCGCGTATCCTGATCACCATGGGCCACCCAACCAATGCACGTGATGCGATCAACGACTGGCGTGACTGGCGCGATTTGCTCGCCAGCGATGCCCAAGGCCTTCGCGCCGCAGCCGCAGCGTGTGACCCCAGCGATGTCGCGGCCGTCACCGCATTGCGACGCGACTATCCCCAGCATTCACCAACCCTGATCAGTCATGCCCTGGCCCTGGCGACTGCACGCGACAAAGCGCGACGAAAATTCGCCGCACGCGGTGATACGATGGTCGCTGATCCTGCGGGCGTGGAACAGGCTAGCTCGTGGCGCGTCGCGCAATACAAAGCCCAACGCATCGCTCAGGCCGTCGGCACCCACACGCGGGTGTTCGATGTTTGCTGCGGCATCGGCGGAGATGCCATGGCCATGCAGGACGCAGGCTTGCAGGTAATCGGCGTGGACAGCGATCCCGTGCGTGCATGGATGACACAACAAAACGCGGGATGCCCCACCATCGCCGCCGCATTGGAAACCATGAACCTGTCGGGTCAGGTTGTGCATCTCGATCCCGACCGACGCGCGGCGCGAAACCAGCAACGGACTTGGCGCATTGAAGATTACGTGCCCGGCCCGCAGGCCATGTCGGCATTAATCGAACGTTGTCCGGATTGCGTGATCAAACTGGGCCCCGGCGTCGATCGAGATGCTGCCCAGGCGCTGGCAGGACCGCGCGGTGAAATCGAATTTATCAGTGAAGCCGGTCGCATGGTGCAGGCCCTTTGCTGGACAGGACGACTTGCATCAGGCGTGCCACGCCGTGCAACATTGTTAGCCGCCGACGGCACCGACCACACGTTATCGGCCTCACCCTATGCCACCAATATGGCCGACGGTTTGGATGTCGCCGATAGAGATGATGTCCATGATCGTGACATCGCCGATAGTGATGACATCGAGAGTTATGATCCTGATCCGTATGCCACCGAAATTCCTTACGATCAATCGTCTGGCACCGCGGCATTATCATCCGAACCGATCGCGCGGTATATTTATACGGTCGATGCATCGATCGAACGCGCTCAGCTGATTGATACGATCGCACGACAAGCCCAGTGTGACGAACTGTGGCCCGGGTTGGGGATACTAGGTAGTGATCAAGAAGTGACCAACGTGTGGCTGCGCGGCTATGAGCTGCGGGCCCTCATGCCATGGCGTATGAATAAGGTCACGCGCTACCTGCGAGAATGTGATATCGGACCCGTCACAGTCAAGACGCGCGGTTGTACGGTCGATGCGGATAAAATAGCCCGACAATGGCGCAACTCGAAACGCAACCCGAAACGCAGCTCGAAAAACAAGAACGGGCAGCCCGCCGTGGTATTTATCGTTCGCAGGCAACGGCAACAGGTCGCCATGATCACGCATCCGCTCGCATAACACCGATGGCATAACACCGATCGCAACCATCAACCAATCATAAACCAACCCGCGAATACCCACGTGGTCACACCCTGCCACTTCAAGCCACACACACGAACACCACGCTCCAAGGAACAATCGCAACATGGCCACCACGACCCAACCTAAAGTCCGACGGCTCAGCGAAGTGTTCACCTCCGACGACAGTCGCGTGATCACACGGTTTTTCGTGGTCGGCGGTGAAGACCGTATCAAGAACATCATCGATCGCACCCTCGCGCTGAGCGATGATGAAGTTGTGATCCTTCTCGAAAAAGTGATGGAAGGTTTTGCCAGCCGTCACAAAGGCGTTGAAAACGCGCTCTACGAAAATTACCTGCGCATTGAAAGCTACATCGAAGGCGATGTTTCCATTTCGCCCACCCGGCAATTATTACTCGGCGCATATTTCACCATGGAATATTCCATCGAGTCGGCAGCCTTGTTTAATCCTTCCATCGTGCCCCATTACGATCAATCGGGTTTGCCCGAAGGTGCCACGCGTTTCATCATGAGCCTGCGGGCCACCGGCGAAGGCCATGTCTCATCGATCGTGTTCCGCACCGGCGTGTGTGAACCCAACGATGAAGTGACATTCAATCCGCCCAGCAAATTTTCCAGCCGCGCCAAAGTCGTCAAGGATCGACTCTATGACAAGCACACCTTTCGCCTGACGCTCGAAGGCATGGGCGTGCCTAATCAAGCTCTCAACAAAGTCATGCGACGCCTCAAAGATCAGTTCACCTTCCGTGAGTTGAGTCATGAATTGGCCGAGGTGTCCGCCGAGGAAGTGCAGCCCGGCGCGTTCACGCCGACCGCCGACCTGATGTTATGGATCGCGCGTTCGAATTACCAATTGCAAATGCCCCTCGATGCCGATCCGTCCGAACTGGTGATTTTTCCCACCACCGAAAACGAAATCAAAGGCATCGAAGACGTCCGACTCGTCCACTTCACCCACGACGACGGACGCAAAACTTATTACGGCACCTACACGGCCTACAACGGCATGCGCATTCTCACCCAACTCATCGAAACCGATGACTGGAAACGCATCAAAATCCATACGCTCAACGGACAATACAACCAGTCCAAAGGCATGGCCCTGTTCCCACGCAAGGTCAACGGCAAGTACATGATGATCAGCCGACATGATGGCGAAAACCTGTTCATCATGGAATCCGACAACATCCACTTCTGGAACGAAGCCAAACCTTTGCAAGTCCCCACCTATCCCTGGGAGTTCGTCCAGATCGGCAACTGCGGTTCACCCATCGAAACCGAACGCGGCTGGATTTTACTGACCCACGGCGTCGGACCCATGCGCGAATATTGCATCGGCGCATCATTGCTCGATCTCGATGACCCCTCAAAAATCAT